>JANWLE010000012.1 GCA_025451035.1 Solirubrobacteraceae bacterium
ATCGAGGTCGGCGGCCACTACGGCAACGTGGCGCGCTTTCTGCCTCCGCTGGTCATCTCACGCAAGCTGCTGCTGCGCGGCACGGAGATCTTCATCGAGTCTGTGCGCGAGGCCGAAGGCGCCCTAGGGCGCGCAGCCACGCTTGTCGCTGGCTAGCGCACGCGGCAAGCGCTCACTGCAGCGGGGGCGACATCGACTCGAGCGTCTGCTGCGCGGCGGCCGGCGCTCGCCGCGGCACACCCGCGGTCTGCTCGGCGAAATGCTTGCTCAGCATCGTCTGCTGTCCCTGGTAGTTGGACCCCACATCCTCGCCGTAGAGCACGTCTGGCTCGCCCGCCATGTGCTCAAAGGCCAGCTTGCAGACAGGCTGGCGGTGCTCGACCATGAAGGACACGTCGCGGGCGCGAACCTCGAGTGCCGCGCGGCTGCCGTAGGTTGAGCTGCTGCGCGTGTACCCAAAGCCGGGGTCAAAAAAGCCCGCGTAGTGGGTGCGCAGCTCGCCCGCCGTAGGATCGTAGGCGAGCATCTCGGCGGCATACGCGGGGGGAATGCTGACCCCCTCGGCGCTAAGCAACAGATAGAAGACCTCAGGCTCGAGCACTATCCGTCCGCCGGCCTCGGGATGAACGGGATCCCAGAAGTCCTGCCATTTGAGTGCTCCGATCTGTGTCAGGTCGATCGGCAGGCTGTTGCGCTTCGCGCGGTAGCCGACGATAGCGTCGGCTGAGCCGGAGACGTCGAGACTCAAAAAAAGGCCGTCGGCAAACGACAGTTCAGATTCGCCCAAGGGCCGGGAGTCCAGGTACAGCAAGGGAAACTGCTGGTGTACCTGACCGATCCGCGTATCGGTCAGGCGCGCGTCGCCGCGGACGAGCCGCACCTGATTCAGCGACAGACCGGTCTTCACCCGGATCGCGAACGAGCGCGGGACAACCTCAAGGTACAGCCGTCCCTCATAACCGGCGGCGATCTCGTCGAAGCGGTGATTGCAGTCAGTGAGCACGCGCGTAAAGACATCCAGACGCCCGGTCGAGCTCTTCGGGTTGGCGCGCGCCCGGATCTCTGCCGGCAGTTTGAGCTCCTCGATCAGTGGGACCAGGTAGGGGCGGTCGCGCTCGAAGGTCGCACCGTCGCGCAGGTCGATGCGCTGGAAAGCGATGTTCTCGATCTTCTCCTCGACGGTCGAGTTCGAGTCCGGTAGGAAGCTGCACCGCAGCGCCCACGCGAACTCGCCCAGACGCAGGTCGATGCTCGCCGGCTGGATCGACTCCGGCGGGATCCGCCACTGGCCGGCGCTGACCCACCCCTGCGCGACGGCCTGGCGCAGAGCCTGCGATGGCAGCACTCCGGTCGCCCGATCGTTCTCGCCCGGTCCTGGTCGCGTGGCGGCGCTCACCGCCCCAGCGAGAGGCTGCGCGTCGGTCATGCCCTGTCGTTGGGATCGTCGCTGTCTATCTGCATAACCCGAGTGTATGGGTGGAGCACGACTGGTCACCTGCCAGCTGGTGCTTTACACGCCTTCTCTGTCAGCTCGACTGGCCGGTTTGGGGGCTCAGCGCGAACGCGATCGCCTCTAGCGCCGGCTCGTGCTCGGCGAGCGAGACCGACACTGTCAAGCGAAGATCCTGCTGCACCCAGTGAAGGTCGAAGAAAGGGCAGCACGCCCGCTCGACCTCGAGTGCCTCCTCGACGAGCGTGCCCGCCACCCCCGGTGCGAGCTGCACCACCAGACGCCGCGGGCTGCGCTCGAGGACCCGCGCGCCGCGCCCGACGCTACGGTAGCGCTCGTACTGCAGGCGCAGACCGTCCTCATCTAGCGCGCAGCTGGGCGCCATTGGAAGTGGCTTCACGGGCTAATCCTACCCAAGCCGGAGAGGGGATTCGAACCCCTGACCCCCTGTTTACAAGACAGGTGCTCTGGCCAACTGAGCTACTCCGGCGTACTCGCATCGTACAGTCGCCGCGCGCCTCTCTAGCCGTCCTTCGCCCCTACAGGATCTGCGCTGCGTGCTCCAGCTTGCCGTGGCCGTTGGTGGAGATCGCCTGTTCGAATACGGGCATCTCGATCGCGTTCTGAGCGTTCAACGCCCGCTCGAGCTCGCCCAGCACGACCCCGAACAGCAGATGCCGCCACGTCGCCTGCGCCAGCGCCCGCGGGTTTGAGAAGCTCGCCTGCATCTCGCCCCGCGCGGGATGCAGGCGGTCGCTCACCGCTGTGAGCGGCCACGTGCCGAAGTTCTCGGCCAGTGCGAGCGTAGGCGCGCGCATCCACGAGGGCAGCGGGATGCGCGGTGCAATGTTCGCGTACGCGGCGCCGAGCAGCGCGCCGTTCTGCACGTGCAGGGCCCAGCCGATCGGACGCCACGAACGCCGGCGGGTGACCGCCTTGCCGAGCAGTTCGACATCGTCGAGTTCGGATCCGAACAGGCGCTTGTCCAGCGGCATCTGCAGAGCCCACACGGCGGCCGCGACCGCACCGGCGACGGCGCCACGAATGGTCTTGCCCTGATCTACACGCATCACGCACAAGCACTGTAACGGGCGTGGCGCGCACGGTGTATCAACAGGCATGCAGACGCAGCCACGCCGCCAACCAGGCTCCGCGCCGGGACGGTCGCGAAACGGCACGCGGGCCGAGCTGAGCAGCCTTCGCAAGCGCACACGGGAGCGGGGCGTAAACCCAGTCCTGTACCTGCTGGCGAGAGCCGTGCTGGTTCCGTTCTTTCGCCTTTATTTTCGCCTTGAGGCGATTGGCTCAGAGCAGCTGCCGCGCTCCGGTTCGCTGCTGATCGCCTCAAACCACCGCTCTTTCCTCGACCCGTTCGTGATCGGGGCGATCGCTCGCCGGCCGGTCTACTACGTTGCCAAGCGCGAGCTGTTCGAGCGCCGCCTGCAGGCGTGGTTCCTCAGCAGCCTCGGGGCCTTCCCGATCGATCGTGGGGCCGGTGACGAGGAGGCGATGGCGACAGCACGCGAGATACTCGACCGTGGCGATTGCGTCGTGATCTTCCCTGAGGGCACGCGCGTGCGTCCCGGGCCGCTGGGCTCCCCGCGCAGCGGCGTCGGCCGGCTTGCGCTCGAGAGCGGAGCGCGTGTGGTGCCGGTGGCGCTGATCGGCACCGAAGACGTGCGCAGGGGCTGGCGCATCCGCCCTCGCAAGGTTCGCATCCGCTGCGGGCTGCCGCTGCGCTTGGCGCGTGCCGAGCGTCCCAGCCGGGACCTCGCGGCCGCCGCCACCAAACGCATCTGGGCGTGCATAAACCTGCAATGGGAGTGGCTCGGTGGCGCCAAGGCGCCTCGCGCGTCCGCCGAGCGCGCCGCGCCGCGCGAGCGGGCGCGGGCGGCCTGAGCCTGTCTTTGAGCCACGGAGGGGTAGGGTGCAATGAGTGACAGAGCACGTCCCGCAGAAGCCCAAGCGCCAGCTGGACGCGGAGTTCTCCGAGCTATACCGCGAGCACCTGCGGGATGTCTACAGCTACGCCTACTACCGGGTCGGCAATCATCACGACGCCGAGGATCTGACCGAGCAGACCTTTCTGCAGGCCTACCGTCACTTCGAGCGTGCCCAACGCGAGTCGGATGGGCGCCCCTTGCGGCCGTGGCTGATTCGCATCGCCCACAATCTGGCGGCAAACCTCTACCGCGATCGCTCACGCCGGCCGGCATCATCGATCGAGCAGGCGGAGGAGCCGGTTGCCTCGCACACCACCGAGGAACTCGTCGAGGGACGCGAGCGTCTCAGCAGGATCCTCACAGGCGTCGAGCAGTTGCCCGACGACCGGCGCGAGGCGCTGATCATGCGTTTTGCGCTGGGGATGGACAATCGCGAGATAGCGCGCGCGATGGGTCGCACAGACGGGGCCACCAAGGTGCTGATCCACAGGGCCATCAAGCAGCTAGAGGGAATTGTGCACAGCGCCGCAGAGACCACCGTGGTCAACGGCCATGAGTGAGGCGCTGCCGAACTTCGAGGGGCTGCTGCGTGAGGCGCTCGCGCCGGTCGAGCCGCCACAGGACATGGTCGCGCGGCTGGAGGGGGCGCTGCAGAGCCTGACCGAGATCGCGGCGGAGGAGCTCGAGTCGTGGGAGCTTTCGGCGATGCGCGACCCGCGCAACTGGGTTCGCCCGGTCGCGGCGGTCGTGGTCGGCTCGAGTGCCGGCGCGGCGCTTGTGGTGCTGCGGGCACGCCACCGTCAGCGCTCATTGTCGAACGCGGCCGAGCTGCGTCAGACGGCTGGCCGCGCGCTGGGCCAGGCACGGGAGCACACACGCAAGCTGCTCGAGCGCCGCTGACGGGCGCTCCGCCACCCGCTTGACCGGCGGACGCTGCTGGTAGCGTCTGCTGACCATGGCCACCTGCTACCGACACCCTTCCCGCGAGACGGCGGTCTCGTGCTCGAACTGCGGCAGGCCGATCTGCCCCGACTGCATGACCACGACACCGGTCGGGATGCGCTGCCCGGAGTGCGCCAAACAGCGGACCAAGGTGACACGCATGCGCGACATGTCCGCCGGCCCGCAGCTCACCTACACGCTGATCGTGATCAACGTGATCGCGTTCCTCGCCGAGGGTGGGCGCGTGTTCACTTTCGGCGGCGGCGAAGGCGGCACGCTCATACGCAAGGGGGCAGTGCTGGGAAGCAGCGACAATCCACTGCTCGCCGGCGAAGGCGTCGCGCACGGACAGCTCTGGCGGCTCGTCACCGGCGGATTTCTGCACGAGAACCTGCTCCACATCGGCTTCAACATGTACATCCTGTACATACTCGGGATGCAGCTCGAGCCGGTCCTCGGGCGCCTGCGGTTCGGTGTCATCTACGCCGTGTCGCTGCTCACCGGCTCGCTCGGGGCGCTGATCGTCTCTCCGCACGCTGTCACCATCGGAGCGTCGGGAGCGGTGTTTGGGATTATGGGCGCGTTTGCCGTGGAGTTGCGCGCGCGTCGAATGCCACTGATGCGGGGCGGCTTCGGCGGGATCGGCGGCCTGATCCTGATCAACCTGATCTTCAGCTTCACTTTCCCTGGAGTCTCGTGGGGCGGGCACCTCGGCGGGCTGATCGGCGGAGCGCTGGCCGCCCTGCTTCTGCAGCTGGGGGAACGCAGACGCCTGCGCGCGCTGGCGCTCGCCGGCTGCGCAGTGATCGCCGCGGCCGCCATCGCAGGTTCGATCGTTACCTCCAAGTCAAGCGAAGTCGGGCCCCTCAGCCAGGCCCCCGCGACCATCTTCAGCCCCGAACCCTGAGGCGCCGAGGCGGCGCTCCTAGCCGGCGAGCTCCACGCTCAGCGCGCGGGCGCCAGTAGGCGGGCTGCCGAGAAGCTGCGGATGAAGGATGTGGGCCAGCAGCTCCAGGCCGTCGGTCAGACGCGGCCCTGGACGCGAGAAGTACGCGCCGGCGTCGACCGCCACTATCCGCCGAGCGCCGAGCGAGGCGAGCTCCCCTGCGTGGGCGAGTGCCTCCTCGTGCGCGCGCCGTGCGTCATATCCGCAGGGCATCACCACGACGAGCTCAGGCTGCGCTGCGCGCACCTCCTCCCAGCTGACTGTGTGGGAGGGCTCGCCCGCTAGACCCAGCACGTCGAGGCCGCCGGCGAGCTCGATCAGTTGAGGGGTCCAGTGGCCGGCGGCGAACACGGGGTTGAGCCACTCGAGCGCCGCGACACGCAACCGCGGCGCCCGTCTGACAGCGAGCTTCACCCGGTCGATTCGCACCGCGCTCGCGTGCACCAGCTCGACTCCCGCATCGCGGCGAGCGGTGGCCTGCGCGAGCGTGCGCACGTCGCCGAACGTCTCGCCAAAGGTCTTCGGGTCGAGCGCAATCACGCGCGGCCTGCACGGCAGCTCGCGTGCGAGCAGCGAGACCTCCTCGTAAGACACCGCGCACACCGGGCACAGCGCCTGGGTGACGATCAGATCCGGTTCGAGCTGCCCGAGCATCTCGCGGTCCAGCTCATAGATCGTCTCCCCGGCGAGCGTGCGCTCACGCACCGCAGCGTCGATCTCATGGGCCCCGAGCCCCCCTGGCAGTGCGTCACGGGTCAGCTTGGGCAGATCGCCCGCCTCGGGCGGATAGTCGCACTCGTGCGTGACCGCGATAACCTGTGAACCGAGGCCGAGCGCGAACAGCAGCTCGGTGGCGTGAGGAACGAGACTGGCTATCCGCACAGTGGACTGACTCTAATGGGAACGCTCGCAAACGAACAGATAGCGGAACGCCTGCGCGAGTCCGCTTGGCGGCATGAGGGCAACGCGATCGTGAGGGATCTCGAGTTCCAGGACTTCAAGCAGGCGATGGCGTTCGTCAACCGTGTCGCCGAGGAGGCGGAGCGGGCGAACCACCACCCGGACATCCTCGTGCACGGCTGGAACAAGGTTCGCCTGGAACTGTCCACACACTCCGAGGGTGGCCTGACGCCGGCCGACTTCGAGATGGCTGGGCGGATAGACGGGTTGATCTAACCAGCCGCGGCGCGCGTCGCTGGGCGACGAGACGGCTCGTCGCTGTTTGCGCAGCTCGAATCTGGCCATCGCTCCTGCTACCGTTTGGCGGGTCGGCAATCGATGAATGACGACCAACCTCCACGAAGTAGCGCGTCCCCGGAACTGAGGGGGCGCCCAGACGCCGTTTGGCGGGCCTTCCATTGGGGCCAGGCCCCTCGAGCGCAGACGCGCCTCTGAGCTGGCGTGAACGGCCTCAAGCTCATCTTCACCGCGGTGCTGATCGCGCTGAATGCGTTCTTCGTGATCGCCGAGTACGCGCTGGTGCGCGCTCGCCGAGCGCGCCTTGAAGTGATGAGTGACGAAGGGCAGCGCGGCGCCGCGCTCGCGCTGCGCCAGCTCGACCAGATCAACGACTACATCTCCGCCGTGCAGATCGGCGTCACGATGACCTCGATCGGCATCGGTGCGCTTGGCGAGCCCGCGCTGGCGAGCATCCTGAAGGGAGCCTTGGGCAACGCCGTCAGCCACGGCGTGGCGGTCGTGATAGCGGTCGTCGTGGCCTACCTAGTGATCACGGCGACACAGCTGATCGCCGGCGAGATGGTGCCGAAGTTCTATGCGATCGACCGCGCCGAGACTGTCGCCAGGCGCGTAGCCGCCCCGTTGCGCACGTTCAGCCTCGCCTTCCGTCCCGTGATCGTGGGGCTCACTGCGCTGTCCAGCCGCATCCTGCGGCTGCTCGGCGTTGACATGAACCGCATCGAGGCGGGCGGCTCTTCGGAGGAGCTCAAGCGCCTCATCTCCGAGTCGCATGCTGGTGGCCACATCGACCCGGGGGAGGCGGGCATGCTGCGCGGCGTCTTTCACCTGCACGAACAGGAGGCCCGTCAGGTGATGACGCCGATCCCGGCCGTGGTCACGGTCGGCGTCTCGCAGGACGTCAAGACGGCGCTCGAGCTGTGCATCTCCTCTGGCCACACCCGCTTGGTCGTGATCGAGGATGACAATCGTGACCGCGTGCGCGGGCTCGTGCACGCCAGCTCGCTCGTGCGCGCGCTGATGAGCGAAGGACCGCAGACCTCGCTCCAGCAGCTCGTGCACGACGCCCCGATCGTCCCCGAGACAAAGCCGCTCGACGACCTGCTCGCGGACCTGCAGCGCGAGCGCACTTCGCTTGCTGTCGTGGTGGACGAGTACGGCCGCGTCGTCGGGATAGTGACCGTCGAGGACATCATCGAGGAGATCGTCGGTGAGATCGCCGACGAGACCGATCCGACCGCCGGCGAGGTACGCCGTCTAGCCAACGGGGACTGGCTCGTGCGCGGCCACGTTTCGGTCACCGACCTCGCCGACTACGGCCTGCAGCTGCCTGTCGACAGCGACGCGTACAACTCGATCGGCGGCTTCGTCTTCGCCGAGCTCGGTCGCCTGCCCAAGCGCGGTGACACTGTCGCCTCCAACGGGTTCTCGATCCGTGTCGAGTCGGTCCACGACAACCGCATCGAGGCGGTGCGGATCCGTGACCGTCACCCCGTCTTGCCGCGCCAGAGCCAAGAGCCCGGTGCCTGAGGCACACCGCCCCGAAAACAAGTCCGGCCCGCGGGGGCTGCGGGCCGGACGTGTGCACTGGGAGGAGGCGGGTTGTGCGTTTGCGATTTTTGATCGCACGACGAGTATGCCCAGGTTGGATCAACGCAACCTAAAAGCCACCTCAGCCAAGCTAAATTCTCGATGAGGAATTACCGAGAATCTCAGTAAGTGTGAAATCCGCTGCCGCTCTTGCGCCCCAGTGCGCCCTGGTCGATCAGCTCGTTCACGCGCGCGGGGATCGTCTCCCCGATCGTCTCCCCGATCGCCTTGGAGACATCCAGGCCAACTAGGTCGAGCAGCGCGAGCGGCCCCATCGGGTGGCCGGCGCCGAGCTTCATGCACGTGTCGATCGAGTTGGCGTCCAAGCCGGTCTCTTCCTGCAGCCGCACGGCACTGAACAGGTAAGGGAACAGCAGGCGGTTGACCACGAAGCCGGGGACATCGGGGATCTCCACAGGGACCTTCTCGAACGTGTCGCACAGTGCGAGCGCCCGCTCGCGTGTCTGTTGCGAGGCGGCCTTGGGAAACACGAGCTCGACGAGCTTCATCCTCGTAACCGGGTTAAAGACGTGCAGCCCGAGGAAACGCTCCGCGCGGCCGGATGCCTGCGCGAGCTGCTCGACCGAAAGCGATGAGGTGGTGGATGCCAGTACGGCGTCCGCGGGCGCGATCCCGTTCAATTCCGCCAACAGCGGCGCCTTCACGTCCATGTCCTCGACGACCGCCTCCACGACGAAGGTGGCATCGGCGAGTGCCTGCACGTCGGTGACGACCTGCACATGCCCGGGGTCGACCTGTGCTTCCATGCGGCTGAGGGTCTTCTCCACTGTGGTCTTGGCGCGGTCGGCTGAGCTCTGTGAGCGTGCCAGCAGCAGCACCGGCCCATGGTGTGCGGCGGTTGACGCGAGGCCGCAGGCAATGGCCCCGCTGCCGACTATGGCTAGACGCTCGTTCACGCGTGTTGCTCCTTCTGACCGTGGTTTTCTCGTGGTATTGTGCGGCTCCCAAGAACTGGCTGACTAGCCAGTCAAGCTTGGGTGCGCCGAGCGAAACAGTAGACGACGGTGGGCACGGAGTGGCTTCCAAACACGGCCGATGCCGTCCCGCCGAGTGGATGCTCGAGCTGCGGCGCCCCCCAAACGGCGAGGCAAAGGACTTCCACCATGAGGCAACCAGAGGGTCGCGAGGTAGTGATCGTGGAGGCGGTGCGCACTCCGATCGGCCGTGGCCACAAGGAAAAGGGCTACTACAAGGACACCCATCCCAACATGCTCCTCGGCAAGGTCTACACCGAGGTGATCGAGCGGGCGGGGATCGACGCGGCCGAGGTCGAGGATGTCATCGCCGGCTGCGTGCAGCAGTTCGGTGAGCAGGGCTTCAACATCGCCCGCAACGCGTGGCTGCAGGCCGGACTGCCGATCGAGACTCCCGGCACGACCGTTGACCGCCAGTGCGGATCCGCCCAGCAGGCCGTGAACTTCGCCGCGGCGCTGATCGCTGCGGGAGTTCACGACGCGATGATCGGCGGTGGCGTCGAGCACATGGGCCACTTCCCGTTCGCGGCGGGCATGAAGACCCAGCAGGAGTTCGGCATGGCCTTTACCCCAGAGCTGATGGAAAAGCACAACATCGTCGGCCAGGGCCTCGGCGCGGAGATGATCGCCGACGAGTGGGAGATCCCGCGCTCGGAGCTCGACGAGCTGGCGGTGCGCTCGCACAAACTGGCCCACCGGGCGACCGAGGAGGGTCGCTTCGAGCGCGAGATCGTCCCGATCTCCGTCAATGGCGACACGTTCATCACCGATCAGGGCATCCGTCCCGACACCAATCTGGAGTCCCTGTCTCAGCTGAAGCCGGCGTTCAAGCCCGACGGCAAGATCACCGCCGGCAACAGCTCGCAGATCTCCGACGGCGCCGCGGCCGTGCTGCTGATGAGCGCCGAGAAGGCCAAGGCGCTCGGGCTGAAGGCCCGCGCGCGGATCGTTGACCAGACGACGGTCGGCTGCGACCCAGTGAAGATGCTGGAGGGGCCGATCCCGGCGACCGCAAAGATCCTCGAGCGCAACAAGATGAAGATCGACGACATCGACCTGATCGAGATCAACGAGGCGTTCGCCCCGGTCATAGCGGCGTGGGCGCGGGAGCACCACCCCGACATGGATCGCGTCAACGTCAACGGCGGTGCGATGGCACTCGGGCACCCGCTCGGGTCCACCGGCGCGCGGCTGATCACCACACTGCTGCACGAGCTGGAGCGCTCCGACAAGGAGATCGGCTTCGTGACGATGTGCTGCGGCGGGGGTCTGGGCACCGCAACGCTCATTCAGCGCGTCTGAGTCAAGGGCGCGTTTGACTCTTTGGGGCCGGCCTCAGAGCCGGCCCCTCGTCGTTTTGGCCGGCGGCCCTCAGCGCGGCCGGCGTCAGCCCTTCGGGCCTTTGCCCGTCCAGTCGACTGCTACCGGGGTGAGAGCCAGCAGCGCCTGCCAGGTCGCCGCTTCGGTGTGGCCGCTCACCGTGATGCCGTGGGAGCTCTGGAACTGTTCGAGATTTGCCCGGGTCGTCGCGTCGAAGATCCCGGTCGTTTCCTGCGAGGGGGTCGCGGCGGCTAGGTGCTCCTGCATCCACAGCACGGGGTCGCCCTTGCTGCCCTGCGAAAGTTCAGAGTAGGAGGGGTTGGGGGTCACGCTGGAAAGGGCTTCGAGCGGCGCGGCGAGCGTCTTCCAGCCCGAGGTTGAGGTCTCCTGGAAGTCCCACCAGGAGATGCCGCTGGCACCGTAGAGCGGCGCCTCCTCGCGGAAGCGCAGGAGATCCTTGCTCGACGGTTCTTCGTAGGTCTGGCCGAGCGGAAAGATCGCCCGGCCGTAGATGCGGTTTGAGATGAACGTGTTGGCGTACACGGTGTCCACGGAGTTGCCGATCGCCTTCCAGTACATCTGCGGCAGGTTGTATTGAGCGCCACCCGGGCCGAGGAATACCGAGTAGGGCTCGGCCGTGTGGTAGTACACGTACGGGAACGTCGCCAGGCCCAGCGGGTATTCGGGGCCGATCTTCGCCCGCAAATCGGCGATATAGGCTTGCGCGGCACCGTAGCGTCCTTCGTACTCGGCCTCGGCGTCGATCACCAGGCAGTCCGCTCCGGACGCCACCGCACGTGCTCCCATTTCCGCCTCACCTTCCGGGTTTGACCCGTACACGTACTGCCACGCGCATGCCTTCAGGCCGGCGGCGTGCAGTTCGCTCACCAGCTGGGAACTGAACTGGCTCCAGTAATTCGAGGAGCCGTCTGAGCTCTTGATGTAGAGCGTGCTCACCCCGGCGGCGTGAGCCTGCGCGACGATTGCCGGCACTTCGCCGCCGGCTGACTTGCTCACGTACCAGATCCACATTCCCTGACCGTCGAAGGGACTCGAACCAGCGGGCGTGCTCGGCGGCGCCGGCGGCGCGGCAGGCGTTTTTTTGGCGGGCGGGTGAAGCGTGTGGCGCACTACGTGGATCGGCCCATAGGCGTTGGAGTAGTGGCCATGCGCGAGCACCTCGATGCGCCCGGAGTGGGCGCTGCGAGGGACCGCGACGACCAAACCGAACTTGGTGGGGTGTAGGTGTGCGCTCGGCGAGTTGCGCGCGATGCGCGCGCCGGGGGAACGGGGGAACTCGACGACCATGCCGCGGCCGATGCCCGACCCGCTTAGCGCCAGCCGCCCGCCGGTAGAGACTTCATGTGGGTTCGCGCTGCAGCTGCCGGCTGGTACGCAGCGCACGCTCGAGATCATCATCGACGGGCCGCGGTGCACCGGTCGCGGCTTGGCTGCTTTGGCGGGCGCCCCAGTCGTCGGCGCGGTGCCGCCGGAGCTCGCCTGTGCCGAGGCGCACAACGCGCCGGCCGCACTTGAGATTGCAAGCAGCGCGATCGCTCCTAGCGACCTTGCTCGTGTCTGGATCGTGGCGCTCACGAAAACCTTCTCGTCCTCCCCGAGCCCGAGGTTTAGTCTCGCACCGAAACGCGGCAACCGCTGAAGCCCCTCACACGAGAGCGGCTGCGAACGAGGGTAGCGACTATGCGGGTTTCAACCGCGGGGCGGGATAGAAGTTGCGCCGGTTGGCGGCTAAGACCAGCGGAAGCCGAGCTCAGCCGGCGCGGGCTCGAGCGGGCTCGGCGGCAGGTCCGGCGGCGGCTCGGGCAGGTTGAATGCCGACGGGGCGACGTCGTTCGGCGCGTCTGGGTGAAACAGGGAGGCGAGGTACTGGATCTGCCCGCGGCCAACCCCGAGCTCGGACTGCCCGCCGCCGTAGCACTCGATTCCCTGCTCGGCGCAGTAGTCGTAGGTGTCCAGCAGAGACTGCAGACCGCCCAGGCGCGAGGGCTTGATGTTGATCATGCGAGGCTTGACCGACAGGGCCTGGATATCCGCCACGCCGTGGATCGGCGCATCCCAGGTCACGCGTTGCATGTGCTGCTCGAGCACCGGGCGCGTCTGGTCGGTCAACCGCGGATCCTCGATCCAGGCCTGCGGGAACCCTTCGGCCACCAACCGGTAGAGGCGCGGGTCAGCGGGGTTATCGACGATTGTCCCTTCATAGAAGCCCTTGAGATCGACCGAGTCGACCGCCCCCAGGTCCGCGAGCTGGGCGATGAGATGCTCGTCCCAGGAGGCGGTGGGATCCAGCTTGAAGCGCAACGAGGGGACGATCGCAAGCCGCGCGAGCAGCGGCTTGAGCGAGGGCGGCTCGCCGAGCCGCAGCGAGGCGACGAACGTGAGCGGGCGGGGATCGCGCCCGAGCGCGGCGTGCAGTGTCGTTCCCGCCTGCCTGAGAGCGAGGTCGAGCGCTGCGGAGTCGAACGCCCAGTTGCGGTAGTGACGGAAGTCATCGCGCTCGGGTGCGACGGGGAAGAGGTCGAGCGAGCGGATGTGCTGCGCGAACGAGGCGAGCGTAAAGCGGCCTGTGATTGGCGCGACCGCGCCGGCACGTTGCAGCGCGTCCTGGTCAGAGGGAGAGTAGGTGACGTCTTCGCCGAGCCCCTCGTGCCCCTCGCCGTGCATGCGGATGACAGTGGTCTTGCGGATGAACTCGCTGGAAAAGGCGACCTCGAGACCCTCGAGCTCATAGCGCTCCACCGTCAGCGTCAGCTGTGCAAGCGCATCCCAGGTGCTCACGTGCGCGCCCCGCCGGTTCTGGCATCACCCGTACAGCGCGGGTGAGCTGACGGTGAGCAGCCGATCATCGGTTGAGCATACGTGCTCGAGCGGCTCTTCGGGGGCCGCTGCGATACGGCCCGCTTGCCACCGGCGCTGTGTACGATCGGATGGTGCCGTCAAGTTCGCGACCATCGCCGGCGCCCGCGCGGCGAGCAATCCCATAGGAGCGCTTGTGGGCGCACGTCGCAGGGACCGCCGCGGCCAGGCGCGCAAGCGCCGCTCGGCCGCACGCCCGTCCGGGACGTCGTCGCAGCTGCCCGTCTCAGGCGCCCAGGCTTCCCGCAAGCGCAAGTCCAGGGGGCTCGCCGTCGCTGAGCCCGGCTCGAGCACACCAAAGGCAAAGCCGCCCGCCATCGGGGGGGAGGCCGATGACGGCCGCCCACGGCCGCCGTGGTACCCGCTGCCGCTATCGGAGATCCTGATCTTCGTCGGTGTGATCGCTACGGTGATCGCGTTCTTGCGCGGTCTGCCGAGCTCAGGGCCGCCGGTGGCGCTGATCGCCGGGATCGGGGCCGTCACGATCGGCACGCTCGAGACGATGTGGCGCGATCACTGGGGCGGGTACCGCTCGCACACGATCATGTTCTCGCTGCTGCCGGCGGTCGTCTTCCACACGACAGCGGTGCTCGTGGCGTCGACGTGGACGACCGTCACCCGCGGGCTGATCGTCGCCCTGTTGCCGGTCGACCTGATCATCGTCGTCGTGATGTTCAGGCTGCTGCGCGCGCGCTTCATCGACGCGCGCCACCAGCGCCTGTACCGTGGCGGGCGAGCGCGAAGCTAGTCGGCCAGTGTGCCGACGCTCAGGGACGGCAGTGGCCGCTCCCCCTCCGCTGCGCCCTCGCCGCGGGTCTCGCCGAGCACACCCAGTCGCTGCAGTCGCTCGATCTCGCGTTCACCTTCCACGCGCGCGGGGTGATTGGGCGCCAACCCTGCGATCAATGCACGGATGCGGTTGCGCAACTGCAGCGCGAAGTGGGGGGTGGAGGCGCCCATCAGCTGGCGCACGTCCTCGAGCGTCACCTCGTGGGCTTGTCCGCGGCGGACACGGCGTGGATCCTCGGCTTGGCTCATTGTTCGAATTCCTGGGGTTCTGAAGTGGCTGGCGGGTTCCCCGGCGGACTGGGGCGCTTGGTTATCTCAAGCAGTGAGTCTAGTTCCGCCTGCGTAGCCGGCGAGATCGCCTGCTCGTCGCCGATCACCCAGCCGTGATTGTAGACGCCGTGCACCGGCCGGTACTGGGGTTCGCTGGTGTAGCCCGGCTGAATGCCGCGCAGGTAGGCTGCGAGTTCGCCGGGAATGCGCCCTTCCCCTTCGAGCAGCAGCAGCGGAGCGTAGTCACCGCTGGCGGACAGGGCAGCCGCCGCTGGCGCGTCCAGTGGACGGGACGCTGTGGCGAAAACCAGCCCGTGACCGGGTTCTTCGACGCCCCAACCGAACGAGCCGTCGCTGAAACGGGCGACCGCGATGGCATTCGAGGACGCATCCCCACCGTTTATGCGCGCGACCCGACCGTAGCGTCCGAGTTCTTCGGCGACCCGCTGGCTGACGGCGCCCGTCGGACCGACGATGTAGATCCGCGGTTGCCTGAGCCGTCTCAGCACTACCCTGGTGGCCGCCGGGACCGTGCGCGCGTTCACGAGCAGGATCGGCGCGCCGGTCTGCGCCGACAGCCCGGCTGCTGGCATCTCGAGCGCCGCGGGCGCGTCGCTGCTGGCGATGATCACATCGCGTGGCTGCACGCCGGAGGCCCTCACCGCCAGTCGCTCGATCGCGCCCGCAGCGCGCGCGGCTTCCCCCGCCGGCACGGCACGTCTGCGGTAGGCGCCCGGTGACGCGGCACTTGAGATCGTGATCACCTGCGAGTAGCCGAGCCGCGGAACCCCTGTGGGTCTCATTGCCGCGAGGGCCTGGGCGCTCGCGGACGGCAGCGAGTCGCCTTCGGTGTAGAGGATCGGCGCGCGTAGCGGCGCGCCCGCCAGCACCGATGCGGCGAGCGCAGCCGGCCAGTCGCGCTCATCTACAAGCACCACCGCCCGCGGTCGGGTCCCATCCGTCAAGCCGGGATAGACAGTGCGCGCGACCGCGGCAGCGTCGAGCACGGCGCTCGCGCCGCCCAGCCTGGTCGTGTTGGCCGTGGCCAGGCCGCTCGCGCCGTCGCGGCCTGTCGTTTCCACGCCGAGTTTTGTCCCGGACAGCGACTTGCCGCAGCCGCCGAGCGCGAGCCCCACGAGCGCAAGCGACGCTAGCCAGCGGAGCTCCACACCTCTCATCGTCTGGCAGATTACCGCGCGCCATGGCGGATTTTGCGCACAAAGCACCGCCGCCGTCGTGCAAGTATCCGTGCAGTCTGCTAGCGTCCCCGCGCGAACGCCGAATCCTTGACCAGGTGTCAAGGAACGGGGGACCCAAGTTGTTGGGGCGAATCCCACGGTGAAACCGTGAGAAGCGCAGGCTCTTTCAGCGCTAGCCCGTCAGCTAACCCCGCAGGCCGACGAAAGAGGTTGCTTTGCGGCTGAAGACGATCAGCGCCACGTTTTTGAGCATGGCTTGCGTCGCGGGATGCTCATCGCCCGCGTTTGGTAGCGCTGGCGGCACCGCCGCCGACGGCCTGTCTCCTGTAACTACCCCGGCGCCGGCAGCCCATAACGCTCCGGTCACCGCGAAATCTTCGAGTCTCCACTACAAAGGGCCGGTGTATGAAATGACCGCCGCCGGCCAGGTCGTCAGCTACAGTCCGCCCGGGTCGGCCAGCCGCATGGGGGCGATCACCGGCGGCAGCATCGTCAGCGCCGGCGCTGTCTTGAAGCCGAAGCTGCTGGTCCCAGGGCTGCGCGCCCGCGTGATCGACGGTATGGCCGCAGCGCCGATGCAGGCGCCGGCAGCCGTTCAGAACATGATCTGGACCGCAAACCAGATCATCGGACTGCCCTACATCTGGGGCGGCGGTCACGCCTCGTTCGTCTCCCCTGGCTATGACTGCTCGGGCACCGTTTCGTTCGCGCTGCACGGCGCGGATCTCCTGTCCACGCCGATGGACTCCTCGGAATTCATGCGCTGGGACTCCAAAGGCATCGGCCAGTGGGTGACGATCTTCACCAACCCCGGCCACGCCTACATGACGATCGCCGGGGTTCGCCTGGACACCAGCGCCGCGGATGACCCCTCCAACCAGCAGGGGCCCCGTTGGCGTCCGCTGCGGCCGGCGAACGCAGGCTTCAGGGTTCGCCACCCGACCGGGCTGTAAGCACGCCGCCAGACCGTGGTCACCTACAGCGCGTGAGCTCTAGGCTACGCTTGTAGTCCCTTTTCACGCTTCGAAGTTCAGGAGGATCAGATGGCCGGTTTGGCTGGGCGCATGTCTACCGTCGTGAAGGCGAAGGTGTCCAAGCTCTTGGATCGCGCTGAAGATCCAGCCGAGACCCTCGACTACAGCTATCAAAAGCAGGTCGAACAGCTCCAGAACGTCAAGAAGGGGATCGCGGACGTCGTCACGGCCAAGAAGCGGCTGCAGCTGCAGGAGACCACGATGCAGCAGCAGCTCGTGAAGCTCGACACGCAGGCCCGCCAGGCGCTCGGCACGGGCCAGGAAGATCTCGCCCGTCAGGCGCTCGAGCGCAAGAACGTCGTGCAGACCGAGCTGCAGTCACTCGACACCCAGGTCTCTGAACTGGAAGACCAGCAGCAGAAGCTGACCGACTCAGAGCAGAAGCTCAGGGCCAAGATTGAGGCGTTCCGCACCAAGAAGGAGGTCATCAAGGCCCAGTACTCGGCGGCGGAGGCCCAGGTGAGAATCTCCGAGGCCGCGACGGGTGTGGGCGAGCAGATGGCCGATGTCGGTCTCGCGATGCAGCGCGCGGTCGACAAGACAGAAAACATGCGCGCGCGCGCAGACGCCGTCTCGGAGCTGGAGTCGGCGGGGACGTTCGAGGACCTGACTGCGCTTGGCCAAGGCGAAGACGACATCGACCGTCAGCTGAAGGCGCTCTCCTCCAAGTCCGCCGTCGATGACGAGCTCGCCAAGATGAAGGGCGAAGTGGGTAAGGGCTCCCCGCCCGGGCAGATCGGCGCGCCGCAGGGCGAGCAGGGCGCGGGGGGCCAGGCATGATCGTCCGTATCTCCGGTGAGGACCAGTACCGCCTGCCAAGCGCGGACGGGCGCCTGAACGATCTCGACAACGCCGTCGTCGCCTCGGTGCAGGCGGGGGATGAGCCCGGTTTCCACAAGGCCCTGGACGAACTTCTGGACTACGTGCGCGCGAGCGGCACCCCGCTAGCTGAGGATGAGCTCGAGGTCTCGGACATCATTCTGCCGCCGGCCGACATCACGCTCGATGAGGCTCGGGGTGAGTTCACCGGAGAGGGTCTGATCCCAGACTGACCCTCCCGCGGATGGTCTCGGACACCGGGTCAGCGGTAGAGGCGCGTCATCTACCTGAGGTGTGCGCTCTATCTCGACGGTGAGTAGATACAGGTCTGAGGTCTGAGCTTGCCTCATCGTCGGGGTCAAGGTATGGAAGCCGAGGCGTTCGGCCGGCGTCGGGCATAAGCGGTGAGTGCGCTGGCTACCACTGCCCGGCAGGCAGCCTTGGCGTGGGCTCCTGAGCGTTGGCTCGGTGTGCCGCACCGAGCGTGGCCCCGACGGAGGCTAGATTGGTATTCCCCACAACGGGAACCAGCGCTCGAGCTCCGGCTCGATCGGCAGTTCAGTGGAGACCTGCGCCTTGACCTGCAGCTCGCGCTCGGTGTCGCGCTCGCCGTCGCTGCCCTGCCGAGGGCAGAACGGATACCAGTACCCACGCTTGTAGTTGTAGATGAAGTAGGTCGGCCGTCCCTGCCCGTCCTTGAAGGCGAACACGGCGCACAGCAGGCGCTCGCCATGGCCAGCGGTCTCGATCGAGCCAGAGACCGCGTTGATGCCGACCGCGAGATCTTCGATCGAGCTGTCGCTCAAAATCATCCAGCGGTAGCCGAACGAGTCGTCCTGCGTGTGGACCTTGGTGTCGTTCTCGCCGCCGGTGGCCTTCACGACATCTTCCATGTCCTTGATCGTCGCTTCGAACTCGCTTGTTTTCAGCGACTGAAAGACGATCGCGGCGTCTCCCGCCGGTGTGATCTGGTGTTCGGTTTCCATGCCCACGTAGGCGGTCGTGATCGCGAACAGCCTGTCGGGAGCCGGGCCCTTGACCTCGTGGCGGCCGGTGAGGATGTCGCGCAGTCCCATCTAGGAGGCGCCCTGGAGCTGTGACTCCAGGCGAGCGAGCGCCGCCAGGCGCTTTTCCAGCGAGGGATGGTCGGAGAAGAGGTTCATCATCGACTGCTTGGCCCGTGCCGGCACGATGAAGAAGGCGCTCATGCCTTCCGCCCGGCGCAGGTCCTCCCTCGGGATGCGTTCAACCGTGCCGCTGATCTTGATCAGCGCTGAGGCGAGCGCGCTCGGTCGGCCGGTCAAGACGGCCGAGCCGCGGTCTGCGGCGAACTCGCGGTAGCGCGAGAGCGCCTGCAAAAGCAAGAACGAGACGGCGTACACCAAGATCGAGACCAGCATCACCAGCTCGATCCCCGCCTCTTCTTCACGGCTGCGCCCGTAACCACCAAAACCGCCGAAGAAGAAAGAGAACTGGATGATCAGAGCTGCCAGCGTGGCGAAGAACGACGCGAGCGTCATCACCATCACGTCGCGATTGATCACGTGCGTGAGCTCGTGCGCCATCACGCCTTCAAGCTCAGAGGTGTCGAGCATCTGCAGGATGCCGCTGGTGGCGCATACCGTTGCGGACTTCTGCGAGCGGCCCATCGCGAACGCGTTGGGCATCGCGGTATTCATCACGAACACCCGCGGCTTGGGCAGGTCGGCCTGTACGCACAGACGCTCGATGATCCCGTGCAGCTCCGGCTCTTCCTGCGGCGAGACCTCTTTCGCGCCGAGTGTGGCCAGCGCGATCTTGTCTGAGGCGAAGAACTGGACGAACAGCATGACCCCAGCTACGACCGCGATCATCACCGCTCCCGCGCCGGCGGCGAACAGGATGCCGACGAAAATCACGTAGACGAGGCCGAGCAGGAACATCGTCAAGAGCATCCGGGCCTGCAGGCCGGCGTCTTTGCCAAAGGCGCTGCGTCTAGAGGAAGCGCGAGCCATTAATCGTGATTGTGCCAGACGGAGCTTGCGCTTCCCTAAAGTACAGCGCAGTGCAACCTGAAATCCACCTGCTCGGCATCTCCATCAAGACCTTCGGAGTGATGTTTGCGCTCGGCTTTTTGGCGTGCGGGATGGTGATCGCCCGGCGCCTGCGCGAGCTCGGCAAGCCCGTCGACTGGGCCTATGAGATCACGTTCGCTGCGCTGCTGGGCGGCCTCGTCGGCGCGCGCGGCTACTACGTGATCCAAAATTACAGCCAGGTCAAGCACGATCTGCTCGGCTCCATCTTCTCCGGCTCTGGGCTGGTCTGGTATGGCGGCGCGATCGGCGGCGCGATTGGCGTGCTCCTCTGGATGCGCTGGCGGGAAATGCTGAACCTCGTGGCGCTCGACATGTGCGCGACCGTGCTCGCCCTCGGCTACGCGATCGGCCGCATCGGCTGCCAGCTCTCCGGTGACGGCGACTACGGCATCCGCTCCAAACTGCCGTGGGCGATGGGCTACCCACACGGCACCGTGCCCACTCCCAGCGGGGTCAGAGTGCAGCCCACGCCGATCTACGAGACCATCGCGATGGGGCTGGCCGCCTACCTGCTGTGGCGCCTGCGTTACCGGGTGCGCCCCGGAGTAGTGCTAGCCCTCTACTGCGTCCTGAGTGGGGTGGAGCGCTTTCTGGTCGAGTTCATCAGACGCAACAAAGAGGTGCTGATCGGGCTGACCGCCGCGCAGCTCGAGAGCATCGCTCTGACTGTCATCGGGCTGCTGTGGCTGGCGGCGATCGTCCGTGTGCGCGGCTTTGCCGGGCTGCGACCGGCCGCGAATGCGGCAGCCGTCCCAGCCAACTAGCGCACCCCCAGGCCGCGGCCTTGGCCGTCCCGGGACGGCGGATGCCCGATAATCACCCCGATGGCTACAGCTTCCAGCGTCTCACACGTCTTTCCCCTTGCCAGCCGCGTCAACGAGCGGGGGCGCCTGGAGGTGGGCGGCTGCGACCTGGTCGAGCTTGCGCGCGAGTTCGGCACTCCCGCCTATGTCGTCGCCGAGGACGATTTGCGGGCCCGCGCGCGGGCGTTCCGCTCCGCTGGCGCGCAGGCAGGCCACGAGGACTTTCATGTCGTGTTCGCCTCCAAGGCGTTTCCCTGCACCGCCGTGCTGGAGGTGTTTGCACAGGAGGGCCTGTGGTGCGACGTGGCCTCCGAAGGCGAGCTGCACCTCGCGCTCGCAGCCGGCTTTCGGGGCGAGCGGATCGTCCTGCACGGCAACGCCAAGTCACCGCAGGAGCTCCAGATGGCGCTCCAAGCCAAGGTCGGCTTGATCGTCATCGACAACCACGACGAGATCGACCACCTGCAGCGCCTGCTGGCGGAGCGAGACGGGGCGATCCAGCAGGTCTTGGTCCGGCTCACGCCGGATGTGCGCGGCGACACGCACGAGAAGATCTCAACCGGCCAGGCCGACTCGAAGTTCGGTTTCGCAATGGACGAGGCGCATGAGGTGATAAGCCGTGTGCAGAGCGTCGATGGCCTCGAGCTCGTGGGTGTCCATGCCCACATCGGCTCGCAGATATTCCAGCTCGACCCGTTCGTCAGGTCCGCGCGTGCACTGAGCGAGGCGTTCGACTTCCCGGTGCTCGACGTCGGCGGCGGGCTAGCAGTGGCCTACACCACCGACCAGCACCCGCCGCCGATCGAGGACTTCGTGACATGCGTGATCGCAGCCACTACCCGCCACGGGGCGGGCTCCGGCCGCCGCCTTCTGATTGAGCCGGGCAGGGCGCTTGTCGCCAACGCCGGCGTGACCCTCTACACGGTGCAGAGCGTCAAGCGAAAAGTGTCCCACTGGGTGGCCGTCGACGGCGGCATGTCAGACAACCTGCGGCCGATGCTCTACGGCTCGGTGTATGAAGCCCACGTCGTCGAGCGCCCTGGCGGCTCGAGCGAGTGCGTGCTCGCCGGCAAGCACTGCGAGTCTGGTGACGTGATCGTCCGCCACGCGCTGCTCCAGGACCCCAAGGCCGGTGATGTGATCGTGACGCCCGCCACCGGCGCGTACGGCTACGCGATGGCGAACAACTACAACGGCGTTCTGCGCGCACCCGTCATCTTCTGCCGCGACGGGCAGGCCCGCGAAGTGGTCCGCCGCGAGACTCTCGACGACCTCACCGCACGCGATGTCCGCTGAGTTCAAGATCGGCGTGCTCGGCGCGGGCACCGTCGGCTCCGCCTTCGCCGGTCTGCTCCAGGAGCGGGCCAGCGAGGTGCAAAGCCTAACCGGACGCACGCCGGTTCTCTGCGGGGTCCTGACACGCGACAAAGGGAGCTTCCCGGAGATCCTCGCCGAGGCAGAGCTGATCGTCGAGTTGATCGGCGGCATCGAACCCGCCCGCGAATACGTGCTGCGGTCGCTCACTGCCGGCAAGCACGTCGTGTCCGCCAACAAGCAGCTGCTCTCCCAGCACGGCGAGGAGCTCTTCGAGGCCGCCTCCGAGCACGGCGCGCAGCTTCGCTACGAGGCGGCCGTGGCGGGCGTGGTGCCGGTGATCAGGGTCTTGAGCGAGTCGCTTGCCGCGACCCGCATCGAGCGCATTCACGGGATCGTCAACGGCACCACCAACTTCATCCTGACCGAGATGGAGCGTGGGGCGAGCTACGAGCAGGCGCTCGCCGAGGCTCAGCGCCAGGGGTATGCGGAGGCGGACCCGAGCGACGACGTCTCCGGCCGCGACGCGGCGGCGAAGATGGCGATCCTCGCGCGCTTGGCGTTCGGCGCGCCGGTGCGCCTCGACCAGGTTCCCTACGAGGGCATCGAGCATCTGCAGAGCGACGATCTGCGCTACGCCCGCGAGCTCGGGCTCGGATTGAAGCTGATCGGAACCGCCGAGCGCCTGAATGGCGGCCTGTCGGTGCGCGTGCATCCTGCTTTCCTGTATGCCGGGCACCCGCTGGCGTCGGTGAGCGGCCCGTTCAACGCGGTGACCGTCGAGTCCGACGCGATTACCGAGATCACGATGTCCGGTCCCGGCGCGGGGGGCGTGCAAACCGCGAGCGCGGTGCTGGGCGACCTCGTCAGCGTGATGCTGACGCCAGCCGCGAAGATCCCGCCAGCCACGTCGTTCGAGCTCCTCGGCGACGTGCGCAGCGCCTTCTACATCCACATGGAGGTCGCCGACCGCCCCGGCGTGCTCGGGACCGTCGCGCATCTGCTCGGCGACGTCGGTGCCTCGATCAAGTCCGTCGCGCAATGGGGGCTCGGCGATAATGCACGCCTGGTGATGGTCATCCATCCGCTCGAGGAGTCACGGTTGCGCTCCGCGCTCGCGCGCATCGCCGAGCTTGACTTTCTGCACTCGACCCCGCGCGCGATCAGGGTCATCGAAGAGGAGTTCGTATGAGCACAGACCCCGTACGTCTTACCGCACGACATGTGCCGCTGATCGAACGCTACCGCGACCGCCTGCCCTTTGCGGAGGGAGACCCGCTGATCACGCTGCAGGAGGGCTCCACGCCGCTGCTGCGCGCGCCGCTGCTGTCGGAGATGGTCGGTGCCGAGGTGCGCCTCAAGCTCGAGGGCGCCAACCCGACCGGCTCTTTCAAGGACCGCGGCATGACCTGCGCGGTGTCCGCGGCGGTCAGGGAGGGCGCCGAGGCCGTCATCTGCGCCTCGACCGGCAACACCGCAGCGAGCGCGGCCGCATACTCTGCGCGCGCCGGCATCCGCTGCGCGGTGATCGTCCCCGAGGGCAAGATCGCCGAAGGCAAGATGGCGCAGATCCTGATCCACGGGGCGCGCGTCATCGCGCTGGACGGGAACTTCGACCGCGCGCTGGCGCTCGTGCGCGAGCTGACCGACAAGCATCCGATCGCGCTCGTGAACTCCGTCAACGAGTACCGCCTGGAAGGGCAGAAGACCGCCGCTTTTGAGATCGTCGAAGATCTCGACCAGGAGCCCGAAGCCCTGTTCATTCCAGTCGGCAACGCCGGCAACGTCACAGCCTATTGGCGCGGCTTCCGCGAGATAGGAGTCGCCCCGCGGCTGTTCGGGATGCAAGCGGCCGGCGCCGCGCCACTTGTGCTCGGGCACCCCGTCGAGCACCCGGAGACCGTCGCCAGCGCGATCCGTATCGGCAACCCCGCGCGTTGGGAGGACGCGATGGCGGCGATGACCGAGTCGCGAGGCGCGATCCGCGCCGTCTCAGACGAGGAGATCCTCACCGCATACCGGCTGCTGGCCGCCAAGGAAGGAATGTTCTGCGAGCCAGCGTCGGCGGCGTCGGTCGCCGGCCTACTGAAGTACGGCGCCGACGGCGCCAGCCAGGTCGTGTGCGTGCTCACGGGCCGCGGGATCAAGGATCCGCACACCGCGATCGAACACAACGACGGCATGATTATCCGCTGCCGTGCGCAGATGGACGTGCTTGAGGAGGCGGTGCTGGGGTGACCCGCAGGCGGGTGGTGCGGGTGCCGGCGTCATCAGCCAACCTCGGCCCCGGCTTCGACACGTTCGCCGCCGCCCTGTCGCTGCATTTGGAGCTCGAAGTAGTCGAGACCGGCAGATTCTCGGTGCAGAGCGAGCTGCCGATCTCCCACGGCCGTGAGAATCTCTGCGTCAGGGCGTTCGAGCGCCTCGCGAGCGCCGACGCCTTCACGTTCAAGATCCGCTCGGAGATCCCGCTCGAGGGAGGTCTGGGCTCGAGTGCCGCCGCGATCGTCGCAGGACTGACAGCCGCTGACCACCTGTTCGAGCTCGACAGCGACCTGCTGGCGCTCGCGACCGAGATCGAGGGTCACGCCGACAATGTCGCGGCCGCATTGCACGGCGGCTTTGTCATCTGCGCCGACGGCGAGGCCACCCGCTTTGAAGCGCCCACGGGCCTCGAGGCCCTAGCCGTCGTCCCTTTCGAGGCGGTCAGGACCCACGCGGCACGGGCCGCGCTGCCCGCGCAAGTGCCGATCGAGCAGGCCGTGTTCAACATCTCCCACGGCGCGCTCTTGACCCTTGGTTTGGCGCGCGGCGACTGGGATGTGCTGGCACGTGGCCTGGCCGACAAGATCCACCAGCCCCGCCGCGCGCACCTCTTCCCGCGTTCGATCGAGCTGGTCACCGATGCGCAGGAGCTCGGTGCGCTGGGAGCCACAATCTCCGGCGCCGGACCAACCGTGCTCGTGTGGTGCTTCTATGAGCAGACCGGGGCGGTCGTCGAGGCGCTGCGTCCCCGCGTGCAGGGATGGGCCCGCGTTCTGCGGGTGCCGTTCGAGTCCCAGGGCGCTTACGTCAGGGAGCTGTAGATTTCTCTGACCATGGGCGAGGACTGCTACTTCCCGCGCGGGCGCTCAATCCTGCGGATGGTGCACGAAGAGAAGGCGGTCGGCCTGATGTACGGGCAGCGCGCATTGTGTGTCGGCGCCGTGAAGCCGCTCAACTACGTTGGCACGACAGAGCACACGCACAACAAGCGCACGCCGTTTCGGCGCATCACCCACACCGGCGAGATGTTCGAGGCGGTGTTCTTCGGCTCCCGCGCCCGCGCCGACCATGTCATTGCCGCGGTGGACGCGATGCACGCGCGCGTCGTCGGCGAGCTCCGCGAGGACGCCGGAACCAGCTACCCGGCGGGCACTCCCTACTCGGCGTTCGATCCGGAGCTGATGCTGTGGACGGTGGCGGTCATAGCCGACTCGGCCGAGTGGTTCTACGACCGCCTGGTCCGGCCGCTCAGCATGCAGGAGCGCGAAGCGCTGTGGCAGGACTATCTGCGCTTCGCCGAGCTGTTCAAGATGCCGCGCTCGGCCGCACCAGGCACCTACCGCGAGTATCGCGAGTGGTATGAGGCGCAGCTCGCAGGCGAGGACCTCCATCTCACGGAGGAGGCCCGCTATATGGGCTACGCCTCGGCGTTTCAGATCCCGCTGCCCGCGAGCCGGCAGGCCGCGAAGAGCGTGCATGATCTGGTGATGCTCGGCTCGCTGCCGCAGCGCGTGCGCGAACTGTACGGCCTCTCCTACACCCGTGCCCAGGCCGCGGTGTGCGAGGCCGTGATCAGGAGCGCTCGGCTCGCACGGTTGCTTCTGCCTGGCTCGCTCAAGCGGGGCTCGTGCATCCCCGAGTTCCAGCTGGTCGCCGCGACGGAGCGCCGACGGATCGAGTGCGGTCAGCCGACGCCCCAGTTGGCGGCCTAGACGCCGCCATCCTCGCGTGGGCTAGCTGGCGGCGTGCTCAGGGCGCACGGGGGTGATCTCTTCGAGCTGGCGGCGCGCCTGCTCGAAGCCGCCCACGCGCGCGAGTACCTCGTCGGCGAGCGCGAGGTAGTCGCGCGCGAGGTCCGGGCGGTAGTCGACGATCGACACGGCCCGCTCGGCGGACTCCGCATAGGCGATCGAGGAGCGGATCACCGAGGAGAACACCTTGCCGGGGAAGCTCTCCTGCAGCGAGGCGAGCGCCTCCCGCGAATGGACCGTGCGCATGTCGGCAAGGCCGAGCAGGATGCCGAGCAGCTCGAGCTCCTCGTTCAGCGTCTCGCGCGCCAACTCGACGACCTCCATCGCCTGCTCAACCCCCTGTAGCGCGAAATACTGACCCTGGGCGGTCACCAGCGCGTAGTCGGCGGCGACGAGCGCGTTCACGGTCAGCAGCCCCAGCGAAGGAGGGCAGTCGATCATGATCAGCTCGTACTCCTCCGGCGCCTTCGCGAGCGCCCGCCTCAGCGTCAGCTCGCGCCCGATCTTGCCACCGAGCGACAGCTCCGCCTCGGCCAGGTTCAGGTTGGCTGGGATCACGTCGGCGTATGTCGCCTCGCTCGGCGTAGCGCCGCCCATCAGCATGTCGGCGACCGTCGGCGCGGTCTCGGGTGGCACGTCGAAATAGTCCGACAGGTTGCCCTGTGGGTCGAGGTCGACCGCAAGCGTCGCGACGCCGACGCGCCGCAGGATATCCGCGAGGGTACGGACCGTCGTCGTCTTGCCCGTGCCGCCCTTCTGGGAGAGAACCGCGATCGTGGCCGTCATCTGAAGGCGATACTACTCGTGCGTGCACGGACGCTCGTTGCTGACACCTGGCGGCGAGCGTGTTCGCGCGCCGAACCCGGAATGCGCTAGATCGCCGACAGCGCTTCGGCTGGGCTCACGGCCGGCTCCTCGGTGCAGCTGAGGAAGCTCAGGCGGTAGCGGCCGACGACGATCTCGTCGCCGTCTTTGAGAGCCCGCCATTCGATGCGCTCGCCATTGACGAAAACGCCGTTGAGGCTGCGGTCGTCGAGCACCCGCACCTGGTCGGGTTGGCGCACGACCAGCGCGTGGCGGCGCGACACCGTCGGGTCATCGAAGCGTATGTCAGCCGCGAGGCTGCGCCCGATGCGGGTCCACTCGCGCTCCAGCGGGACCAGCCGCAGCTGTCCCTGGTCTTCGAAAGCCAGATAGTCACCCGGCGCGGCCACCTGCATGCGGGCGTGGGTGAGCCACTCCTCCCGCTCGATCAGATCGGCCTGTACCGGCACGTCTCGGGCGAGGCTGCCGGTGGCAAACATGGAAGCACGCATAAAGTCGTCTCCCCCGCAGTCAGGACATTTCGTGAGCACGTCCGGGGCCGTCAACGTCAGCACATATCCGCATCGCTGGCAGCGAAAAGAGCCTACGCCCGCCATGGTGCCCGACATCAATGACTTCATCACAGATCCCTCACTCAGCTGCGCTCTCGCGCCCTTAAAGTCCAACAATGGGAACGGAAGCTTGTGGCAATCATAACGAGCGTGTCAAGTGGGATACGCGTCCAGGTTAGGTGCTCTCGACCGTCTCGCTCGCCTCTAAAAATGTCCTACCCGTCTGGCGAAGAAGGCAAACGCGGGCCTCACGCGCCGGCGGTGGAAGGAGCTCTCGCGTCCCTGGCGAACCCCTAAACGTGGCGCGCATATCGTCTGACGTCGAACAGCTCGAGCGCTTGCTTCTGCGGCGCGGTCTCGGCCTGCTCGCCGCCGACCGCCACCGTTGCAGCGACTGCGGGCGCACGCCGCTCGAGGGTGAGCTCGTGCACACCTACGACGGCAGCCGCATCGTCTGCGAGCTGTGCCGTCCGCAGTGCAGCAAGCAGCCCCTGAGCAGCGAGATCGTGCGTCATTCAGAGCTCGGGCACACGGTCCGGCTCGTTGCGCGCGCCGCCTAGCGGGGCGCGCTTATAGACTGCCGGGCATTGTGGATCCGGTCACGGCCTCGATCGTCATCGACGCTCCGCGTGAGCGGGTGTTCGATTACCTGCATGACATCGCCAACCACCCGGAGTTCACCGACCACTACCTCGTTGACTGGCGCCTGACCCGTATCGACTCCGTCGGGGAGGGGGCGGGGGCGCGCTTCCGTGTGAAGGCGCCCGGCGTGCGCTTCAACTGGGCCGACGTAACCTTCAGCGAGGTGCAGCGGCCGCATCGCATCGTCGAGACGGGCCGCGCTGGCAAGGGCAACCGCATCCGTACGCTTGGTGTGTATGAGCTGACGCCCGCCTCGGCTGGCACGACCCGCGTGCAGTTCACACTGCAAACCGAGCCGCGGATGCTGTCCGACCGCCTGATGGAGTCTTTCGGCGCCCGCTGGTGGCTGCGACGCAAGCAGACACGCGCGCTGCGGCGGCTGCGGTCGATCATCGAGCTCGGCGAGGGACGCGGCGAGCGCATCACCGTCGCCGGCGGGTAAACTGCCGCCTCGCATGAGAACACCACTGCACAAGCTGATCCTCTTGCTGTCCGCGCTCGGCGTGTGTCTAGCGCTCGGCGCCTGCGGTGACTCGCACACCAAGGTCACGGGCGGAACCTACGCCGGAGAGTCCGGCGCGAACGCTCCCTACCTTGACGTCGGCCCGCTGGTCTACGAGGTCCAGCTCTCGCGTCAGCTGAACCCCAACAACGCCGAAGACAGCGTGTACCTAGAAGGGCTCAGTCCTACGCAGCGCGCCCTCGGCGCCGGCGAAGAGTGGTTCGCGGTTTTCATGCAGATCTACAACCATTCCGGGCGCACCGAGCCGGTCTCCAGGAGCCTCACGATCAGCGACACCCAGGGTGACGTCTACTTCCCGGTGGTACCCGGCGCCTCCAACCCGTTCGCTTACCGCGGCGGGCAGCTAGCCGCGAAAAGCCGTCTGCCAGAACTGAACACCACCGCCGCCGATGGCCCAACTCAGGGCACGCTGTTGCTCTACAAGATCAAAATCACCTCGCTCGACAACCGCCCGCTGCTGCTGAAAATCGTCGACCCGAGCGACAGCTCGCGGACCGCAACCGCCGAACTCGACGTCTGACGCTCATCCTTTAGAGGTGAGCCTGCAGCGCGCTCTCGAGCACTTCGTGGGCGATCGGGGCGGCCGTGTCGCCGCCCGCCCCGTCTTTCACTAGCATCACGCCGACCGCGATCTTCGGGTCAAGCGCCGGCGCAAACGCGGCAAACCACGCATCGGTGTTGTTCGTGGCAGCGGAGCCGGAGCAACCCTGCGCCGATTCTGAAGTCGAGCTCGTTTCGTTTTCTGAAGCGGAGCCCGTTTCGCTTGCTTCCCCGTTGTGCTGGCAGGAGCGGGGGCTACCCAGTTCAGCTGTCCCGGTCTTGCCCGCGACCGTCACCCCAGGGATCGCCGCGGCGGTGCCGGTGCCCTCGCGCACCACTGCGATCATCATCTTGCGCACCTGCGCGGCGACGACGGGCGTCGTGACCCTGCGCATCGGGGTCGTTGAGCTGCCCGGGCCGAAGGTCGGGGTGGGGCGCTCGCCGTGGTCGGCAATCGTGGTGGCGACCAGCGCCATCTGCAGCGTGGAGGCCTGCACCTGTCCTTGGCCGATCGCGCTTGAGCCTAGATCCAATTCGCCCTGGATCGCGCTGGCCGCGGGCAGCGTGCTAGCGGCGGCGCCGGTGATCGGCTGCCCCTGGTTGAAGCCGAACCGTTCGGCAACGGCGACGAGCCGCTGCGCGCCGAGCTTGACCCCCAGCGGAGCGAACACCGAGTTGCAGGAGACCGCGAACGCGAGTTCGAGGCTGCCGCCGCATTCCTCGCCGTTGGCGTTCGCGAGCTTCACCCCGTCGAGCGTCGCGTAGGTCCGGTAGGGGAACCGGCTATCCGGGTGGGCGATGCCTGCTTCGAGCACCCCCGTGACCGTGACCATCTTGAATGTCGAGCCGGGCGGCTGCAGAGCGTCCAGCGCGAGCCCGGCGACAGCGAGGATTTCCCCGGTATGTGGCACCAGCGCCACCACGCCGCCGAGGTGGCTGCCCATCGCGACCACGGCGGTGCGCTGCAGTTGCGGGGAGATAGTGGTGCGCACCGGTGGCGAGAGGACCGCTTTGACGCTCGCCAGCACGCGCTGGCCCGCCAGCAGCTCACCGCCGGGACGCCCGCGCAACTTGTCGTCGAACGCGAGCTCAAGCCCGCTCGTGCCGACGGTCGAGTCGCTCGGCACGCCTTGCGCTTCCAGTGCCGCGCGCTCCGAGGATGGAATCGGCCCGACGGTGCCGACCACGGCGTCTGCCGCCACGCCAAGCGGCGAGGGACGTTCGCCGGTCCCGCTGCCGCTCGACACTTCGCCGCTGGCGAGAGTCGAGCCGTCGCGTGCGAGCAGCGCCGCGCGTGGGGGCAGCGATGCGTTGCGGGTAAGCCGCTCGCCGACATGCAGGCCGGGGAAGACTAGCGACCGGTTCCACGCGACGCCCTCCTGCGAGCCGCCCTCCACGCGTAGGCGAAAGCTCTGGCGCAGCGTGCCAAACATGTGGGTTCTGACCACGACCGGCACCGTGACTTCGCCGGTCGAAAGCGCACGTGCATGACCGGCGAGTGAAGCCCGCTCGGCGGTCACGGTGCTTTGCGCGGCCCTATAGGCGTCCGCGAAGTCCGCCAGCGAGACCACGCGACGTGAGGCGGGGGTGAGATCGGCGTACATCTGCGGGTAATCGCCGCGAATCCAGGCTTTGACGAAATCGAGCGCGAGCGTGGAGGCACCCGAGGAGCCGTGCTGTGCTCCGACGATCGCCCCTGCCAGGAACGCCACGAGCGCGAAGGCGAGCACCGGACGGGCACGCCGGTTCGGCCTGTGTAGCTGCTCGTGGCGGTGCCGTTGGTTTACGAGTCCTCTAGCCATCCCCCGGATCTCCGGGAATTTCCATAGCTGGAACCGTAGAGTATGGCCCGGGTGTAAGGTCGCCGAGCATGACAGGGCTTGACTGGCTAATCGTCGCGTTCGCTGGCCTATCCGGCCTATTCGGCTTGCGCCAAGGCTTCATTGTCGGTCTGCTCTCTCTCGTCGGCTTCGCGGCCGGTGCATTTCTAGGTACCCGCCTAGGTCCCCTGCTGCTGCCGCAGGGATCCTCCTCGCCGTACGCACCCGTATTCGGCCTGTTCGGCGCGGTGCTGCTCGGCACGATCATGGCGACCAGCTTCCAGGGAGTCGCCCTCAGGGCCCGGCGTGCGCTGGCGCTGAGCGGCCTGCGAGTCCTCGACGGGGTGCTCGGGGCGGTCTTCAGCGTCGTAATCGGTCTCGGCGTCGTGTGGATCGCGGCGGCGGTCGTGGCGCAGGTGCCGCAGCTCACCAAGCTGCGCGTGGACATCCAGCGCTCGCTGGTCCTCAGGGAACTGAATGATCTGCTGCCGCCGTCGGGGTCGATTCTCAACGCGCTCGCGCGCCTGGACCCGCTGCCGCAGATTCAGGGCCCCACGCCGGGTGTCGCGCCGCCGCCGCCCGAGGTCGCCCGCTCACCCGCGATCCGTACGGCGGCACACAGCGTCGTGCGCGTGATCGGGATTGCCTGCGGGCTGGCGGTCGAGGGCTCGGGCTGGGTCGCGGGAAGCGACGTGGTGCTGACGAACGCGCATGTCGTCGCGGGCGAGAGCGAAACGCTGGTGCAGGTCGGCGGCCATCAGCCCGACCTGCCGGCGCAGGCGATCGCCTTCGACCCGCGTGACGACCTGGCGGTGCTGCGCGTGCAAGGCCTCGACCTGCCGCCGCTTCGCCTCGCCTCAAACCCCCCGTCCGGCGCCAGCGGGGCGATCCTCGGCTACCCCGAAAACGGTCCGCTGGACGCACGGGCGGGACGGGTCGGGCAGACCCAGAACGTGGTCACAGACAACGCTTACGGCGAAGGGCCTGTGACGCGGCTGCTCACCCCGCTGCGCGGTGTGGTGCGCCCCGGCAACTCCGGCGGGCCGCTCGTCGGCACGGGCGGGGAAGTCCTCACCACCGTCTTCGCTGGGACCACCGGCGCCGGACCGCGCGGGGGCTACGGCGTCGCGAACTCGACCGCGAGCGCGGTGCTGGCGAGTGCCGGCAGGACCGTCTCCACGGGGCGCTGCGTGTAGTAGCTACACCGTCCGGTAGGGCCCTGGTCACAAAGCGCCACCGCCAACCGCTACGCTGAGCCCGATGGCAAAGACCCTTGTAATCGCCGAGAAGCCCTCCGTCGGGCGTGACCTGGCACGCGTGCTGCCGGGGCCGTTCGCTAAGCAGGACGGCTGGCTCGAGGCGGATCAGTATGTGATCACCTGGGCCGTCGGGCACCTGGTGCAGCTCGCCGAGCCCGAGGAATACGACCCCAAGTACAAGCGCTGGCGGATGGCGGATCTGCCAATCATCCCCGTGCACTTCAAGCTGATCGTGCGCGACGAGCGTTCGCGCAAGCAGATGTCGGTCGTCTCCGGCCAGCTGCGCCGCAACGACATAGCCGAGGTCGTCAACGCCTGCGACGCCGGCCGTGAGGGGGAGCTGATCTTCGCCTACCTGTACGAGAAGGCGAAAGCGCAGAAGTCGGTGCGCCGGCTGTGGCTGAACTCGATGACCAACGCCGCGATCAAGCAAGGCTTCGCGTCGCTACGTCCCGCCTCCGAGTTCGCGCAGCTCGAGGAAGCGGCCCGTTCGCGCTCCGAGGCCGACTGGATAGTTGGCATGAACGCGACCCGTGCCGCCACGATCCGCCTGCGTGCGTCCTTCGACGGCGCCGTGTCGCTCGGCCGGGTGCAGACGCCGACGCTCGCGATCGTCGCCCGTCGTGAGGAGGAGATCCGCGCGTTCAAACCCGAGCCGTACTGGGTCGTCGATGCCGCCTTCGCCGCCGAGCCGCTCAAGCAGGAAAAGACCGAGCGCGTCTACTCGGGGCGTTTTCACGCCGGCTCCAAGCCGCGCATCGCAAGCGAGCAAGAGGCCGTCGCGATCGTGGAGGCGTGCCGTGACCAGCAGGGCACGATCACCAAGCTCGAGACCAAAGAACAGCGTGACCGCCCACCGTTGCTGTATGACCTTACGTCGCTGCAGCGCGACGCCAACACGCGCTTCGGCTTCTCCGCCAAGCGCACGCTGGCGGCCGCCCAGAGGCTGTACGAGGAGCACAAGGCACTGACGTATCCGCGCACCAACTCGCGCTTTTTGACCAGCGACATGATCGACGAGATCAAGCCGACCGTCGAACTGCTCGGCGTGCATCCTGAGTACGCCCAGGCCGCCGCATACGTCGCGAGCCTCGATCTGCTGCCGCTCAAGCGCGTTGTGTGGAACGAGAAGGTCACAGACCACCACGCGATCATCCCCACTCGCTCGGAGCACAACATCGAGAAGATGAGCGACGACGACCGGCGCGTCTACGACATGGTCGCCCGCCGCTTCCTCGCCGTGTTCCACCCCGAGGCGGTGTTCGAGAACACGCGCGTGGAGACCACCGTCCGCGACCACGTCTTCCGCACCCGCGGCAAGCTGCTGCTCGTGCCGGGCTGGCGCGGCGTCTACGGCGAGCTGGCAGAAACCGAGGGACGCTCGGATGACGACGAGGGATCCGACCAGCAGCTACCACGGCTCGTGGACGGGGAGACCGTACAGACACGCAAGATCGACGGCGAGCGCAAGGAAACCAAGCCGCCGCGCCGCTACACCGATGCGTCGCTGCTGGGCGCGATGGAGACCGCCGGCAAGCTTGTCGACGACGACGAGCTGCGCGAGGCGATGAAGGAATCTGGGATCGGGACCCCCGCGACCCGCGCGGCGATCATCGAGCGTCTGATCCAGGTCGGCTACCTCGAGCGCGACGGGCGCGCGCTGGTTGCCACCGAGAAGGGCCTGAACGTGATCCGCCTGCTCAACGAGCACATGCTCACCTCGCCGGAACTGACCGGCAACTGGGAGCACCGCCTCGGCAAGATCGAGCGCCAGGAGGACACCCGCGATGGCTTCATGAACGACATCGCGCTGTTCGCGCAGCAGACGGTGCAGGAGCTGGACGCTAAGCTCAAGGACGTACGCATCCCGCGTGCGAACCTCGGCCCCTGTCCGGTCTGCGGCAAAGACATCGTCGAGAACCGCAAGGGCTACTCCTGCTGGGCGCGTCAGGACCCGGGTTGCGGTTTTGTCATCTGGAAGTCCAAGGCTGGCAAGCAGCTGAATGTCAGCGTCGCGCGTGAGCTGATCAAAACCGGCTACACCGCGCAACCCGTCAGCGGCTTCCGCGGCCGTTCCGGCCGCAGCTTCCGCGCGCGGCTGGCGCTCAGCCAGGGCGAGGACGGCAAATGGCGGGTGGAGTTCAACGAGGCCTGGGCCAAGGAAGGCGTCAAGACCCCGCAAGCAGACACCGGCGAGTCAGAGCTCGTCAGCGCCGTCGGCGCTATCGGTGCCGCCTGAGGCTCGGGGGGCCTCGGGGCCAGCGCCGCCACGCGGAGACAACGGCTCGTCGGGTCGGTGCGCGAGTATGAGTGCATGCTCCGACAAACGCGACCATGGTGGTCGGTACGCCCCGCAGGCGTGTCCCAGGGGGGAGGGCGCTAGTGACGCTCGCGCTCCTCACGGGCCCAGCGAACGCCGGTAAGGCGGAGCTGGTCCTCGACGCCATCTGCGCCCACGTCGCTCGCGGCGCGGAGCCGCTGCTGATCGTTCCAACCAGCGCCGACGTGCACCGCTACCGCCGTGAGCTGGCTGAGGGAAGACTCGTGCTGGGGGCACGCATAGAGCAGTTCGAGGGTTTGATCGAGGAGATGGCCAAGCGCGCGCAAACGACGCCGCGGACAATCAGCCCGATCACGCGTGAGCACATCCTCACGCAGCTACACCGCCGCGTGCGGCCCGATCAGCCCGCGGCTGACAGCCGCGGCTTCGCGCGCGCGCTGGCGCGCTTCATCGGCGAACTGGAGAGCGAGCATGTAACTCCCCAGCGGCTGCGCGCCGCGCTCGGCACATGGAGCGCGGCCGCCGGGAACCTTTCCGGCGCCGCCGACGAGGGCGAGTGGCTGGGCGAGCTGTTCGTCGCCTACCAGGAGGTGCTCGCGGGCATGGACCGCGCCGACAAGGAGCTGCGCGCGGTGTGGGCGCTTGACGAGCTGCGCCGCACGCCTGCGCGCTGGGGCGCAAAGCCGGTCTTGTTCTACGGTTTTGACGACCTCACCACGCTTCAGCTGGACGCAATCGAAACGCTCGCCGCGGTCGTCGACGCGCCGGTCACCGTCTCCCTCGCCTACGAGCCGGGTCGCCGCGCGTTCGCGGGACGAGCCGGTGCGTTTCACCGGCTGGAGCCGCTCGCGGACGAACATACGCGGCTGCAGCCGCGCGCGGACTATTACGAGAGCTCCTCACGGGAGGCGCTGCATCACCTCGAGCGCGCCCTGTTCGAGGAGAACGACACGCGTGTCTGTCCCGGGCGGGCGGTGCGCCTACTGCAGGCCGGAGGCGAGCGCGCCGAACTCGAGCTGATCGGCGGTGAGATCAGGGTGCTGCTGGACCGTGGCTCAGACCCCGCGCAGATCGCGGTGGTGCACCGCTCCCCGAGGACGATAGTGGCGCTGCTGGAGGATGTCTTCGGTCAGTACGCGATCCCGTTTGCGCTCGAACACGAGCGCGCCTTCCGCGACACCTCCCTCGGGGCCGGGCTGCTCGGCTTGCTGCACTGCGCACTGGGCGGCGCGAGCAGCCAGGAGTTGCTGCGGTGGCTGCGCGTACCGGGCTTGTTGAGCAGCCCGCAGCTCGCCGACCGCCTGGAGCTCGAATGCCGCCGCACGGGTGCTCGCAGCGCAGCCGCCGCGCGCGAGATCTGGGAGCGCGAGCACTGGCCGCTGGAGACGATCGACCATCTAGCCGCGGCCGCCGCTCGCGGGCCGCTCGCGCTGATCGCGCGTCTGCAGCGGGAGGCGGAGTGGCTGTTCGCCGCCGCTCGGCGTCGTGCTGCGCGCGTGCTCGAGCCCGCGGAGCTGGACGAGGCGCGGGCGCTCGTCGCCGTCTCGAGCGCCCTCGCGGAGCTGCGTGAGCTCGCCGGCGGTGGGCAGTTGACGATCACAGCCGGCGAGCTGACCAGCGTGCTCGAGGAGCTCGAGCTACAGGAGCAGGAGCACTACGCCCCGGGTGCCGTAGCGGTCCTCGGCCCACTCGCGCTGCGTGCGCGCCGCGTCCGCACGCTATTTCTCTGCGGCCTGCAGGAGGGCGTCTTTCCACAACCGCTGCCGAGCGAGCCGCTGCTCGGTCCCGAGCAGCGACGCGGGCTCGCGCAGGCCGCGGGGCTCTTGATCGGCCCCCACAGAGACCAGCTCGCGAGCGAGCGCTACCTGCTGTACGCGTGCCTCTCGCGGCCAGAGTCAGAACTCGTCTTGAGCTGGCACGACGCGAGCGACGATGGCACGCCATGCGCGCCATCCCTGTTCATCGAGGACATCTGTGACGTTTTCGACGATTCGCTGCGCGTGGACGCCAGGCGTCGCTCGCTGGGCGAGCTTCACTGGCCCGGGCCGGGGCCGCTGCCCGCGGCGCTCGCCTACCGCGAGCGCGCGTTGGCCTGCGAGCCGCGCAGCCCACGGGCGATCGACCCTCTCACCGAGCCGATGCTGCTGAGCGAGCTCAAGGACAGCACGGTCTGGTCCGCGTCCGCGCTTGAGACGTGGGCGCGCTGTCCGGTGCGGTGGTTCGTGGAGCGCATGTTGAGAGCGAAGGACGTCGAGCCAGAACCAGAGCCGATGAGCCGCGGCGCGCTGGCCCACGCTGTGCTGAAGGACACGCTCCACGAGCTGAAAGAGACCACGGGCTCGGCCCGCCTGACACCCGACAACCTCACAGCGGCGCTCGAGCTGCTGCGCGCAAAGCTCGAGCAGCTCGCCGGCTCGTTCAAACTATCGGCTTCCCCGGAGCGCGCGGCGGGCGCGCTGCGGCGCCTGCGCGCCGACCTCGAACGCTACCTGGAGCACGCCGCCGAGATCGAAAGTCCACTCGAGCCGACCCACCTCGAGCTCGAGTTCGGTTTCGAGCAGGACGGACTGCCGTCGCTCGAACTCGGCGAAGGGGTCCGCCTGCGCGGGCGCATCGACCGCATCGACGTGGACGACGACGGCCGCGCAGTCCTCTACGACTACAAGAGCAAGAGCGCCGCCGCGCAGAGCAAGTGGCTCGCCGACGGCCACTTTCAGCTGCCTCTCTACATGCGGGCCGCCAGGGAGCTGCTTGGGCTCGAGCCCGTCGGCGGCTTCTACCAGCCGCTGTCGGGCGCGGATCTGCGGGGCCGCGGCGTGCTCAGAGACGACCAGGCGCTCGAGCTCCCATGCGTACGCTCTGACCTCGTCGGGCCGGACGTGTTCGTGGCGCTGATGGAGGAGACTCTCACGGCAGCGCGCGTCGCCGCCCGGCAGGCGGCGCAGGGGGCGCTCGAGCCGCGGCCGGAGAGCTGCGACTGGGAAGGCGGACGCTGCATGTATCCATCGATCTGTCGCTGCGGACGTTGAGCACGCAGGTGAGCCCACCCGCCGCGGGATCCGGCCCGACCGAGGAGCAGCGCCAGGCGATCACGCGCCGGCGGGGGCCGCTGCTGCTCGCCGCGGGAGCCGGTAGCGGCAAGACCTCGGTGCTTGTCGAGCGCTTCGTGGAAGCCGTGCGCTGTGACGGGATAACGCCCGCGCGGATCCTCGCGATCACCTTCACCGACCGTGCCGCCGCGGAGCTCCGCCAGCGCATCCGCGAGCGGCTGCTCGAGCTCGGCGAGCGTCACGCCGCCACCGAACTGGAAGGCGCCTTCGTCGCGACGTTCCACGGCTTCTGCGTACGGGTGCTTCGCTCAGACCCGCTGCGCGCGGGGCTCGATCCGGACTTCACCATCCTCGAAGAGGGGCTCGCCGGGCGGTTGCGTGCCAGCGCGTTCGCGCAGGCGCTCGAGGGCTTTCTCGCCGACGGGGGTGAGCAGGCGCTGGAGCTGCTCGCCGCCTACGGCGCCGAGCGTACGCAATCGATGATTCTCGACGTCTACGGCGAGCTGCGAAGCCGCGGCCAGCGCGAGCCCGCGCTGGCCGTACCACGCCCACGCCTTGATGTCGAGATGACGCGCGCCGAGCTCGAGCGGGCGCTCGCGGGCGCGCTCAGCGACGTGCAGCAGGCGCTTTCAGAGCGTCCCGGCCCGCGTCTAGAGGGCGCGTTTGAGCGTCTCGCCTACGGCGCCGCGCTGCTCGGGCCCGGCTCGAGCGCGCCGTCTGTGGCGTCCCAGCGCGCGCTCGAGCGGGCGAAGCTCCCCGGCGCCTCCAGTGGTGTTCTCGCTGACGAGGCCTGTCAGCTTTATCGTCAGGCGCTCGCCGAATATGCGCGAGCGTGCGCTGAGCTTCACGGCGCGCAGACGTGCGGTGTGATCGGCGAGCTGCTGAGACGGTTCGCCGCGAGCTACGAGCAGCTCAAGCGGTCGCGAGGGACGCTCGACTTCGACGACTTGGAGCTGTGTGCCCGAGACCTGTTGCGCGCCAATGATGATCTGCGCTCCAGCTGGGCCGAGCGCTTCGAGCTGCTGATGGTGGACGAGTTCCAGGACTCAAACCAGCGTCAGCTGGAGATCCTCGCGGCGCTCGAGCGTGCGAACCTCTGCACCGTCGGCGATGAGTTCCAGTCGATCTACGGCTTCCGTCACGCCGATGTGCGTCTCTTCCGCGCGCGGCGCCAAGAGCTAACGACGGAAGACCGCGTACTGACCCTCGCGCGCAACTTCCGCGGGCGGCCGGAGCTGCTGGATGTCGTCAACGCCGTCTTCTGTGTGCGTTTCGGTGAGCAGTACACGCCGCTCATCGCCGGCCGCGAGGATCCCGCTTCGCTCGGCGATGACGGACCCCTCACCGAGCTGCTGCTGACCGACAAGCAGGGGTGGGAGCAGGCGCACGGCTTCGATGACGAGGCGCCGCCGACACAGGCGTGGCGCTGGGCGGAGGCGCGCCTGTTGGCGCAACGTATAGCGGAGCTCATCGACTCTGGGCAGGCGCGCGCCGCCGACATCGTCGTGCTGCTGCGCAGCCTCGGAGACGCCGAGGTGTACGAGCGCTCGCTCGAGCGCCACGGCATCCAGACGATCGCGGCGGTCGGCGGGTTCTGGCGCCACCAGCAGGTCGAGGATCTCATCGCCTACCTGCGGGCGCTCTGCAACCCCCTGGACGCGCTCGCGCTCTACGGCGCACTCGCGAGCCCGCTCGCCGGCCTCTCGAGCGACAGCCTGGCGCTACTCGCGCAGCATGCGCGCCTACACGAGGTATCGCTGTGGGAGACGATCACGGACCCCGGCTCAGACCACTGCCAGCGTCTCTGTGCACAGGACCGCGTCGCGTTGGCGGGCTTCTTGGAGCACTTCACCGCAGAGCGCTCAAGTCCAGGTCGACCGCTCGCGCAGCTGATCGAGCGAGTCGTTCTCGCACTGGGCTACGACGAGCATGTCCTGCGCCTACAGGGCGCAAACAGGCGACTGGCGAATATCCACAAGTTGCAGCGCATCGCGCGGCAATTCGAATCCAGTGAGGGGCGGGATCTGCGCGCTTTGCTCGACCACATCGAGCATCTGCGCAGCTCGCGTGAGGCCTCAGAGCCAGACGCGCCGGTCGCTGATGAGGCGCTCGACGCCGTCCGCCTGATGAGCATCCATGCCGCCAAGGGGCTCGAGTTCCCGGTCGTCTGCGTAGCCGACCTGGGTCGTGGCGGCAACTCGAGAATGGCGGATTTGCTTCTCGGCGAGGACGACGGGGACCCGAAGGTAGGCCTGCAGCTGGTGGGCCTCGATGGGTCAGCCGCCGTCGGCGCGCTCGACTTCGACGAGCTGCGACATCAGCGCCTGCTGCGCGAAGCCCAAGAGGAGGAACGGATCATCTACGTCGCTATGACCCGCGCGCGGGAGCGGCTGCTGCTGAGCGGCGCCGCGGACTTCGCGAACTGGCCGCAGGAGAAGCCGCTCGCTGCCTCGATCTGCTGGCTCGCCCCGGCGCTTGTCGAGGATCTTCAAGCCCTCTTGGCTGACCCACAAGCCGTCTCGGACGAGCCGGTGCCTGGGACTGGGCTTGCGCACGTACGCTGCTGGCTGAACATGCCGACGACGCTGCCGCGGCTCATCGAGCGCGAGCACGCTCGCGAGCGCTCAACCGGGGGCGCGCCGCGCCCCGCGCCAGCGCACGAGACTCCGGCGACGCCTCAGGGCGAGCTGGCCGGTCCGCGGCCGGTGTTCGCCTCCGAGCGTTCGCTCAGCTACAGCACGCTGGCTCAGTTTGAGCGCTGCGGATACGGCTACTACCTGCGCCACGTTCTCGGGCTACCCGAGGATCGCACCGCGCCCACCGCGAGGCCCGCCAGCGAGCCGGGCATTCATGGCCGCGCGCGTGGCTTGATCGTCCACCGCCTGCTCGAAGCCGTCGATTTCTCGAGCTTTACGCGCCCAAGCGCCGGGGAGGTCTCTCGCGCCGCGCGCGAGCTCTCGATCGATATCGACGCCGCTGAGTGCGAGCAGCTCGCGCAGTTCCTCGCCGCGCTCGCCGGCAGCGAGCTCGCGCTGCGTCTGGCGGACGCGGAGAGCGTCGCGCGCGAGCAGCCGTTCGCCTTCTCGATGAGCGCGCACGAGCCGATCTTCACCGGGGTACTCGACACCGTCGCGCGTGAGCGCGACGGCGGCTGGCTCGTCGTCGACTACAAGAGCGACCATCTCACCGCCGAGCAGGATCTCGAGCGGCTCGTCGAAAGCGAGTATTCGCTGCAGCGGCTGCTGTACGGGATCGCGGCGCTGCGCGCCGGGGCGCCGCATGTATCGGTCGTACACTGGCTTTTGGAGCGACCCGCCGAACCGGTGGGCGTCCGCTACACCCAGCAGCAGATCAGCCAGCTCGAGCAGGAGCTCACCGCGCGCATCGGGCGGATGCGAGCCGCCTCCTACGCGGTGTCCGAGCGCCCACACCGCGAGCTGTGCATGACCTGCCCGGGTAGGCGCGGGCTGTGCTCCTGGCCGGAAGAGCGGACGCTCGCGCCGCTATCGCGAAGCCCAGACGGGTAGATAGAGCACATCGGCGCTGCGGCTCGACAGAGAAGCATGGGAAAATGAAGTCGGCCGTGAGAACGGCTGCGTCGCTACGTCACACTGGTTGTGATCGCTATTGATCTCGCCCGCATCTTCGTCGACCGATCGTCCGCTGGGTTGAGCAAACGAGGTTTTTCCAGATGTCATCAGAGCAACCAGAGGCGAGACGAGACGAGACACCGAGCTTGCTGCAGAGCTCGGTGTCGGTCACCCATCCGCCCGACGCGGAGCTCTTCAGGCGGGCGCGCGAGCAGGCTGACGGGCACGCGCGCGAACAACTGATCGAGCGTTACCTGCCGCTCGCCAAGCGGCTGGCGCGCCGCTACCAGCGCGCTGAGGAGCCGATCGAGGATCTCGTGCAGGTCGCCTCACTGGGGCTCGTGAAGGCGATCGACCGCTTCGACCACGGGCGCGAGGTCGTCTTCTCGAGCTATGCGGTGCCGACGATCCTGGGGGAGCTCAAGCGCCATTTCCGTGACCGCACGTGGTCTGTGCGCGTACCGCGCGATCTGCAAGAGCTCGCGTTGCGCGTCGACCGGACGATCACCGCGATGTCCGACGGCAAGCGCCGGTCCCCGTCGGTGAGCGAGATCGCCAAAGCTCTCGATGTCTCCGAGGAGCAGGTGCTCGAGGCGCTGGAAGCCGCCGGCGCCTACCGGGCTGGCTCGCTGGACGCCCCCCGTTCACCCTCCGGCGAGGAATCCGAGGAAACTCTCGTGGATGTCATCGGCAGCGAGGACGCCGGCTTTGACCGCGCCGAGCAGCGCGCCACGATCGAGCCGCTCTTCACCCGCATCACAGAGCGCGAGCGGCTTGTGCTGCGCTTGCGCTTTAGCGAAGACTTGACGCAGGCGGAGATCGGCGAGCGCATCGGCGTCTCACAGATGCAGGTCTCGCGCCTGATCCGCCAGGCGCTGGCGCGGCTGCGCGCGGGGCTCGGCCCCGAGGACGCGGGTTCGCGCAAACGAAAGCAGTGAGCCGCGCGCTACGGCAGGTTCATCGCGAGCAGCAGTTCAGCGCTCTCGCCGTCTGGCGAGGGGTCCACCCGCAGCTCGTCGCTCATGTGCTCGAGCACGTTGCCGATCTCGGGCAGCACCGCGTCCTGCACGAGGCATTCGGCGCTAATCGCGGTCATCTCGCCGACGCGCAGTTCCAGCCGGCCCTCCCGCACGCTGACTTTCAGCGCCAAGTGCTCGTCACGCACGTGCGCTGGCGCGTGCGCGCACAACGCGTCGCAGAGCAGCATCGCGTCGTCGAGGCGGTCGAGTGGGCAGTCGGCGCGGGCGAGCATCATCGAGACGACACGGCACAGCACCGGCGCGCTGAGAGGCCCCGCGCTGATGCGCAGCTCAGCCGAGTTCTCCGCCGCTGTTTCTGGAGCCTCGCCGCCGTCTGTCACGGCTCGGTTGATGGGGCTGAGTGTCGTGGCTTGTCCTCTGCGAGAAGCTGATCCTGATCAGGTCCGTTCGCCGCGCCGAACTTCGCCTGCAGGTCGTAGGGATGTTCGTTGCTGAGCGAGAACGTCATCTGTACTTCGGTTCGCTCGTGCTCGTCGCGCCCGAGGTTCACCGACTCAGCTAGTGAAGCTATCAGGGGCAATCCCAGCCCGAGGCCGGGGCTGTCGGGCCGCGGCGTGATGCCCTTGCCCTCGTCGCGGACGATCACGTGAAGCTCTTTGTCGGTCAGGTTCGCGAAAACCTCCATCGGCCCTTGGCTGCCGTCCGGGTAGGCGTGCACCACGACGTTGGTGCACGCCTCGGTGACGGCCAAGCGGACATCCGAGAGGATCTGCGAGTCCATCGCGAACGCTTCGCCGAACGCCCCGAGCGCGTGACGCACGATCGCGATGTTCTCGGGGCGCGCCGGGAGTGTTAGCTGCATATCGGGCCTCATTGAGTCTGGCGCCTGTGTAGGCGGGCTTTCGTCTTCGATGATGGTGCCCTGGCGGGTCGCTCTTTACACATCTTGTGTTCCCTGCTGGATAAACGATTTTCCGCGGTAGCGGTCGGGAAAATGTGTAGGCCGCTAGGCAAGAGCATACGCCAGCCTTCGGTTAAGAGGCCTCATACGCCTGCTTGGCGATGCTACGCTTTCTGGCTCCGCCTCAGGTGCCACTCGCTCTTAGAAGGCGTGTCGGCGCTGCTTTCGCCTGCCGCCCAAGAGCACTCCACTGCTAATGACTTCGCAAACCTTGCCATCACAGGCCATTGGACTCTACGACCCTCGCTATGAGCACGATGCGTGCGGCGTGGGGATGGTCGCTCGCCTGGACAACGTACCCACGCACGAGGTCGTTACCCGCGCCACCACTGCGCTCGAGAACCTCGAGCATCGCGGCGCCTCTGGGGCCGACCCGCTCACCGGCGATGGCGCCGGGATCCTGATGCAGATGCCCGATGAGCTCCTGCGCGCGACCGCCGGCTTCGAGCTGCCGCCACTCGGCTCCTACGGCGTGATGATGTGCTTTTTGCCGACCGACCCTGCCGCCCGCGCGCGCGTCGAGGCGAATCTGCAGGAAATCGTCGCCGCAGAGGGCCAGCGCGTGCTCGGCTGGCGCGACGTGCCGGTACGCCCGGAGCACACCGGCGCCACCGCCGCGTCCTGTCGGCCGGTGATCCGCCAGCTGTTCATCGCCGCCGCCGCGGGCATCGACCAGGACGCCTTTGAGCGCAAGCTGTATGTGATCCGCCGCGTCAGCGAGCAGACGGTCGCCGCCGGCAGCCACGCCGGCCAGGGCTTCTATGTCGCTTCGAGCTCTTCGCGCACGCTCAACTACAAGGGCATGCTGATCAGCTACCAGCTCGCCGCGTTCTACCCCGACCTGCAGGATGAGCGCTGCAAGAGCGCGCTGGCGCTCGTGCACTCTCGCTTCTCCACGAACACGTTCCCCAGCTGGGAGCTCGCGCATCCCTATCGCGTGATCTGCCACAACGGCGAGATCAACACACTGATGGGGAACGTCAACTGGATGCGCGCCCGCGAGTCTGAGCTCGCCTCGGAGCTCTTCGGCGAGGACCTGCGGAAGATCCTGCCGGTCGTCACCCCCGGCAACTCCGACTCGGCGACGTTCGACAACGTGCTCGAGCTGATGCTGCTCGCCGGGCGCTCGCTACCGCACTCGGTGATGATGATGATCCCCGAGGCATGGCGTGATCGCACCGATCTGCCCGAGGAGCTGATCGGCTTCTATGCCTTCCACTCATGCCTGATGGAGCCGTGGGACGGGCCGGCCGCGGTCGCCTTCACCGACGGGCGCGTGATCGGCGCGACGCTGGACCGCAACGGCCTGCGCCCCGGTCGCTGGGTGATCACCAAGGACGGCCATGTCGTGCTCGGCTCGGAGATCGGCCTGCTCGACGTCCCCACCGAGGAGATCGAGCGTCTCGGGCGCCTGCAGCCGGGCAAGCTCTTCCTCATCGACCTCGAGCAGGGCCGCATCGTCGAGGATGGAGAGGTCAAGCACAGCATCGCCACCCAGCAGCCCTACGGGGAGTGGTATGAGCGAAACTCGGTGAGCTTCTCCGAGTTGCCGCCGTCGGAGCAGGTGACGCTCTCAGACCAACCGCTGCACACCCGACAACGCGCCTTCGGCTACAGCCAGGAGGACCTGCACGTGCTGCTCGAGCCGATGGCCCGCGACGGGCAGGAGCCGGTCGGGTCGATGGGCAACGACGTCTCGCTCGCGGTCCTCTCCGACCAAGCGCCGCCGTTGTTCTCCTACTTCAAGCAGCTGTTCGCGCAGGTGACCAACCCTCCGATCGACCCGATCCGCGAGGAAATCGTGATGAGCCTCGCGACCAGTCTCGGGCTCGAGCGAAACCTCTTCTCAGAGACCCCGGAGCATGCGCACAAGCTGCTACTCGACCAGCCAATTCTGCTCAACCGCGAGCTCGAGACGCTGCGCCACATCGACCACGACATGTTCAGCTCCCGCACGCTGGACATCACCTGGCCGGTCTCCTCGGGTCCCGAGGGGATCCAGGAGGCGCTCGAGCGTGTCTGCACGCAGGCGCATGAGGCGATCAGCGAAGGCGTCAACATCATCATCCTGTCCGACCGACAGCTCGGCCCGCTGAGGGCGCCGATCCCTTCGCTGCTAGCGGTCTCGGCCGTGCATCACCATCTCGTGCGGGAGGGGACACGCTTGCGCGTCGGTATCGTGCTCGAGTCGGGCGAGCCGCGCGAGGTACATCACTTCGCCACGCTGATCGGCTACGGCGTGAGCGCGATCAACCCGTACCTGATGCTCGAGACGCTCGACGAGTTGGTCGCGCAGGGCCGCATCGTCGCCCGCGGCGTGGACGGCCCGCAACCGCTGTCCGCCGAGCAGGCGGCGCAGAACGTGGTGAAAGCGATTGGCAAGGGGCTGCTCAAGACGATCTCCAAGATGGGGATCTCAACGATCCAGTCCTACCGTGGCGCCCAGATCTTCGAGGCGGTGGGCCTCGAGCGTGGGCTGATCGACCGTCACTTCACCGGCACCGCTTCACGCATCGGCGGGGTCGGTTTGCGCGTACTCGCGACCGAGGCGCTCGAGCGCCACGCGCGCGCCTACCCCGCGCCTCACGACGAGCTGTTGCCGGTCGGCGGCATCTACTACTGGCGCCGTGACGGGGAGCACCACATGTGGAACCCCGAGACGATCGCGCTCGTCCAGCACGCCGTGCGCTCCGCCAACGGCGACGTCGGCGCGGCACTCAAGGGCGACGCGCAGGCATACGAGCAGGTGCGCGACAGCCCCGCCTTCGCGAAGTACCGCGAGTACGCCGCCGCGATCAACCAGGACGCCGCCCGCAAGGCGACGCTGCGCGGCCTTTTGCAGATTGGCAACCCCGACTGCAAGCCCATCCCGCTGGAGGAGGTCGAGCCCGCGAGCGAGATCGTCAGACGTTTCTGCACGGGCGCCATGAGCCTCGGCTCGATCTCGCGCGAGGCGCACGAGACGCTCGCGATCGCGATGAACCGCCTGGGCGGGCGCTCCAACACCGGCGAGGGCGGCGAGGACCCGGCGCGCTATGTCCCGGACCCCAACGGCGACCGCCGCCGCTCGGCGATCAAGCAGGTCGCCTCCGGGCGCTTCGGTGTGACGATCCACTACCTCGTCAACGCTGACGAGCTACAGATCAAGATGGCCCAGGGCGCCAAGCCGGGAGAGGGCGGCCAGCTGCCCGGCCACAAGGTCGACAAGTACATAGGTGACATCCGGCACACCACGCCTGGTGTCGGCTTGATCTCCCCGCCGCCGCACCACGACATCTACTCGATCGAGGATCTCAAGCAGCTGATCTACGACCTGCGCTGCTCGAACCCGAGCGCGCAGGTCTCGGTCAAGCTCGTCTCCGAGGTCGGCGTCGGCACCGTCGCTGCAGGCGTGTCCAAGGCGAACGCCGACCGCGTGCTGATCTCGGGTCACGACGGTGGCACGGGAGCCTCGCCGCTCTCCTCGATCCAGGCCGCCGGCGTGCCGTGGGAGATTGGTCTCGCGGAGACCCAGCAGACGCTGCTGCTCAACGACCTGCGCTCGCGCATCGTCGTGCAAACCGACGGCCAGCTGAAGACCGGTCGCGATGTCGTGATCGCCGCGATGCTCGGCGCCGACGAGATGGGCTTCTCCACCGCGCCGCTGATTGCGACCGGCTGCATCATGATGCGCGCCTGCCACCTGAACACCTGCCCGGTGGGGATCGCCACGCAGGACCCGGAGCTGCGCAAGCGCTTCCAGGGCAAGCCCGAGCACGTCGTCAACTTCTTCTTCTTCGTCGCCGAGGAAGTCCGCGAGATCCTCGCGCAGCTCGGCCTGCGCACGCTGGATGAGGCGATCGGCCGTGTTGATCTGCTGCAGGCGAAGGAGGCGATCGACCACTGGAAGGCTCGTGGCGTGGATCTCACGCACGTGCTGAGGACCATCGAGCTCCCAGCGGACGCGCCCCGCCGCCGCGTGCAGGCGCCACCGGCGGTACTCGAGGACGCGCTCGACTGGCAGCTTGTGCAGCTCGCCGGCCCCGCGATTGAGCGCGGTGAGCGCATCAACGTGACGCTGCCCGTGCGCAATGTCAACCGCTGCGTCGGGGGCATCCTCTCAAGCCACATCGCCCGTCAGCGCGGTGCCGAGGGGCTTGCGCCGGACACGATCGTGGTGAGCTTCCGCGGCTCGGCCGGCCAGAGCTTCGGTGGCTGGCTCGCGCCGGGCGTCACGTTCGAGCTGGAAGGCGACACCAACGACTACACCGGCAAGGGGCTCTCCGGTGGCGTGCTGGCGGTCAGGCCGCCGCGGGAGGCGGCCTTTCCCGCCGAGGAGAACGTGATCATCGGCAACACCGTGCTTTACGGCGCCACATCCGGCAAGGCGTTCTTCAGGGGTCTGGCAGGCGAGCGCTTCGCGGTGCGCAACTCCGGCGCGCAAACGGTCGTCGAGGGTGTCGGCGATCACGGCTGCGAGTACATGACCGGCGGGCGGGTCGTCGTGCTTGGTCCAACCGGACGCAACTTCGCGGCCGGTATGTCAGGCGGGATCGCCTACGTGCTCGACGAGCAAGGGCAATTCCCGGCCCGCTGCAACATGGGGCTCGTCAGCTTCGACGAGATCTCAGACAGCGACGCCCAGCAGCTGCGCGCGCTGATCGAGGAGCACGAGCGGCGCACCGATTCGACCGTTGCGCGGGACGTACTCGCGCGCTTTGACGAGCTGATCGCCACGGGCGCGTTCGTGAAGGTGATGCCTGAGGACTACAAGGCCGTGTTGCGTGAAATGGAAGCTGAAGAGGCCGTCCAAGCGGTCGCTCACGCTGCCGGCAACGGCGGCGCGCGCCTGCGGTCGGCCGGCATGGCTCGCAGCGGCGCCGAGTCAGAGCCCGAGGAGGATCCGGTCTGATGGGCAAGCTCGGCGGATTTCTGCAGATCAAGCGTCACGGGATCGTCTACCGCGACCCCAACGAGCGTGTCCGCGACTACCAAGAGTTCGTGCTCGAGCGCACCAACGAGGAGCTGCGCGAGCAGGGCGCCCGCTGCATGGAATGCGGCGTGCCGTTCTGCCACAACGGCTGCCCGCTCGGCAACCTGATCCCGGACTGGAACGACCTCATCTATCGGGACCGCTGGCGCGAGGCGATCGTGCAGCTGCACGCGACGAACAACTTCCCCGACTTCACCGGCCGGCTTTGCCCCGCCCCCTGCGAGGCGGCGTGCGTGCTCGAGATACGTGAGGGCGAGGCGGTCACGATCAAGCAGATCGAGCTCGCGATCATCGACCGCGCCTTCCGCGAGGGGTGGGTCAAGCCGGAACCGCCGCGTCACGAGACCGGCCAGTCGGTCGCGGTCGTAGGCTCCGGCCCCGCCGGCATGGCCGCCGCCCAGCAGCTGCGTCGCGCAGGGCACGCCGTGACCCTGTTCGAGCGCGACGAGGCCGCTGGTGGGCTGGTGCGCTTCGGCGTGCCCGACTTTAAGATCGAAAAGCGGGTGGTCCAGAGGCGCGTCGAGCAGCTCCTCGCCGAGGGCATCGAGCTGCAGTGCGGCGTGGATGTCGGCGTTGACATCACCGTGGCCGAGCTGCGCGAGCGCTTCGGCGCGGTCGTGCTCGCGACAGGGTCGCGTGTGCCGCGCGATTTGCCGGTCGCTGGGCGCGAGCTTGGAGGCATCCATTTCGCGATGGACTACCTGTATGGGCGCAACCGCTATGTAGCCCGCACGGAGGGCCCGGAGCCGAGCGCGCCTCAGCCCCAGCACGAGCCGATAACGGCCGCCGGTAAGCACGTCGTCGTGATCGGCGGAGGGGACACCGGCGCTGACTGCGTCGGCAACTCGCTGAGGGAGGGAGCGGCCTCGATCGTGCAGCTCGAGCTGCTGCCAGAGCCGCCCGAGCGTCGGCCGGACGACCGTACGCCATGGCCGGAGTGGCCGCTGAAGTTTCGCCTCTCATACGCGATGGAAGAGGCGAAGAGGGCGGGCGTCGGCGAGCAGGACTACTCGATCACCACCACCTCGCTCTCGGGCGACGAGCACGGCAACGTCGCGGCGCTGCACATCGCCCACGCGGAGCTCGCGCCGCCGTTCGCGCCTGTCGCGGGGACCGATCGGGAGCTGCCCGCTCAGCTGGTGCTGCTGGCGATGGGCTTTCTGCACCCTGAACAGGAGCTGCTTGACCAGCTCGGCGTCGAGAAGGACCAGCGCGGCAACGTCAAGGCCCTCGCGCCGTACACCACCTCCGTCGAGGGCGTGTTCGCCGCCGGTGACGCGCGCCGCGGGCAGTCGCTGATCGTATGGGCGATCAACGAGGGGCGCCAGTGCGCACGGATGGTGGACCGCTACCTGGCGGGCAGACGCAACGGGCAAGCCAAGCTCGCTCAAGTCGAGGATGAGGGGCTCGCTGGCCACGCCGACGCCGACGAAGGGTCGGAGGGACCACCCCGCCACGCAAGCCCTGGCGTCCAGGCACAAGAGCTCCGCTAGCCGCCGCGCTCTGGGCGGCGCGAGGTTTTCTCTAGGCTTCTGGCCTAGATGAGCGGTCAGTCGCAGAGCACGATCTCCCCTGTGCGCTCCTCGGGGCGGCGCG
>JANWLE010000013.1 GCA_025451035.1 Solirubrobacteraceae bacterium
AGGTTCGCCAAGAGTGCGACGAGCTGATCAGCGCTCACGCCCAGGCCAGCCAGCGCCTGCTGCAGCTAGATCACGGCACCCAGGCAGCCGGCGAAGCCGAGCACGCCGAGCAGCACGCGGCGCTCGCTACCTCACTACTAAACCGCTACCTCGCGGAGCGAGGAGCAGCGATCCTGCTCAGGCGAGCGATCGACCTGCACCGCGAACGAAACACCCATCCCGTGCTCGAGCGGGCGCAGGAGCTTCTAGGAGCATTCACGGACGGCGCGTTGACTAGGCTTCTCGTGCACGAGACCGCAGCGGGGCGGCCGGTGATCCTCGCACGCCGGGCGAACGGGGCCGAGCTCGACGTTGACAGCATGAGCTCAGGGACACGCGACCAGCTCTATCTCGCGCTACGCCTCGCCGCGCTGGAGCATCACCTCGCTTCCCGCTCCGCGCTACCGCTACTGCTGGATGACATTCTGGTCAACAGCGACGAGACCCGCACGGGCTCAAGCCTACCGGTGCTTGCCGAGCTCGCCGCGCGCACCCAGGTGATCATGTTCACCCACCATCAGCACGTCGCCGAGATCGCGTGTGAGCGACTCGGCGATAGCGTGCGCATACACCGCCTGCAGGGTGAGTCGGGGCTGCTGTCCGATCTGGCCTCGCTTGGCGCGCCGCTCGCAAGCTCAGGCGGCAGCAAGATGGGCTAGCGGCTCTATGCGCCGACGCTCGAACGCGGCGAGCAAAAACGCCAGCACCGCGCCGCATGATCCGAACACAAATGGCGCGCCCGATCCGCCCGCGTCAACAAGCACCCCCGCCAGCGCCGAGCCAGTGGCGATTCCGAGCACCAGCGCAGCCGTCTGCCAGGTGAAGGCCTCCGCCATCGCACCGTCCGGTGCGAGCGCGCCGACGAGCATGTACTGGCAGGAGAAGATCGGCGCCAAGCCGATACCCGCGAGCAGGCTGAAAAACATCCCACCGAGCAACGTGTGCGCAAGTAGCAGGGGAGCAACGAGAACAGCGACAGCCGCCAGCAGCAGCGTGTGGCGCGTACCCATGCTCACTCGCCACTTGCGGATGCCGTAGAGCACGCCGCCGGCCATGCTGCCGAAACTGCAGAGCGCGAGCAGCACACCAGCATCGCTGCGAGCACCGAGGTGGGCGGCGAGCGCCGGAAGCCCCACCTCGAGCGAGCCGATCGTCACGCCCATCAACGCCACGGAGCCGAGCAGTGCCCGCAGACCGCGGCTCGAGAGGGCGCTCACCCGCCGCCGCCGACGCCAGCAGGATCCGCGCCAGCCGCGCGCTAGTGACGATCGCAAGAACAGGATGCTGCCCAGTACGGTGATCGCGCCAGCCACGAGGACGGCGGAGGCGGGCGAGGACAGCCGCACGATCACCGCGACCAGCAGCGGCCCGGTTATCCAGATGATCTCCTGGGTGATCGCGTCTAGCGCGTAGGCGGCCTCCCGCTTACCAGTGTCGCCGCTTACCTGAGGCCAAAGCACCCGAACGCAGGCTGAGACGGGCGGCGTCAGCGCTCCCGCCATCCCGGCGATGGTGACCAGCAGCCAGCCGGAGTCAACACCAGCTACCGCGACCAGCGCGGCCAGGAGCACTCCCTGCCCAGCCGCGCACGGCAGCAGCACGCGAGCCTGCCCGAACCGGTCGACCAGCGCCCCCTGTAGGGGGGCGACCGCGGCGCTCGCGAGCGTAAACGCACCAACGGCGAGCCCGGCCACCACGAAGGAGCCGCTTGCGGCGCGCGCGAACAGCAAGATCGCCAGCGAGCTCATACCGAGCGGCATGCGGGCGATCACCGAGCTGACGAGCAGCCCCCGGACCTCTCCGACAGCGAGCAGGGAGCGATAGCTTGAGACCATAACTTCACAGTAGAGGGTGCTTGGGTTATCCGCTGAAGGGCTGGCGGCTCACCCAACCCGCCCCCGTCGATCACCGACATACGGCCGAACTTCGAGACAGGAGGCCTTTCCCCGGCCTGGGTTGTTAGCCTGCGCCTACATGGCTGATCTACGCATCCAACGGCTCGCGCAGGTCCTCGTGCACTACTGCACGGAGGTCAAACCGGGCGAGCTGTGCACGATCGAGGGAGAGAGCACGGCCGAGCCACTCATCCAGGCTGTCTACGAAGAGGTCCTAGGGGCTGGCGCCAATCCGACCGTGCTGATGAGCCCCGAACGAGCACAGGCCGCGTTCTTCGCCCTCGCCTCCGAGGAGCAGCTCGACCACGTCTCACCCTTCGCGCGCCAACTGACCGAGCAGGCTGACGTGCGAATCCGGGTGCTCGCGTCCGCCAATCCTCGCGAGCTCTCTGAGATCGACCCACAGCGCCAGGTGCGTCGTCAGCGCGCCGCTTCTGAGCTGATGGAGCGCGTCATGGCTCGCGCGGCCGCCGGAGAGCTGCGCTGGGTGCTCTGCCAGTACCCAACCAACGGCTACGCCGGCGAGGCGGAGATGAGCCTCGCCTCCTATGAGGACTTCGTCTACCGCGCCTGCCTGTGCGACGAACAGGATCCACTCGCCGCCTGGCGGGCGCAAGCGAGCGAGATACAGCGTTTGGCAGAGTGGATCGAGGGACGCGAGGAGGTCCACATTCAAGGACCGGGCACCGACCTGCGCCTCTCGATCGCCGGACGGCATTTCATCGCGGCCGACGGCAAGCGCAACATGCCCGACGGCGAGTTCTTCACCGGGCCGGTGGAGGATTCAGCCGATGGGTTCATCACCTTCCACCTGGCGACGAACTTCGGCGGACGCGAGGTCGCCGGCGTCAAGCTGACGTTCAAAGACGGGCTAGTTGTGGACGCTTCAGCTGAGCGTGGCGAGGAGCTCCTGCACCAGATGCTCGACTCAGATCCGGGCGCACGCCGGCTGGGCGAGCTCGGCATCGGAACCAACTTTCAGATCGAACGCGGCACCCGCTCTATCCTCTTCGACGAGAAGATCGGCGGGACGGTGCATCTCGCCCTAGGGCGCTCCTATCCGGAGACCGGCGGGGTCAACGAGTCCTCGCTGCATTGGGACCAGATCTGTGATTTGCGGCGCGGCGGGTCGCTCACCGTCGACGGAGAGCTGTTGCAGAGCGACGGCGAGTTTCGCGTATAGCGCCCAGCTGCCCATACATGGCGCGTACCTGCGTGAGTATCTCGTCGGCAACCGCTTGTGCCTGCTCGCGCCCACAACCGCGGCGCGGGTTACGTACCGATCGTCGCCGTGTCCTCTGCGATGCCAGCGCCGGCCGAACCCGACCGCCTTACGCTCAGCGTCACGAGCGCGAGCGCCACCGGCACGGTCGCGGGAAGCTCGTTGACGACCAGCAGTAGCAGATCGAAGCAGACCGAAAGCACAGCGACCAACGCCGCGCCGGCTAGCTGACGGCGGCGTGTCGCGTGAGCGGCCAGCAGCCCGCCCAGAACCGCGGCGATGAACAAATCCCCGTAGCCCATGACCGCCGAGCCGAACACTGCGCTTTGCAGCTCGGGCAGGCCCGCTCCCGGGTGGGCGCTGTTGAGGGCGTTGTTCGGCGCCTGCAGAAGGTCCGATATCACCAGCGCGCTATCCAGGAGAGCCATCGCGACTATCCCGAGCCCCAGCCAACGAGCTGGCGTGACGGCGGAGAGCAGCCATCCGAGCGCAACGCAGCTGAGCGCCGATAGCAAGACGGCCGCGGCCTGGCCCGCCAGCCCGCCGCGGTCAACCCAAGCTAGGGCGAACAGGCCGGGAACCGCGAGCGCCTTGCCCGGCCGGGCGCCGTGAGCCAGCCACGCCAGCGAAAGCGCCGCGAGGACCGGCACCCCCACGAGCGCCAGGTAGGTCAGGCCTTGGGCGCTCGCGCGTTCGGCGCCGCGTGCGACCAGCACGAAGATGGCAAGCGAAGCAGGGAGAACCACCGCCCCCCACCTGCTTCGCCGTGCCTGAATACGCGGACTGACTCGCTGCCTGGCCGGCAGCGCGACGATCGAGCCCTGCACCAGCGACAGCACACCGATCGATATCCAAAAGGGAAGCATCGAGCGCCAACATAGACTCAAGCGACGCTCGACGCCTCTAGAAGCGCCCACCAACTGAGTGGCCTGACGTAACGAACCTCATCGTCGCTGCCGTCCTAACCGTCTTGCATAGCTCACCGGCGAGACCGTTGAGACCGGGAAGGGCCGTGCCGTGGCGCCGCCAGCGTGCAGCGGCTGCTGGCCGGTATCCCCCAGAGCGCCAACGCGCTGGGCTCGCCGCACACGCCTATCGCGCTCGCTGAGTTCGCAGACCTGCGGTGCCCATACTGCGCGAGCTTCGCGACCCAGGCGCTGCCGAGGATAATCTCGCGCTTCGTGCGACCGGGGCATCTACGGCTCGTTTTCCGTAACCTTGACTCGCTAAGGTCGGGTTCCCTACGCGCTGCACAAATGGCCGCCGCGCTAGATAACCAGGACCATATCTGGCAGTTTGTCGAGCTCGCCTACCACAATCAGGGCGATGAGAACAGTGGATACGTCACCCATAGTTATCTTCGCGCGATCGCGCAGCCGATCCCAGGTGTCGACGTGACGCGGGCGACGCGAGAACACACCACTGCCGCCGTCAAGGAGCAGCTCTCGCAGACGGCGAGCCCAGCGAGCCGACTGAAACTGGCAGCTACCCTGTCTTTTCTGCTGTCCGTGAACGACAGGGCGCCTCGCATCCCTAGTCCCTCGAGCCTTGAAAGCCGCGCCTTCACGGGGCCGCTGCAAAAGCTGCTGACCGCCAACGACGGTTGACGACCGAGACACGATTCAAGTGACCCGCTGGGATTGGACATGGGAGGAGCGCATCCGCCCCGCCGAGCCGCTCGCCGAGGTCAAGCCGTCCCCTCCCCTGCCGGCTCCTCCAAGCCGCGACGTGGGGCGATTCCGCCGCCGTCGTGCCGGCGTGCTCCTCGGCGTGGTAGCCCTGGTTGCAGTGGTCCTCTCGCTGCTCGGAGGTCAGGCCACCAAGCGGACATCGGCGCACCTCTCGCGCATAGTCCCGCTGCACAAAGCGTCCGCCTCAGAATCGCAGGCACGGCTCGCGCGCGCGGAAAACGAGGCGGTCGACCGGGTCCTTTCGTATACCCCGATCGTCACGCGCGGCGGGGCTAGCGGCAACGAGGTGGCGCTCACATTCGATGACGGCCCCGGCCCCTACACCCAGCACTTGGTCAGCGTCCTGGACTCCTTGCGTGTGAAGGCCACGTTCTTCGTGGTGGGTAAGCAGGAGCGTTACTTCTCCGCCGGCACAGCCATGGAGATCAATGCCGGCGACGCGATCGGCGATCACACTGAGACACATCCGATGATGGCGAGCCTCTCCAAGCACGACCAGCGCGAACAGCTCTTCGAACAGGCCGCGCGCATCGAAGTCCTGGGCGGAAGCCGGCCCCGTCTGTTTCGCCCTCCCTATGGGTCGTTCAACGCGACTACCCTGCACGAGCTGCATGTGATGCACATGCTGATGGTGCTGTGGTCGACCGATACCGAGGACTACACCCGGCCGGGCGTTCATGCGATCGTCGAAAACGCCCTGGCGGGCGCTCGCCCGGGCGCGATCATCCTCATGCACGATGCGGGTGGTGACCGCTCGCAGACGATCGCGGCGCTGCCGACGATCATCAGGGGGTTGCGTAAGCGCGGGCTTCGCCCCGTCACCATCCCGCGGCTCATGCTGGATGACCCACCGCCGCGTGGCCTGCCTATCCCGAAGAGCCTCGCCGGCGATTAGCGTGCGCCGCGGCCGGCGGCCCGGACGTACTCGCCGCGGCGCGCTGGGCGAGAGAACACGGGGTCAGCGCCCGCAGCCGCAGTGCGCCTAAAGCCCGGCGAAGGTCACCACCACGAGCGTCAGCGACAGGGCGGAGGTGAGCATTACGGTGATACCGGCCACGACATCGAGCGGCCCGCGGTTGCGGCGCTCTCCCATGACACGCGAGGAGCGCGAGAGCCGCCAAACGAAGAAGAGGTTGATCGGTAGCAGCAAACCGTTGACGACCTGAACCCCCACGAGCAGGGAGATCACAGGGACGCCCGGGATGATCGCGACGATCGTCGCGATCACGATCATGCCGGTGATGACCGACACGAACACGGGTGCCTCCTCGCGTCTGCGCCCTATCCCCTTTTCGTAGCCGAGCGACTCGGACACGACGTATGAGGTCGCGATCGGCAAGATCGCGCAAGCCAACAGGCTCGCTCCGAGCAACCCGACCGCGAATAGAACCTCCGCGTAAGAGCCCGCGAAGGGGCTCAATGCTCGAGCGGCATCCGCCGCGGAGCCAACCTCATGCACGCCATGCATGAACAGGGTCGCGCCCGTGGCGATGATGATGAAACCGGCGATCAGGTTCGCGAAGACGGCGCCCGCGACCGCCTCTCGTTCCTCGCGGGGAAGATCCTCCTCGCGAGCGCCACGCTCGACCACGGCCGACTGCAGATACAGCTGCATGTAGGGGGTGATGGTCGTGCCAGCGGTGGCGATCACAAGCAGGATGTAGCCGGAGCTGGTGCCGATCTGCGGCTGGATGATCGCTTTGCCGACCTCACCCCAGTGTGGGTGGGCGAGGATCGCGGCGACAGGGTAGGCGAAAAAGGGGATCGTCAGCCAAATGAAGATTCGCTCGGCGGAGCGGTAGGAGCCGCGGACGATAATCATCCATATGCCCGCCGCAATCGGGGGAACGGATATCTGCACCGGTATCCCCGCCAGACCAAGCGCGGCACCGACCCCAACGAAGTCGGAGATGCAGATCCCCATGTTGGCTATCAGTACCGCCGTCGTGGCGAACACCGACCAGCGGATGCCGTACTCCTCGCGCACAAGCTCGGAGAGGCCCTTGCCGGTTACCACACCCATGCGGGCGGCGAGCATCTGCACGAGGCCCAGCGATACCGTGATCAGGACGATGATCCACAGCAGTTGGTAGCCGTACTTCGCGCCGACCGATGAGTAGGTGGCGATGCCGCCGGCGTCGTTACCGGCGTTGGCGGCGATCAGCCCCGGCCCGAGCAGGCCGAGCACCGCGAACAGCCGCGCCCGCCTTGGCCTGAGACGCCCAGGCACCCGCGGGCGGCCAAACGTGGCTGCCCGCATACGGCGAATGACGGACGGTACTCGGACCGCCATCGATCTGACCGCTTTGCCCGTTCACCCGCCGAAGTCTATTGTCAGCAGGCGGATCAGGTCAGGCGGCCCTTTTCAGTCCTCGCCGAGCAGGCCGAAGCGTCTGCGCCACCCGCGGGGCAGCATCGTCTCGAGCACGTCGTCGACCGTGATCACGCCGACGAGCCGCTCCTGCTCGTCGGCCACCGGCGCGCAGGTGAGGTTGTAGTCGGCCATCAGGCGCGCTACCTCTTCGAAGGGGGCGTCGGCGCGCAGGCAAGGGAGCTCGTGCTTGACGAGCCCGTTCAGGCGCCGTTGCGGCTCCGCTCGCAGCAGCGCCGCGAGCGACACGCTGCCCTCGAGCGTCCCCTCGCGTGAGACGACGAAGACGGTCGTCAACAGCTCAGGCGAGATCTTGCTCAGACGGACCGCATTGAGCGCATCCTCAGCGGTCGTCGTGGACCGCAGCGAGATGAACTCGGGGCTCATGAGCCCTCCCGCCTCGGCCGGGTCATAGCCGAGCAGCGCCCGCACCTTGATGCGCTGGCTGACCGGCAGCAGCGCCAGCAGTGTCTCGCGTCGCTGCTCGTCCAGCTCGTTCATCACGTCAGCCGCGTCGTCAGGTGCCATGCGTGCAAGGATGCCCGCGACCTGGTCATTGGGCCGGTCCTCCAGAAACTCGCGCTGATGGTGCTCGTCGAGCTCCTCGAACACGTCCGCCTCAAGCTCGCGGTCGTCCTTTCCGACCGCCTCGATGATCTCCTCTCCCTCGCGACGGGAGGCAGCCTCGACGAGGTCGGCAATTTGGGCCGGGTGTAGCTTCGCGAGCCTTGGGTGCGGCACACGCAGGCGCACTGTCGGCACGTGGCCGACGAACGGCTCGACGCTTGCCCAGTCCAAAAACTCGCGGGTCTCAATTCGCTCCCCCAGCGGCTTGGGCAAGAGGCGGCGCAGCCCTCCCCGCGGGCCGGTGTCCACTCCCACGACCCGCCACGATCCCGCGAGGTCCGCCAGCTCGATCTCGTTGGCACGCACGAGCCGCGCGCCGTCGACGTTGATCAGTTGCCGGTCGAGCACGTCGCGGCGCAGCAGCACCTCTCCTTGGCGGCGCTCAAACCGCCTGAGGTCGAGCTGCGCCCCACGCAGCGTGGCCCCTTCCGGTCCGAGCTCTGACACACGGTCGACGCCAAGGTATGAGGTGCGGCCGGCAACCTTGACGAGCAGCCCCGTGATCGGCGGGTAGCCGGCGCCGTCCAGACGCACGATCAAATCTTCGACCTTCCCCAGCCGCTCGCCATCGCTGTCACGCAGAGGGCTACCCGCGAGCGACGAGAGGTGCAGTATCGACGGGGCATGGGCTGGCGTCGAGCTCACGCGGATCATCCTAGTCTCAATGCTCTGGGCAGAACCTAGCTTGCCTTGTTGGACGCCGTGAGGAGAAGCGCCGCTCCGAGCGCCCCGCCCAGGTCGCCGAGGGCAGCAACGCGAACATCCGGGGGAGCGTCTGCGGCGAACAGGTGTGGCTGCATCGACGTGGCGATGCGCGTGGCGTAGTCCTGACCGAGGCGGACACCTAGGCCCCCACCGATGATCACGCAGTCGACGTCCAGCAGGTTCACGGCGGAGGCGATCCCCGCGCCGAGAGCTCGCACCGCCCGCTCGATGATCTGCTGGGCGAGCTTGTCCTCCTGGTCCAGCGCACGCGCCCAGACGCCGCTCGTCAGCCGGGTCCTGCCGCGACGCCGCATGAGCTCGAACAGCTCGGTTTTCCTTCCCTTTCGTAGGAGCCGCTGCGCGTGCTGTTCCATCGCGCCGCGTCCCGCATATGCCTCGAGGCATCCGCGCCGCCCGCACGTGCATAGCGCCCCGCCGATCCTGACCACCATGTGCCCGATCTCGCCCGCTGCGCCTCGCCCAACCCATGCTTTGCCGTTGAGGATGATGCCGCCGCCCACACCGGTGCCCCAGAAGACACCCAGCAACGAGGCGTACGGCCGGCCGGCACCGAGCTCGAACTCCGCTTCGGTGGCGACCTGCACATCGTTGCCTACCTTCACCTGGACGCCGAGCCCCTGCTCCAGCCGGCTCGCCAACGGGAATGACCCGTCCCAGCCGGGGAGGTTACGGGCGCTCGAGACATTGCCATCGTCAACGATCCCAGGCGAGCCGACGCCCACCCCGCGCAGGGCCCTCACATCGACGTCGGCTGCGCCTGCGGCGCTGTGCAAGGCCTGACAGATCTCGGCGAGCACCTCGGCCGGACCGCCCTGGCTTGGCGTCGGACGGCGGGCGGAGCCGAGCACGTGGTTGTCGTCGTCGATCACGACAGCCTGGATCTTGGTGCCGCCGAGGTCAATCCCACCGTAGAGCACGCTTCCCATCAGCCTCGATGATCGCAGACCCGCCCACCCGTACCGGTGGCGAAGGACCGATGCTGCTCGACAGGCAGACGCGCGCCAGACGCAACGGCGGCGCACGCGTGCGGCAAGCGCTGTTTGCCTTCGCGTCCTGCCTGCGCGAGAACGGCATCCCGATGCCGGCGCCGAACACAGCACCGGGCAACGCCCCGGTCTTCAGCACCATGGGCAACCAACACCTCGAGCGCGAGGTACAGAGCCGCGGGGCCGCCAAGTGCCACCCCGTGCTCGTCGGCGCGCTTGAGCTCCGTGGCGCTCAAGCCGGCGCCTGCTCTCCGCCGACCGGCTGAGGGGGCGCTCGTGTGGGCATAGGACTCGCCCTCAGGGCAGTGTGCTTAAAGCGCTGCCCTAGCCCTGAGGCGGCGTGCTGCGCGGCCCGGCGACACCCACTGAAGTCTTGCCGGTCGACGTCCGCCTGTCGCGTATCGCCGCGCCGCTGCGCTTGGTCTGAACCTTTGGCGCGGGCAGCTGACCAATGCGGTTGATCAGACGCTGCCATTGCGTCGGGCTGAGCCCACCGCCCGCGAATCTGACAGCGGCGCGCGCCCGGCCGGCGGGCACGATTCGCACAGCTGCTGGGGTTACCGGACGGGCGGGGAAGAAGTCGATCTCGATGAAGCGGGCGTGATCGGGGAGGGCGACGGCGCTCGACTGGCCCGGGTATTTCATGAGACTGACGATCTTCGCTGGCGCGAAGTGCCCGTGTAGAGTCAGCAGCGTACGGATCGTCAGGTCCGTGATTGTGCCCGCACCCTGATGGCCGGCGATGGGGGTGCCGTTCACGGCTGATATGTCGACCGCCGTGCCGGCGTACTGGGCGGATATCACGCCGCTGGCGGCGAACTTGCTCTGGCCGCAGCGCAGGCCGCTGACCGTCGGCTTCAGGCCGTTGCGGGAGAGAAACAGCAGGGCTGCCAGCACGTGACTTTCGACTCGCCCGGAGGCTATTTCTTGGCGGGCGCACCGATAGATGGAGATCCCGGGGTCGGACAGGACCGCTCGCTCCAGTTCACTCTTGGTGAGCAGGAACACCCCGTTGGCTGTCGCTCCGACCAGGCCGCCGTTGCCCTTGGCTCCTTGCGGGTGAAGTGAGCGGCCGAGCTGCTGCCAGTTCTCCAGAATCGGCAGCGGGTCGACGGTTCCGGCGTCGCCGCCGGGACTGATCGCGAAACGCATGCTCGCGCCTTGCGGAGCGCTGGCTTCACCGAGATGGCCGATCAGCGTTCCCTGCGCGAGGATCGAGCCGCGGCGCAGAGGCAGCGTGCCGCTACGCGCTGAGAGGGCTGCGCGCGCTGCGGCCGCTCGCGCGTAGGGGCTATCGGGGTGAGCGAACAGCCGTACCTTGCGTGAGAAGGCCGGCGCTGTCGTGCTTGCGGTGGATGCTGGGCTTGTGTCACGCGGAGCTTCGGCTGGATGGGAGCCGGCGCTCGCCGGCAGCTTCGGCTTGGCGTCCCGGGCAGTTTCGGCGCCGACTCTCGCGCTGGCGGCGACGCCCGACCTGAGGGTCTTTGGCAGCTGGTAGGTGGGGGCGATGCTGCCCAGGTCGGCGTAGGTGAACACGTCGCCATAGACGTCGCGCAGCGTCAGGTACTTGCCGAGCTTGCGAGAGCTGCCGATAGCGGTCACGCGGCCATCCTCGACTGCGACCACAGACGCGCCCGCTGGCCCATACAGGTCGAGCAACTGAGCAGGTCGACTCACGGCGGGTTGGGCGATGCCAGCGGCCGGCGCTGCGGGTGCGCTGCCGAGAAAGCTCGCTCCAGCCGTGGGACTCGACTTGCTGAGTGCTCCTTCGAGGTTTGCCGTGGGCAGCTCTCCACCGCTGATAGGTAGGCGTCCGTCGGTGAGGCCGGTGAGCGTGTTGATCACCGCTGGCGGATAGCTAGCGAGCAGCCGCGCGCGCAGCAACACGCTGTTCACGTAGGCGTCCGAGTGGTTGTAGGCGAAGACCGCCTGGCGCAGGTCTTTGGCCGCACCGGCGGCACGCAGATAGCGGGCGGCGGCGAAGATCGCGTCGACCGGGTTGTACGGGTCAGCATATCCAGCGTCGAGCGCATCGACCCCGTATTGCAGCCATGTTTCGGGCATGAACTGCATCCAGCCGACCGCACCGGCACTCGACACCGACAGGTCGGCGCCGTAGTCGGTCTCGACTTCGTTGATGGCGGCGAGGATCTCCCACGGCACGCCGTACTGGGTCGCCGCGGACTGGTAGATCGGCAGCAGGAACAGCGGCACCTGAAAGAACTGAAGCGACTGGGTCGAGGCCCCGGATACCCCGAGCAGGGCGGACAGCGCACCGGACTGCGCGGCGATGACCTGCGGGGCAGGCGCGACGTTGCTCGGGCCCGGGCTTGGCGCGACTCCACGCGACGCAGGCGCGGTCCGGGTCGGGCTCGCCGCCTGTGTCTGGGTCTGTTCGCCTTGTTCTTCGCCGCTGGTGGTCTTTTGCGTGCGTTGCTGCTTGACGACAGGAGCTCCGGCTTCGGTGGGGGTCGCCGAGGGCGCCGGCGTGGTCTGCGTCTGCGCGGGGCCCGGTGGCGGCGTGGTCGCCGTCGAGGTGGTGTTCGCCGGAGCTGGTGGCGGCGTCGGCGGCGACGTTGTTTCGGTCGCGCCGCTCGGCGTGGTTGACCCGGGGGTGGGTTCGCTCGGCGTGGTTGTTTCGGCGGCGATCGCACCGGCGAGCGGGCCACCGAGGCCAGCGGCCGTTAGGCCCGTGCCAGCAAGCGCAGACAGAAGTATGCGCCGCAGTCGGCGTGAGCTAGTCATCCGCGGCCTCCGACGGGCCTGCTCGTCGTATTTTCGTGCCATGGTCGTGGTCGAAATGCAGGTAGCCCACGATCGTTGGGCACGCCCCACAGATGTTGATATCGGCAGAGAAGCAGAATTCCGTAAAGGATTCGTAATAGTGGCTGGATGCGCGCAACGTTCATTGCGCGGAGTACTTCGCCCTGAGCTCCCCTATGTCCTTGAACTTTACAGGCAGTGCAGGCAGAAAGCGAGTGCTACGAAAGTGGCGATAACGCCACTTTCGTAGCACTCAGCCGTTGACCGGCTGCGCCGCCGTGGACCTGGAACGAGCGGGCGCGTCCGATCCTGCACACGGCCGGCGAGCGACGATCACAGCCGCGTTGTGGCGCGGCGTCTCGGTGATCGAGCGGCGCTGCACCGGTTCGGCGCCGGGACGCGCCGGGGCCAGCTCACGGCGCAGCACCAGCTCGCGCAGGACCGTCTCCATCTCAAACTGCGCGAAGGCGGCGCCGAGGCAGCGGCGCACGCCGCCGCCGAACGGGATCCAGGTGTAGGTGCCCGGCGCTTTTCCGCCCTCGGCCTCGATGAAGCGCTCGGGGATGAACTCGTCCGGGCGCGAGTAGATGTCGGCGCGGCGCTGCACCAGGTAGATGGAGGGCACGATCGACGCCCCGGCCGGGAGCAGGCGGCCGCCGAACTCCATCGGCTCCTGCAGTTTTCGCAAGACGATCGAGATCACCGGGCGCAGGCGCAGCGTCTCCTGCACCACCGCCTTCAGGTAAACCTCCTCGCCGGCGGCTACCTCATCGCGCAGGCGCGCCAGCTTCTCGGGGTGGCGGCACAGGCGCTCGATCGCCCACGACAGCGCGTTGGCGGTCGTCTCGTGACCGGCGACCAGCAGCGTCATCAGCTCGTCGCGCACCTCGACGTCGCTCATCGGGGCGCCGTCATCGTGCGTGGCCTGCAGCAGCAGCGACATGATGTCCTCGCGCCCGGCCAGGTCGCCGGCGCCGCGGCGCTGCGCGATCTCCTCGTAGACCGGGGCGTCGACGGCGTCCATCTCACGCCGGAACAGCGGGAAGCGCTGAAAGCGCTCGGAGCCGAGCGCGCCCAGGATCGCCATGTTCAGCGGGCTGGTGGAGAGGTCGAGGAAGTGGCGCAGGCGCTCCCGCAGCAACTCCATCCGCGGACCCTCGACGATCCCGAAGACCGCACGCAGGATTATCTCGAGCGTCAGGGCCTGCATGCGCGGGCGCAGCGGGTAGGGCTCGCCCAGCGGCCAGCGCTCGATCTCCTCCGCCGCCACCCTGCCCATCAGCTCGCCGTAGCGCTGCATGCGCGCGCCGTGAAACGGGGGCAAGAGCAGCTTGCGCTCGGAGAGGTGGCGCTCGTCGTCGAGCAGCAGCACCGAGTTGTATCCGAGCACCGGCAGCAGGATCTGGTTGGCCTCGCCGGCGTGCAGCTTGGACGGGTCGCCGGTGAACGCCTGCTTGATGACGCCGGGGTCGGACGTGACCACCCACTCCCCTTCGTTGGCCATCTTCAGCGTGAACATGTCGCCGAAGCGCGCCTGGCAGGTGTCCATCAGCCACTGCGCCTTGCGGATCCAGATGGCGGTCTGCAGCACGGCCGGCATCCGCGGCCCAGCAGGCAGCTGCGATCTGGCAGGTTCACTCATTACCCGCTCCCTCCACGCTGGTTGGGTGGCCGTTTTGGCCCGGTTCGACTCACACAAGCCGACCGCCAGATCGTATCCGGCGCCGCCGTGTGCGGCGGTCGCGGTCCGCTTCCTGGCGCGCCGTGGCCGGCGCAGCGTCCATCAGCCTCGGTGTAGACTGGGCGCGTGGAAGCGTTTCTGTCGATCACGCAGGTCATCATCGCCGTCATCCTGATCATGCTCGTGCTGATGCACTCAGGCAAGGATTCGGGATTGTCCGGCGCCTTCGGCGTGGGCAGCGGCGAAGGGCCGCTCGGGGGTGGCTCGATGGTCGAGCGCAACCTCAACCGCTGGACGATCTTCTTCGCGATCCTGTTCTTCGCGAACGCGATCGCATTGCTGAACGTCTGAGCTACTCGTTCTCGCTTCGCTGGGCGTCGATCGTCTCGAGGATCTCGAGCGCCTCCGCACGCAGGGTGGCGTCAATCGTGTGGTAATCCTCACTTGAGAGCTTTCCGGTTCGGTAGTCGAGCTCGGCGTCTCGGATCTCGCGGTACTTGGCTTCGCGGGCAGCCTGCAGCTCGGCCCGCCCCGGCACCTGGCTTTGGGTCTTGGGGGGCGTCTTGGACGTGCGCAATGGCCCGCTGATGACGACGATCACGACAGCCAGCAGCACGAGCGTGAGGATCGCGATCACGAGACTCATGTACGCGGGCCGCCGGTTGCGCTCACAGCCACAGTCGGCACGTCAGGCGCGGGCAAACCCGCTTGCGGCGCGTGCCCGCGAGCGTTCGCTGACGCGTCGACGAACGGCGCTAGCCGCCGGCCAGAGCACGATCAGTCCCCCACCGAAAACGATCGCGCCACCGATCCAGATCCACATCACTAGCGGCGAATCGATGAAGTTGAACTGGGCCGGCGGGGGATGCTGCAGGTAAGCATGGGCCATGTAGGCGAGCGCCAACAAGCCCTCGTCTGGACGCACGAGCGGAATCGTCTTGTTGCCAACGTCGATGTATCGCTTCAGCGAAGGGGTACTGATATCGGGCTGCACCGCGCTCCACACATCGCGGGTCAGCCCGGCGCTCATGCTGATGTGGCTGACCGACTGCCCACCGATCAAGTGGCCGACTGAGCCCTGGGTGACATCGGCCGAATCGTAGAAGCCCTCACTCGGCTGCAGCGTCGCCACATAGTGCCCGCCCTTGGTCACACGCAAGACGGCGCCGAGGTTCAGCGTCGCGCCGGTGTGGGCGGCGTCGTAGCGAGGGCTCACCTGGGCGGTCGGCCGAACGTAGCGGACCGTGTAGGGGCCGACGCGCGTGGACTGGCCAACCCGCAGGCTGGTCTGCGTCTGGTGCTGGAAAGAGGAGGATGCCGCGACGCCGATGAACAGCACCGCCATCCCGAGATGCGCGATGTAGCCGCCGTATCGGCGGCGGTTGCGGCGCACAAGCGCCAGCAGCGCCATCGGCGTCGCTTCGCTGGCCATCGCCCGCCTGACGCGCACTCCGCGCCAGAACTCCTGGGCGACCGACCCAAGCGCGAACGCGGCGCAGCAGAACATCGCGATCGCAAACGGTTTCTCGCGAACCCCGCTCACTAGCAGCCCGGTGAGCGTCAGCAGCGCGATCAGGCACGGCGCGAGGAAATTGCGCCTGGCGTTGGCAAGCGTCGCGCGGCGCCAGGCGATCACCGGCCCGACGCCGGAAAGCAGGACGAGCACGAGCGCCAGCGGGACCGTGTAGCGGTCGAACCAGGGCGGCCCGACGGAGGCTTCCTGTCCGCTCACCGCGGCGGAAATGAGCGGGAAGTAGGTGCCCCAGAAGATGACGAAGCACAGTCCGACGAGCACGAGGTTGTTGGCCAGGAAGATCGACTCGCGGCAGAGCAGCGAGTCCAGCCGATGTTCGCTTCGCAGCATCTGGCGGCGCGAGAGGACGAGGTAGATGGAGCCGGCGATCAGCGCGCCGATGAGGCACACGAATGGGACCCCGAGCGTCGCCCCGCCGAACGCATGGATCGAGTTGAGGATCCCGCTTCGCACGAGGAACGTCCCCATGATCGCAAGCGTCCCGGTGGCGAGCACGAGCGAGACGTTCCAGACCTTCAGCATCCCGCGCTTCTCCTGGATCATCAACGAGTGCAGGAAAGCGGTCCCGGTCAGCCACGGCATCAGCGAGGCGTTCTCGACCGGATCCCAACCCCAATAGCCACCCCAACCGAGCTCGGCGTAGGACCAGCGCGCCCCTAGCAGGATGCCCACGCCGAGAAACAGCCACGCGGCGAGCGAGAAGCGGCGAATGACCCCTATCCACTCGGCGTCCAGCTTGCGTGTGATCAGGGCCGCTAGGCCGAACGCGAGCGGGATCATGCAGAGCGTGTAGCCGGAGTAGAGCATCGGCGGGTGGATCATCATCGTGGGGAAGCGCAGCAGTGGATCTAGGCCAACGCCTTCCTGGGGAGCGGGGCTCGTCGTGGCGAACGGGTTGGCGTAGAAGATCATCAGCGAGATGAAGAAGGCGCCGAAGCCAAGCAGGATCGCGACCGCGTAAGGCACCAGCTCGCG
>JANWLE010000014.1 GCA_025451035.1 Solirubrobacteraceae bacterium
CGCCACCTCATCGAGCCCGAGAAAACCTACTGGCGCAACCAAAACAAACAACCAGGCCGCTGGCCCGACCCTACAAACTGAGACCTATGACCCGACTCAAGCGAGACACATGTCCCGACTCATGACAAAGACGGAAGGGGGGGGATTCGAACCCCCGAAGCGGGGTTCGCCCGCTTGCTGGTTTTCAAGACCAGTGCATTCAACCGCTCTGCCACCCTTCCCAGCGCGTATCTACGGGAAAGGCTAGTCGATCCGGTTGCCGCCGTAACCGATCGCCGTCAGGCGATCATCCAGCGGCCGGCATGGCGGCGGACTCCTAGATTCGCCCCCCGTCGGCAGGCGCGAACACGCGGGCCTCGAGCTCGTGAAGAAGGTTGCGAGTCGGCTGCGCTCAGCGTGCGGTCACCTGCTTCCTGGCCACGACGCTGTCGTAACGGTCAGATTGCCGATGACGCACTGACCACAACCACACCCGCAAGCTCGGGGTTCGTACCCGTCGTGAGCTTGCCGTGCCGCCTGCACATGAACCGGGTCAGCGAGCTTAGATCGTGCGCAAAATCGTATTCGACATATGTTGACTTGCTCATGCGTTGCTCACGCTGTCGGGGCGAACTGTCGGTGCACATAACAGGTCGAATGAGACCGGGGAGCCATTCCCCTTCTATGGCGGCGAGTCAAAGCCGCAGTTAGGAGACGCCCTATGAACCGCGGCGTCCCATCGCAGCAGCAGACGCTCAGGCACCGCAGCGTCTCCCAGCGGCCGGAGCCGTCGACCGGCGACTCCCTCGCAGTAAAGCACCGTTCCCCCAGAGAGGCCGGGCGCAGGACATTTCGAGTGGGAATGATCCTGCTGGGCTCACTGTCCGCCCTTATCTTCGCCAGTAGCGCCCTGGGCGCCACGAGTGTGGGGCTGGGAAAGGCCGCTAGCTTCTCGGTGCTGGGCGGCTCGACAATCACGAACACAGGTCAGACGACGATGTTCGGCGATCTCGGTCTCGCTCCCGGCTCCTCGGTGACCGGTGGCCCGGTAGTACTCGGCGAAGAACATATCGATGACGCGGTGGCGAATGACGCGAAGAGCGCCCTCACGACCGCCGCGACGACAGCCGCGAACGAAGCGAGCAACGGCTCGGCCGGGGGAGATCTTGCCGGGCACGCTTTCCTACCGGGCGTTTATACCGCGAGCACATCGCTGCTGCTCTCGTCAGGGAGCGTGACGTTGAACGCCCAGGGCGACCCGAATGCGGTGTTCATCTTCCAGGTGGGCTCGACCTTGACGACGGGCTCTAACACCAGCGTCTCGCTCATAAACGGGGCGCAGGCGTGTAACGTCTTCTGGCAAGTCGGCTCCTCCGCGACGCTTGGGACCGGCACGCACTTCGTCGGCACGATCATGGCCGCAGACAGCATCACGGCGAACACCGGCGCCACAATCCAGGGCAGGCTGCTCGCGCAGACCGCCGCGGTGACGCTGGAAGACAACACGATCACCACGTCTACCTGTGCTTCCGCCGGCGGCGGCACGGAAACCACCACCGGCGCAGGCACGACCACCAGCAGCGGTGGAGGAAGCACCTCGAGCACAGGCGTGAGCACTGCTTCCCCAACGACCACGGGCGCGGTGCCGATTGCGTCGAAGACGATTGACAGACGCCATAGACACCACAAGCGCCATCGCGCGCGCAAAGCCGCCACGCCACGCTCGCCGGCTCATCCGGCGCTCCCGCACAGGCACGGCTCATTCACCGGCTGAGCGTCGTCGGGCTGGCGGTGTGCCTGCTCGGCTTCACAACAAGCTCAGCGTTCGGCGCAGACACTCCAACACGGGTGCGGGCCACTCAGCAGCTCGTGGAGCTGCTGAGTGGCCACGCCGCACACAGCGCACCGGCGGCCGGCTCGCCCCAGGTCGCGTTCGTCCGCGACAGTAGGCCGATCACAGGCGAGCAGACGACGCTGCCAGTGATCGGACGCTCGACGGGGCCCAACGCGACGGCATGGCTAAAGGTGATGCTTCCCGGCCGCCCCGATGGATCGACGGGATGGATCGCCAAGGCAGGCACCCGCGAGCTTATTACGGGCTGGCGCATTCTGGTGGATCTCGGCGCACGCCGTGTAGCGGTCTACCACGACGGGCACAAGGCGAGAGCATTCCAAGCCGTGGTGGGCAAGCCGTCCACGCCGACCCCAACCGGCCAGTTCTTCGTTGAGGAGACCGTGCAGTTGGGACTCGGCGAGGCCGATGGTCCGTTCGCGCTGGCACTCAGCGCACGCTCCAACGTGTTGCAGGAATTCGAAGGAGGCCCCGGCCAGATCGGGATACACGGTCGAGAGGGCCTTGGAGGAACACTCGGCAGAGCCGAATCACACGGCTGCATCCGGCTCGCCACCGCCAGCATCGACTGGCTGGCCGCCCGCATCGGCCCTGGTATACCCGTAAAGATCTACTGAGCAGTGCCGCCTGTCGTTTATGTGCTCCTAGTTATGCGGCGGCCGCGACCGGCTCGGCCAGGCCTGTCGCCGCTGTGAGCTCCGCGTCCTGCCCGGAGTCCCCAGAGCCCGGCAGCGCGAGCTTGAAGATCTTCCGCACCACCGAGCCGAACTGCTTACGCAGCGGTCCGGCGTTGTAGGGCAGCCTGTAGCGCTCGCAGATCTCGCGCACCTCAAGCGCGATCTCGGCGTAGCGGTGCGCGGGTATGTCGGGAAAGAGGTGGTGCTCGATCTGGTGGGACAGATTCCCGGACAACAGGTGGAACAGCGACCCGCCGGTCAGATTCGCCGAGCCGAGCATCTGGCGCAGGTACCAGCCGCCACGGGTCTCGCCCTCGACCTCCTCGAGGGAGAACTCGTGCGTCCCCTCGGGGAAGTGGCCGCAGAAGATGATCATGAACGACCACAGGTTGCGGGCCACGTTGGCGGTCAGGTTGCCTGTCAACGTGAATGGCGCACCCGGCCCCGCGAGCAGCGGGAACAGCAGGTAGTCCTTCAAAACCTGGCGGCGGCCCTTACGCCACACAGCGCGCAACACATCCCCCTTATCGCCTAGCGAGATCTCGCCGGCCTGGATCCGCTCGACCTCGAGATCGTGGACCGCGACGCCCCACTCGAACAGCAGCGCCAACAGCGCCGCGTACACAGGATTGCCGAGGTCACGTGGCCGCCATGACTGGTCCTCTGACATCCGCAGCACGCCGTAGCCGATGTCGCGGTCGAGCCCGAGTACATTGGTGTGCGTGTGGTGCATGTAGTTGTGGCTGTGACGCCACTGGTCGCCGGGACAGGCGGTATCCCACTCGAAGCGCTTTGAATCAAGGGCCGGGTCTTTCATCCAGTCGTACTGGCCGTGCATCACGTTGTGGCCGATCTCCATGTTGTCGAGGATCTTCGACAGCGACAGCGCAGTGACGCCAGCCAGCCACGCGGGCGGCAGCCAGCCGACCTCTAGCAGCGCGCGCCCGCCGACCTCCAGGCCGCGCTGAGCCCGGATCACGCGGCGTATGTACTCGGCGTCTCGCTCGCCGAGCGACGCGACTACGCGATTGCGCAGCTCGTCGAGCTCGCGGCCGAGGGCCTCGATCTGCTCAGTTGTCAGTTCAGGGTGTGGCGTGGGCATGCTGGGAGCTCCTCCAATGTCTAGATCTCGAGCGCGACGTCCCCGACCGGCACCGACACGCACAGCTGGATGTCCTCGTCTTCCTCGTCGGAGACCTCGCCGGTGCGGAGGTCGCGGACTGCGCCGGCGGTCTTGCGGCACGTGCACGTGTGGCAGATCCCCATCCGACAGCCGAACTCGGGCGACAGGCCGGCGATCTCGGCCTGCTCGAGCAGCGAGCCGGAGGCGATGGCCGCGGTCAGGCCGCTGCGCTGGAACCGGATCGTCCCCGCGGTGGGGCGCTCGCCGGCGAGCGCGAGCTTCAGCGAGGGCGGCGTGAACGTCTCCGAGCGTAGTCCGCCCGGCCAGAAAGCGCTCACGCCATCGATCAGCGACGGCGGTCCGCACACCATCGCCGTAGCGCCATCGAGATCGCCGATCAGCTGGCGCAACGATTCCGGGGATGCGTGCCCGTCCCCTTCCCGGGTCGCCACGTATGCGACCCGGATCCCCCGATGACGCGCGGCGACCGCCTCGACCTCGAGGCGATAGAGCCAGTCGGCCCGCGTTTGGGCGTAATGCACGAACGCAAGCTCGCCGTCAAAGCCCTCCTCGCACAGTGTCCGCAGCATCGACAGCACCGGCGTGATGCCACTGCCGCCGCTGATCAGCGCCAGTCGCTCAGGGCGCGGGTCGGGGAGCGCGAAAGACCCCGAAGCCTGGCTCAGGTGCACGATCGCTCCGGGCGCGAGCCGCTCCCGCAGCCAGCGCGACACCAGCCCATCCGGATGCGCCGTGACTGTCAGCTCAAGAAACTCCGCTCGCTCCGAACACGCGGGCGAATAGGTCCGGGTGCGGCGGACGCCGTCGATCTCGACCCCGACGCGCACGAACTGGCCGGCACGGAAACCCTGAAAGGCGGCGTTGGGCCGCAGCGTCAGCGTCACACTCCGGGTGGTCTGCCTACGGACGGCCTGCACGGATGCCCGGGCATCGTGGACCGTCAAAGCGGGGCGGATCAGCTCAAGGTAGCTGTCGATCCCATGGGGACCGACGAGCGCGTCGATTAGCGAGGACCGCAGCAGGCGGCGGGCGGGGAAGGACGGCATCCACGACATAGTGTACAATTGTTCACTAATTCGTCAAGCTCTAAACCCTGTGTGTGACGGGGTGCACACTGTGAGTCAACACAAACGTTCACGCACTCACTCAGGCCATGCAGGTGCGCGGTTGACGCAGGCCGAGCGCCGTCACCAGACCCGGCAGGCGCTGCTCGAAGCCGCTCGCAGCCGGATGGACGCAGGCGAGAGCTTCGACTCGCTCAGCTTGCGCAGCGTCGCCAGAGCCGCTGGCGTCGTTCCAGCTGCCTTCTACCGTCACTTCGCGAGCATGGACGAGCTCGGGCTTGCGCTTGTCGACGAGTCGTTCCTGAGCCTGCGCAGCATGCTTCGCCGAGCGCGCGAGGACGGGCTGCCGCCAGAGCACATCGTCCACCGCTCGGTCGAGATCCTCGTCGAGCACGTGCTCGCCCATCGCCAGCACTTCGCATTCGTCGCCGGCGCCCGGTCGAGCGGCAACGGCGTCCTGCGTCATGCAATTCGCAACGAGATCAGGCTGTTTACGAGCGAGCTGGCGACCGATCTGGCGCGGTTCCCCATCCTGCGCGAATGGACCACAGAGGATCTACAGATGCTCGCAGGGCTGCTCGTCAACTCGATGATTGCGATCATCGAGGCGATCCTCGAGTTGCCGACCTCGGGTCCGGCTGGCGACCCGCGCCCCGAGGCCCTCAAAGAGTTTGTGCGGCTGGCAGAGAAGCAGCTGCGCCTGCCGCTGCTGGGCGTGCCTTCGTGGCGCAGCATAGGCGTCAAAGAGACGCCAGCAGGCTGAACGAGCCGCCGCCACGGTACTGCGGTGAGGCGCGCGGTCCGTCGAGGGCCGCCTACCGGCGCCACCGACAGCTACATGCGTCCGACGACCAGACGGGTAATCCCCAACTTTGGTGGGCCTACGGCGTTTTAAGGAAGAAGGAGGTATGCGATGTCTAAGAAGCTAATCGGGTTTGTTTGCGTGCTTGCGGTTGCTGGCGTGCCAATGGCTGCGGCTGCCAAGCCGCATCCGAGTCCGCCCGCAAAGCCGCACAAGTGCACGCCGCATGCGGTGGCCTATCGCGTGTCGGGTGCTCTCGTCAGCTCTGATCTGACCACGTCGGGCCGGCACATGGCGAACGGCACGATCACGGTCATGGTGAGCGGCGCGAACAAGGCCGCAAAGAACGCGGGCGCCACGAAGGGCAGCACGCAGACGTATACGCTGACGAACACCACGGTGCACTACGCGCACGTGGTTGCGCAGCCCAATCCGGCGGCTGGCACCCGCACCGTTGTGAAGGGCACGATTACCGTTGTCGAGAAGAAGTGCCAAGGCGCCAGCGGGGCAGGGCAGGTGACGATCAAGCGCGTCGATTTCACGCCCGCGCCAAAGCGCAAGCCATAACGGCTTGCAGTGGACCCATGCGTCTCGCCCCTGATGGGCGAGACGCATGGTCCGAGTCTGGGAGAACCCCACGGACGGCACTCGCGAATCTGGGGCCGCTAGCCTCTAAACTAGCCGAGCCGCCAGGAGAGGTGGCCGAGTGGCTGAAGGCACTCGCCTGCTAAGCGAGTATGGGGGTTAAACTCCATCGCGGGTTCGAATCCCGCCCTCTCCGTTGTGTGCGGGCATCCGTCTTGAGGCCAGCGCTAGCCGCTGCCGACTAGACTGGAGCCGTCTGCGCCCTTAGCTCAGCTGGATAGAGCGTCGGTCTACGGAACCGAAGGTCGGGAGTTCGAATCTCTCAGGGCGCGTAATAAAAGCCTGTAAATCTGTGGTTTTGGGATTTTGGCTTCTTCCGTAGACGTTAAATATGTCCCGAATATGTCCCGAGACTTTGCTAAAATGAGCACATGCAGCAGCGTGTTCATGGGCCGACTTCAGCGTCTCAGACTGCGCAGCAAGCGCTCCGGCGTCGAGATTTTCAGCCGCCGACTGGCCATGTCTTTCGGGCTGAGCGCAAGCGCGGTCCAGTTTGGTATGCCAAGTACAGGCTCCCGGATGGTCGCCAGGTACAGCGCAAGCTAGGCCCCGCGTGGACTGAGCGCGGCCGCCCGCCCGACGGCTACTTCACTAAGCGGCTTGCGGAGGACTGGCTTCGTGATGTCCTCGATGAAGCACGCCGGGGAACGTTGCCGGGAATGGTCCGTACCGGCGCCACCTTCGCAGACGCCGCCGCAGAGTTCCTTCGCTATGTAGAGCACGACCGCACATTGAAGCCATCGACTTTGCGCGGCTACAGATCGATCATCAGCGCCTACCTGCTCCCGGCCTTCGGCCCAAAGCGGATCGAGGACATCACGACCCGCGACATCGAAGAGTGGCGCTCCAAACTCATAAGAGTGGGAGGCGGCCGTAGGCGCAAACAGCCAGCCCCCGAGAATGATGACGAGAAAACTCCGCCAGCGTTGGCAAACAACTCCAAGAACCGGATTGTGACTCTCCTGCATGGGATCTTCGTGCGGGCGTGCAAGGTCTACGGGCTCACTCTCAATCCGGTCTCCGGCGTCGAGCGACATCCAGTCAAGCTGGCCGGCGACATCGATGTCTTCAGCCCCGAGGAGACAATGGCGCTTGTGCGCGCTGCCGACTCCGATCAGGATGGCGCGATCTACCTCACAGCAGCCTTTACGGGACTACGCCGCGGCGAGCTGATCGCGCTGCGCTGGCGCGACGTCGACTTTGCCGGGTCGACGATCCGCGTCCGGGCCAGCTATGCCGGCGGTGCTCTCACTGCGCCGAAGTCCGGAAAGGTGCGGTCAGTGCCACTGGCTCCCGAAGTAGCGCGAGTTCTCGACCAACTCTCCCGCCGCGAGCACTTCACCGGCGAGGACGATCTCGTATTCATCGGAGAGGCCGGCTCCTACCTCGACGGCTCAGCTTTGCGGCGGCGCTACCAGAAGGCGCTCAAACAAGCCGGGCTGCGACCGCTTCGCTTCCACGATCTGCGCCACACCTTTGGGACTCGCATGATCGCGAAGGCCGACATCCGCCGCGTCCAGGAGTGGATGGGTCACGCCGATATTCAGACCACCATGCGCTACCTGCACTACGCGCCGCGCGAGGAGGACGCACGGCTTGTTGCCGAAGCATTCAAGATCGAGCCAAGTGGCACTGAGCAGCTGCCTGCACAAATTGTCGACGAGCAGGGACGTGACGGGTAGCAGAGCTCAAATCGATGTCAGGAGCGAAGCTGTAGTGGCGCCTGAAGAGTCCTTCCGATCAGACTGGGCTCTGATCGAGCACCGGCGACGGCGGCTACTAGACTGCGGCGAGCGCCGCATTCACCTCGCGTATGGCGTATTGCGTGTCGTAGGCGAGGGTTGGGGACTCTTGTTCGTGCGCCGCCGGGACGTCAGCCGCAGGTAGGACGCTGACTGAGCCGTTTACAAGCACAACTGCGCCCTCTGTGAGCGCTGTCTGGTTGGTCTGCAGGTGCTCTGCGACCTGCTCGAGTAGCTCAAACGAGATTCCCGAGGCTCGGAGCTCGGCGATGATCTTGGCTTGGACCGCGTCCTCGATGCTGAAGAGATTAGGCGATCCTGTGCCGCTCGACGCTTGAAGGCTAGGCCGCAGCAGACCACGTCCTAGCCAGCTGTGCAACGTGCGGTATTCCACGCCGATCGTCTGGGCTAGCTGCGGCAATGTCAGCAGCCTCAGCGCTGCCATCGTCGTACAACCTCCTCGGTCAGATCGATAGTCGTCGTGATGTCGGGAGCCTACCGTCAACTGTGGACGAAACGAGCCGCGCTCGGGGCTCGAAAAGGCGCTCAAACCCGGATCTACCGGCGAAATCCTCCAAACCAGGCAAGTGAGCGATGCTGAAGTCGACTGCATATACGTGAAGTGTTGTCCGGGCTGGCCCTTATCTTGGAGAAGCAAGCAGAAAACCTCTCCGTAAAGGAGGCCATGAAGTGGCCCAAGAGACTGAAGCGCCAAGCAAGCTGAAGGTCGACGTCATATACAACGCCGTCAGCCGCCCGTTTGATTACCGGCCGCATGAGCGTGCGCGGGCATTGTTCGAGCAGGCCACAAACGAGTTCCAGATCCCGCCTGCCGAGCGCGAGAACGTGAGGCTGTACTTGCCGGACGACACCACCGAAGTGGACCTCGGGCTGTCGCTCGAGCAGGCGGGCGTCAAGCCAGACTCGACGCTCACATTGCGGTCCCCTAGGCCCAGCGGCGGGTAGTCGTGATTGCTATCGCGAAGGAGGTGCTCAAGCGTTCGTTTGAGCATCTCCGCGATTGCGGAGACGACCGGCGCGAGTGCGTCGTGCTTTGGGCGGGCCCACTCACGCGGGAAGGGGTCGTTGACGAGGTGATCCACCCGCTACACACAGCATCAGCTGTCGGCTACGACATCGACGGCCCATACGTCAGCAGACTGTGGCGGGAGCTGGCCGGTCGCGGACAGACAGTACGCGCCCAGGTTCACACCCATCCGGGGCCCGCCTATCACTCGTCTCGCGATGACTCCTGCGCGCTCGTCCATACGCCCGGCTACCTATCGCTTGTCATCCCCAACTTCGCCAAAGGCGCTGTTGGGCTCGACGGCTGCTTTCTAGCCGTCAGAGGCGATGACGGGGCCTGGGAGAGCATCGATCCTCGTTCGACAATCGTGATCGAGCAATGAGCACGGAGCTAGCACTGTCACGCACCACGCGCCTGATCAACGAAGCCCTCTTCGACAGCGCCGCAGAGGAGAGCGCGATCGCGGCCGGCCTACTGGCGACGACTGTGCGGCTCGTGGCTGACAAGCCCAACATGTCAAGTCGCAGTGGCCAGGCCGCGCTCGTATGCGCCTTCCAGCTCATAGCTCGGATGGGCATCGGCATCGAGCTGATCGTGCCCGAAGTCCCTCTACTTGCAGAGATCCCTCCGCTAGCAGCGCCAACACTGCGCGCCGGATTGCTGAATCTCGGCCACGACCTGATCCCAGGCGCCACGGTGCGCAACGAGGCTGAGCACGCCGACGCAACGTTCGTCTTTGGCGACAGCCCGTGCGAGGACCCTGACGCGATCTATGTAACGGCCAACGGGCTCAGGTGCCGTCTCGCCCGCGACCGGGCACGCGCTGGATTGAGGATCACCGGGAACGCACCGATCGGCGCCCTCGCGGCTGGTGCGGCGGCAGCGGCGATCGCTCTCGAGACGGCGGTGCCGCATATCGCGGACGCCACCGGAGCGTGCTGTAGCGCTCGCCCACGACCATCGCCAGGGCCGCCTGTGGACATCGACATGGCCGAGCTATTCCCAAGCCCGTCTGAACGGCCCATGTCGCTCGGAGACATCGACGCCATCAGCGCAGGCGCAATAACAAACGCGTTTATCTTCACCCTGCTGTGGCTTCCGGAAACCACCGCCGAGATGCGAGTCCTCGACAATGACTACGGTGAGCTGTCCAACGTAAACCGCAACACGCAACAACGAGCCAGCGATGAGGGCAAGCCAAAGATCACGATCCTTGAAAGCTCAAGCACCAGCACGCTAAAAATCGCCGGCGTGAACAAGCGCTTCAATAAAGACACCCGCAACGAGCTTCTGCCACTAGCCAAGCGCATCGTGGTCGGCGTCGATGACATACCCGCGCGCTGGTGGATACAAGAAGAGTGGCCCGCCAACCTATATGTCGCGGCCACAAGCAATCACGAAGCGATCGTCACCAATCATCATCCAGGCGAACCATGCGCCGGCTGCGCCCACCCGCACCCCCTTGAACTCGCTGAAGGCGAATTCATCCCAACCATCTCGTTTGTCTCCTTCTGGGCAGGGCTGCTCCAAGCGTGCGCTTTGCTCACTGACACCACAAAGCCTGAGCGGGCGACCCGAAGAACCGTCTACCCCTTCGGCCTAGGCGAGAAGCAGTGGAGTCGCACAGCGGTGCTTCCCGCCGGCGCGCACTGCGCGATCAGCTGCCCAAGCTCACGCCCATCCGCAGATATGCCTGGCTATGCGACTCATGCACGCGATCGATAAGGCGGTTGGCCCGATCGATAGGGCGGCTGGCTGCATCGAGCAACGCCCGTACCTCGTAGCAGCGAGCTTTGTATTCCTGCCCGTGAGTATCGCTCGGATGGGGATGGTTCGCCACATGCATATCCGGCCTGCGTTCTATTCGACTGTCGCGGCGCTTATCCCGGTGCTACTACTCGTTGCCGTAGTCCACGCCGGATACTTCCAGGAGTCCAAGCAGACGGACCGATCCGATCGCCACATCGCACGATGGATGCTGTCCATGCCGCTGGGCGGTGAGATCGCCGCGCTCATATGCGTCGCGCGAGGCAACGACACCGCTCTGCTTCGAGCCCTGGTCTTGATCGCACTAGGAGCAGTGGGGCTACTTCTATGGTTCTATGCGCTGTATGGGCCAGCACGTACCCAGCTCCAGACGGGTCAAGACTTGCTCGCTGCGGCCGACAAGATAAGAGCCGCGAGCAAAGTAGCTGACTGAAACTAGCGTCTGGCGCTCAGTTCCTTTCGAGAACGCACTTACTCCATCGGTAGGACTGGAGGGTAATTACTCATCAAATCAGGTACGCGGCTCCTCTAGCCTAACCCTGCTAGCCGAGACGCCCTACAGCCTTGATCACACACGTCCGCAAAGCGTATCGGACTGTTAGAGCTTCCTAAACTGCCGACTGGTTTGATCGTAGCACGCTGGCGCGTGCAAAAGGGGAAGCCTGTTGTCGGCAGTTTTGGTTTGGTTTTTGAAAGGTTCTTCTTTCAAAAGCTAGAAAATATAACAGCAGGAGGCTAACCCCGTGATCCCAAGATCATGCATCACTAGACTTCACATGCAGCGCCAGCCACTCATCCAACGACCACACGGGATGCGTATCAGAGGCGGTCACGCCAAGGAGTGCGTGATCGCTCTCATAGACCCCATAACGGCCAGTTCATGCCTGAGGATCGCGCCGTTTCTTTTGGAAGCTGGAGCGCGGCATCGGCTAATCCCGCATTACAAGATTTCCGGCCAGATTCGATTCGACCCGATCGAGCTGGATCGCTGGGTCAAGCGGCACAAGATCGAGGAGATCGGAGTGGAGGAAGAGATCGACTGAAGCGCACACACTACTTGTGTAGGCGCTCAGCCACACGTCGCGGCTACCGCGAGCGCAGGATTACCGCGATCAGCAGCAACATCAATATCAACTCGTTCTGCACTAGATCACCTCCTTCACCCCTCGGCCAGGGAGGTGATCTAAGAGCAGGACCGTTGATGCTGGATACTTGATGACCGACGACTTCTCGGCGTCGAGCGGTCAGACGCGTGAGCGCATCGCTGGTCAGGCGGGTATGTGACGTAACCGCGTCAGCTTCGTGCCGTCTCTGTGGAGCGCCTTGACTGCTTGACGAGCCTGGATATCGTCGGCTGGTCGCTACTAAAGCGACCCCGACGCAGGTTAGTGGCCTGCGCCGGGGTCTAGACACAGGAAGGCGAGTTCCCATGCCCGAAAGGCACTGTAGCCGCACACCGCGAGACAGCGCTGATGTGACGCTTGATCTTGCTGAGCAGGATGAGCTGGACGACGGGATGGTCCTTGCCGTGCTGCTTGACTCCAATCAGCCAGGTCTCTGGTCTGCTGACGAGTTGATTCGAGCTCTTGGCAACCGGGTGAGTGCAGCTGATTCGTTGATGCGCCTAGAACGCGATGGGCTTGTACATCGGCTCGGCCAGTTCGTGTTTCCGACGAGGGCCGCTGTGCGCGCGGGAGAGATCCAGGTGTAATCGCGATTAGCCGCATGAACGTTTAACGAGGTGTGCATCGCTCGCCTCCTCCCTCAAGGTCAGCAGCGCCAGGAGAAAGCCTGAGGACATGTAGTTGATGGCCGCCGTGAACTCGTCGTCCGCATTCTGCGCGAGGGTCATCTCTACAACCATGGCGAGGATCTCGTCATCCACGCCGTGAGCTCGTAGCAGCACCAGATTCGCTGCGAGCGTCTCCCCACTGGATCTGTCGGCATGCCCCTTCGTCAGGTCACGCAGCTGCGCGATTGCTGCCTTCAGTGCCGCCGCTCGCACCACAGGTTGTCGAGTACGGTGCCCGTCCCCAGCCTCGGCTGTTCGACTGGCGAGCTCAAGAGACCGAGTGTTTTCCGAGTCTGTTTTAGTGCCATCGAGCATAGTCGACGACACACTAAGACTCGCTTGGGTGGGTTCAGACCCGCCGTGACCATCCCAATAACGCGCAAACCGGACCTCGATCACTGTCTTCCTTCCGGACGGTGATCCCGAGGGCGGCCGACTGATCTTCAAGTCGCACTGGATGGTGTCCACGGCGATATGTACATCGGGCCTGTCCCTGGCGTAAGGGCACCGCTGGTTCGCGCAAGCGGCCAAGCATCTCAACGAACCGTGATATTCGATGAGTGGCGGTTGCCGGTGTCGCCAGCAAAACACGTGCGAAGCAACGCTGTATCCGTGCTTGTTATGAGTCGCGGGGCGCGTTGTACGCGATAAGTCGTGTCAAAAGCCCAGCGAACACGACCACCAGAACTACGAGTCCAACCAGGGTTTGCCCGGCGACGGCAAGGCGGCATCCGTCTGAGGCCGGGTGTATGTCACCAAATCCGGTCGTCGTAAAGGTTGTGATCGTGAAATACGCAGCCTGGGCTTGGGTAAGCGTGCCCCTAAAGCACGCACTAGAGTGGTATGCCAGCTGTATATACGTTGCCGAAAAAAGCCCCACCAGCGTTGCATAACCCGCGAGGACCAAGCCTGCGTTGAACAGGCTGAGCTGCATACGAGCGCGCGCACTATATTCCGAGCCAGGCCACCATTCGCGGGCCCAGTGACCACGACGCAGGACAACGCGAAACATGAAAGAGAGAACCACTGGTGCGATACCGACTAGCAGTCCCACAGTGACCCAGAGATAAGCGTTCCGTGATCGAAACGGCTCAATCGAAAAGAGGATCCACGGCAGACTCGTGGGAAAGATGAGGTAGGTCAGAAACCATATGACAAAGAACCGTTTGAAGCTTGGTTTATAGCGGAGTCGTCTTCTTGCTTTCTGTTCGGTCCATTTGATAAGACGGCTTCTGGGTGGAGTCTTTGTAAGCCAGCGAATGACGGACCGGATCCGCCTGAGTCGAGTAGTGGAGGATGCTTGGCTGATCGGCGGTGGAGCGGTCCGGGTATCGAGAAGAGCCGCAACGCGTCGAGCAATGGCCTCGATCGCCTCTGGCTTCAGCTCGACGGATGAGCCGACGGAGATCAGCTCTGCTGTGCGCTTGGCGATGGCCTCGGTGGTCTCCGGCGACAGCTCAATCTCAGTCATCGGTTGACCGGCTAATCCTTGCTGTGCGCTGGACTGCCCCTGATGCTCAACGTCTCGGCGATCGCGCTGAACTGGCCCAAGGCAGCCTGGAGGTCTTCGACAATCTCGGCTGCGATCACCTCGGGGGCGGGGAGATTGTCCGTGTTCTCCAGCGACTCGTCGCGCAGCCAGAAGATGTCCAGCGACGCCTTGTCACGCGCCATCAGCTCGTCGTAGGAGAAGGACTTGAACCGCTCCGTCTCGACGCGGTCCTGACGATGCTTGGTCTTGTAGCAAGCCACGAAGTCATCGAGGTCTGAACGAACAAGCTGGCGCGTCTTCAAGGTGAAGCTCTGGTTGGTGCGGAAGTCATAGATCCACAGCTTCTTCGTCCATAGCTTCTCCGATGCCGGCTTGCGATCGAAAAACAGGACATTAGCCTTTACCCCACCGGCATAGAAGATGCCAGTCGGCAGCCGCAGCAGAGTATGGACATCGCACTCCATGAGGAGCTTGCGTCGTACTGTCTCACCAGCACCACCCTCGAACAGCACGTTGTCAGGCACCACAATCGCCGCGCGCCCATTGGTCTCAAGAAGCGACCGAACATGCTGGAGGAAATTGAGCTGCTTGTTGGAGGTCGTCGCCCAGAAGTCTTCCCGGAGATAGCTCATGCTTTCGGTCTCGGCGTCCCCCTCGGCATTAATGACCTTGTAGGAGGACTTCTTCCCGAATGGCGGATTGGTCAAGACCATGTCGAAGTGCTCCGAGGACTTGGCGCGAAGCGCGTCATCGACGGTCACCAGGCTCTCCCCTTCCGGGGTCCCGATCCCGTGCAGCAGCAGGTTCATGGCGCATATACGGGCCGTGGCATCGACTATCTCCCACCCTCGGAGCGCTTCGTCCCGCAGGAACTTCTTTTCGTCAGGATCGAGCCGGCTGGACTTCATCTGCTCATAGGCCGCCAGCAAGAATCCTCCGGTACCGGCCGCTGGATCCGCCACGTGCATGTCCGCCGTGGGTCGCATCACCTCGACAATCGCCTGGATCAATGGGCGGGGGGTGAAGTATTGCCCAGCGCCCGACTTCACATCCTCGGCGTTCTTGGCAAGCAGCCCCTCATAGGCATCGCCCTTCACGTCGACGTCCAGAGTCATCCACTGCTCGTTCTCGATCAGATCCGACACGAGCCGCTTGAGCTTGGCGGGGTCCTGGATCTTGTTCTGCGCCTTGCGGAAGATCACCCCCAGCGTTCCCGGCAACTTGCCGAGCTCCTCGAGCGTGTGCCGATACTGGACCTCCAGCGGGTCGCCATCGAGACGATGCAGTGTCTCCCAATCCAACCCGGACGGGACGATCGGCGGGCGACTAAACGGTGCCTTCGTCTGCTCATCGGCCATCTTCAAAAACAGCAAAAACGTCAGCTGCTCTATGTAGTCCTGGTAGGAGAGTCCGTCGTCACGCAGCACATTGCAGTAGTTCCAGAGCTTGCGAACGATGGTGGCGGAATCGCTCACGCGGCGACCTTTCTCCGTCGTTGGCTGCGAGCTCTGGTGGATTTATGGCGGTTGGACGAAGCGCGCTCGGCAGCGATGCGTTCTAGCAACACCGAAGCTGGCTCGTCGTTCGGGTCTTGTGGCGCCAGCGCGCCAGAGAATGCAGCGGCGAGGATCGAGGATCGCAAGTGCGTGGAGCACGAAGCCCCACGCTTCAGGGCCGCCTCGACGACGTCGACCACTGAGAGATGATGCTCGATCGCCGCGACCAGCGCGTCCTGTTGATCGCGAGGAGGAATTGGCAGTGGGAGCGCGCGGCAGGTGGTCAACGAGACGTTGAACTGCCCGGCCGTAGCGCGCGATGTGGACGCCAGCATCTTCAATATTGGTGGACTCAGCAGCCAGTACTTCAGGAGACGTGGATGGAGAGACGGAAGTGCACGAAAAACAACTACGGCCTGATTTGTGTTCCATTCCGGATACTGGTCGGGCACGACCGAAACCTTGCCGAGAGGCGGACCTACGATATTTGTGAGTATGTCTCCAGGACGCAGGCGTGATCGGCGCAGCGGCCCCTCATGCGTGGCGCGATCAATGAAGGTCGGCCGAACCGAGAAATCCAGCTCTCCCGAGTGCGTGAGGTTGTAAACCTTGATGTATGGCACCTCACCATGACCAGCAGTCATCGCCACTTTCGTTGGCGTCGAACCAGATGCGATCACATCACATACGGTGGACGCGGACTTCCAAGTCCATGAATCCGGGATATCCCAGGTGAGCGCAAGTAGATCGGCGGCGGCCCGCTTCACCTTGTGAAGGTTGGCTCCCGTCAGCCGGCTCGCCAGCGGATCCTCAGCAATCTCGAGCTGCTCAACAGAGACCACGTCCTCCGCGGGGAGCCTGCCAGTGACTGCTGCCTGCAACACCGCGGCCCGCATCCGCTTTAGGTTCAGCCGGACTCGTTTCAGTGCCTCCGCTCCCGCGTCAAGCCGGGAGAACTGCTCCGCAATGGCGGCAACGATGCGTTCCTGCTCAGCTGTCGGTGGGACAGGAATGCGGTGCTCAGCTAGGTAGGCCGCCGGCACTCGTAGTTGACCTGCTGTGCCCTTCATATTGCGTGCTGCGTCGCGGCGAAACTTCTTCTGCAAAACGAACTGGAGAACGTAGTCCGGATTGATACCGGCGTCAGTGCGAAGTACATGGAACTCGGTCGAGCCAAACCCACAACCAGCATGCAAATTGCGCGCAATTGCCGCCTTGCCATTCTCCATGCAGGGTGTGATCTTTGCGAACAGCACGTCCCCTTCCGCAAACGACCGGTAGCTCTTCGTCTTGAGCTGCCCGAAGGGTCGCGTCTCGGAGGTATCGATTCGACCTGATTCAGCCTGAACCGCAGCCATTGGGACAAACGAGACCGGGGCGTCCGCAGAGAGGTTTGTGCCCAGTGGAGGATTCACGTGCGTCACTTGTGCAATTGATGCTGTGGTCCAACCACTCGGCAGATCGCTCATGCTGCAAGCGCCTCGGTTAGTTCATCTGTTATCGGGGTAAGACGGTCGCCGAAGATCCGTACTGCCTTTCCGATGCCCCCGTGCTCAGCAAAGGGCGTGTATTCGAAGGACTCGGCGGTGATGCCCATCTCCGTGGCGATGTTCTCCTTCATCCAGGTCAGCCACTGGCGCTGCTCATCGGTGAAGCTGACGCCCTGCTGTTCCTGGACCAAGAGCCACGTTGCGAAGCGCTCGTCCACCTGGTCGCGGAAGGGCACGAGCTCCTCATCTTGGTCCAGCGTGTAGCGCACCAGCGAGACAATATCCGTGAGCATCCTGCCGCCAGAGCCACGTACCTTGGACTGGTCGAGCATCTCATACGCCTTCCAAAGCCTCTCCGGTGTCCACCGACGCGGTGGCCGCTGGATTGTCGTGGCGAGGTCCTTGATCTCCGCGAACGTCAGCCGCTCGCTGTACGGCCGGCTATAGAGAACCTGCAGAGCGCGTATGTCGTTCTTGTGCTCCTCGATGTACTGCCTGAACGAGCCGACAAGCTCCGCCGCCTTTTCGCGTCCCTCGTCGGAGTGTCCGGCGACCAATACCGTGTCCTTTGAGACCTCATCGATCGTCTGCTCAAACGATCTACGCGCGTCGATGATCGCCGTGCGAAGCTCCGGGTTCGACGACAGCGGCTTCAGCGCCTCGTTGATCATGTTGACCCCTGCTGCCTGACCGACCGATACCTCGTCCGTGTGATCACCGCCCGCTTTCTTGACCGCCTCAATCTGATTGTCAGGGTCCAGGGCATCGACGATGCCACGCGCGATCTCGCCCAGATACACCCCGCCGGCCAGCTTGGCGAGCATCTCCCGGCCTTCCCTTGGAAGCTGCTTATCGAGCCGGGCCAGACGACACGCGAGCGTCGATGCGACCTCGGGCTCGCGATTGCCGAAACCCACCAGCTTCATGAGATCCTTCAGACTCGCCGACGGCTTACGCTCCAACGGAAGCAGCGTCTCCATCAAGTCGGTATCGGTGACACCGACGGCATCGATCACGATGAAGCGGTCCTTGTGCCGAGCGTCGTCTGTCACGGACTGGAAATCGGTGTCGTCCATAACCCGCACACCGCGGCCGACCATCTGCTCGAAGTAGGTCCTGCTCTTGACCGACCGCATGAACAGCAGACACTCCAGCGGCTTTACATCGGTCCCCGTAGCGATCATGTCTACGGTCACCACGATCCGTGGGTAAAGCGAGTTGCGAAACGACTGCAACAAGTCCTCTGGCTTGCCATCACGGCTACGGTAGGTGATCTTCGTCGCGAAGTCGTTGCCCTTACCGAAGACCTCGCGCACCATCTTCACGATGTCATCAGCGTGCGAGTCGTCCTTGGCGAAGATCAGCGTCTTCGGCACCGTCGTACGGCCCGGGAACAGATCGGTAAACACCTTCTTCTTGAATGTCGAGAGCACGGTGCGGATCTGGTCCTCAGCGACCACCGCACGGTCGAGCTGCTTAGCTGTGTATTCCACAGGCTCATCAACTGCCTCCCACCGGAGCTTTCGTGTCATCCGGTCGCGATACCCAGCAAACTCGCCAGTCTCGATCTTCGAGCCGCTCTCCGTGATCGCAGTCTTGATGATGTAGACCGTGAAGTCCACGTTCACGCCGTCGGCTACCGCCAGCTCGTGGCTGTACTCCATCACCAGGTTCTGGCGGAAAAAGCCGAACGTCTGCTTCGTTGGCGTCGCCGTCAAACCGATCAAGTGGGCGTCGAAGTACTCGAGCACCTGCCGCCACACACCGTAGATGGACCGGTGGCACTCATCAACGATGATCACATCGAAAGCATCAGGAGGCAGCTTCGGGTTGTACTCCACCGTTACCGGCTCCGCGATGGGGAGCTCATAGACCGAGTGTTCGTCGGTCTCCTCGTCCATCTCCTCATCGCCACGCAGGATTGAGAAGATCCGTTGGATCGTCGAGATGCACACACGGGACGTTCGATCGATCGTGTTCGACTTTAGGTGCTGGACGTTGTATTCCGCCGGGAACTTCCGCTGTGTGTCCGGGACATCGAACTTGTCGAACTCGAGCTTGGTCTGTTCACCGAGGCTAGATCGGTCGACCAAGAACAGAATCCGCTTCGCGTCGGCATGCCGGATCAGCCGGTAGGAGATGTTTGCCGCGGTGAATGTCTTTCCCGACCCCGTCGCCATCTGGATCAACGCACGCGGTCGATCCGCACGCAACGACTCCTCAAGGTTCAGGATCGCCGTTGCCTGGACCTCCCACAATCGTGTGGAGTCCAGCTCTGGCATGCTCTTGAGTCGGGCACGAAACGTCGGCGCATCCGAGTTCGCGAGGATCTGACGGCTCCACTCAGCCAGCGTCTCAGGCCGATGAAACGTAAAGACGCCGCGGCTGCGCGCTTCAGGGTCATAGCCATTCGTGAATCTCGTCTCGCTGCCAGTGGACTCGTAGATGAACGGGAGCGGGTAGACGGGGGCGTTGAGCCAGTCGGGGAGCCCATCACCGTACTTCCCCGACTGATGCTCCACCTCGACCAACGTCGTGCCCTCGGGCTTCGCCTCGATCACCCCAGCAGGCTGACCATCGAGAAAAAGGAGGTAGTCCACCCGGCCGTGCGGCTTCTCCAGCACGAACTCCCGGACCGCCACACCAGGACCCGCGTTCACGTCGACCTGATCCGCGCCTTGAACAAGCCACCCCGCAGCTACGAGCTGCTCATCGATCCTCTTGCGCGCTCTCGCCTCCCGGGCAAGATAGGCGTCCTCCGAGTCCGCCATGACCAAAATCCTATATATCGGACCACGCCAGCGCATTGATCTCACAGCTAGAGCTGAGGCAAGTTGGACTACAACGCTGTTGGTCATCACCTCTCGCGTGTGTCAGGTCACCTGACGGGACGAGTGCCCAGGGGCAGCCCGCTGTTGGCCGGGGCTACCCGCGGGCCCCCCGCTACCGACACTCCCTAGTCGAGGCTAACCTCCCTCTCATGGATACGCCTGATCAATCCAATGACGGCATCTCGTGGCAGCAGCACCGAATGCTGGAGCTCATGTACGAGACGTTCGTTCAGACGGGGCAATGGCCGCTCTTCCAGTCCATCAGCGCGCAGCTCTGGCAGGAGCTCCAGGTCGAGCCCCGCGACATATATCTCGAACTGGCCGAACGCGGCTTGGTAACGCCAGTAATGGCTCGCAGCCATCACTTTCTACTCCGGGAGAACACCGTGGTAGCAGTCAGCCTCCAAGGTATGACGTATCTCCTAGCCGCCGCTGAGGACCTAAGTCGATTCGTAGCCGTCGTGCGTTATGTCGCAGAACGTGCAGCGCGGTTTCGGCCGTCGTGCGCGACCGAGCTTGACCGATTGTCAGTCACAAGCGAGGAGATCCGTCTGCACGTGGGGCTCGAACCAGGCGACACCGCCCTGCTCCGTTTGGGGACTCTCGTGAGCGCCGAAGCGTGGCAGCTCTGGACCTCATTCGCCGGACCAAACTCCGACGGCTGGTCCTTGGAGGTCAATCTCGAACGCGGACGACGTTACCGCGATATCCACACTGTCATCGAATTCCTTGCCATCAACTACCCGGAGGAGCAACACCAGCAGCCGTCGCTGCCAGCCTCGGCCACCTCGCCGCGCTCGACGGACGCCCTGCTTGCCACCAGCAACAAGAAGATCATGGTTGTACACGGCCGCGACAAGGCTCGCGATGACCTTTTCAACTTGCTGCGCGCACTCGGCTTGGAACCCATCGAGTGGTCAGCCGCCGTCAAATCGACCGGCAGAGGAGCACCTTACAATGCCGAGGCCGTCGAAGCCGCGTTTCAGACGGCCCAAGCCGCGGTCATCCTCCTAGCCCCTGAAGAGCAAGTCGTGCTCCGCGACGATCTACGCGATCCAAAGGACCCCGCCGACGCAGAGCTAGCGTGGCAGCCACGTCCAAACGTTTTCTACGAGGGTGGGATCGCGTTCACATCCCATCCGGACCGGACAATCATTCTCGAACTCGGGCGCCCGCGCCTCGCAACCGACCTTACCGGCCGCAACACCGTCAGGATCACCTCTAACTCCAGTTGGCGACAGGATCTCGCCAACCGACTCCGCGATGCCGGTTGCCCGGTCTTCACCGAAGAGCCTAACTGGCAGACCGTGGGCGCATTCTCAGAGCCCGATCTCGACTCCGTGCTCTGAGCTTGGAGGATCATTTTGCTGCTGATGTTCTGAGACCAACCGTCCGATGTGCTCTGGTTCGCAGAGACAAGGTTGTGAGTTGATGCTTTTCAGATCAATGGCAGGTGGCCGTGTCCGGCGGCCACCTGCTGGGCCACCACAGGGTGGCCCAAAAAGACGGTTAGTCCGACACCTTTTGGTGTCGGGAGGTTGTCGGTAACCCTGTCGGGCGTCCCGACGATATCGCCGTCAAGCCGGCGAGCAGTTTCCCCCCTCTCTAGTCACGGAACGGCACCTTCACGGTGCCTGTACTCGCAAGCTCGTATTCCGTGACTAGAGAGGGGGGAAACTATTGATTGGAGCTTGCAACGACAAGCTACACGCGAGACGCGGTGAGACACCCAACGCCTAAGGGGTTTGCTCTCGTCCGTCGAGCAACCCCGGTGCGATCGGACACTTCAAACGGTGCCGATCAACGTCGCCGCGTCGGCGTCGTTACCCACGGTCAATGATCGTCCGTGGCGATAACGTGGGTCTACGTGGGCGGCTGGGTCCGGGTCGGTAGGTCAAGCGATCGTTCTAGCGCTCTCGGGCGGAACGGCCTTGACGAGGACTGTCACAGACGCCGGTACGACCGCGGCTCGTCCGATGCGGAAGAGCACCAGGCGGCTGGTACGCGCTCGCAGCAGTGCACGATAGTCAGCGGTCGGCTCTGGACAGATTCCTCTCGGACGTTCGTGCCAAAGATCGAACGGGCTGCCCGCCTTTGCATCGACGCGGCGGGCGGACATGCGTTGCCTTGATCGACCTCCGCCTGCGCAATGGGTAGGATCCCACCATGGAATCGGACATTGCCGTCTGGGTAGTCATCCACCCGCCGTTGCCCGAGGGGTCTGTGCCGCCAGAGGTGTTCGTAGATCAGGAGCAAGCGGAGGAGTGGGCTCGGCTCGGGAATATGAACCCCGGTGCTCAATGGAAGGTGTTCCAGGTCTTTTGGAAGGACCGGCAGGCTGGTCAGACAACCATTGACTACAACCGTGCGCTGCTCCGGGAGCGCGGGCTGCTGACCGAGTAGCACACCCAGACACCGCTTCTGTTCGCGTTCGCGGCTAACTCGCCGCCGGTCACAGATGAGTAGTGCCACGGCCGTGGCGGTGGTCGTGGGTCGGTGGAAGGGGAGATAGGCAGGCAGATCGCTGTTAACTGCACGGTCGACGATGTCCTGCCCGGACGGGCAGGAACCCGGTGCGGGGCAAGGGCCAAACGTGAGCGCGAGAGCTACCCGACACCGAGTTGCAGCTCGGCCGTCTTGATGAGCTGCTTAGTTCTGTGCCCCGTGAAGACGACACCCTTTACGCTCCCGCTGCCCGCCTTTCGCGCGTCGCGCACCAGAGCCCGCGCATCCGACAGGGCTTGGATGGCAGCCCGCTTGGTGAGCTTCTGCGGGATGTGTTCGGCCACGCCACCGTGGATGCGTCCACCGATGATCGACGCGAGGGATTGCGTGGCGGTGCCCGTCATAACGGCCTCGGCCTCATCGAGGCTCTCCGCGATGCCCCATAGGACGAGCATGTGAGCTGCGATCTGGTGTTCGCTCAGTCCGATCGAGTGCAAGTCGGCCAGATCACAAACTGTGGCCGTTTCGCAGTAGAGGTCGACGATCTGGGTCGCGACACCCACCAGCGGGCCCGCACCGAATGACAGGAGTCCGAGACGTCGCCGACGGCTACGTGCGGTCTTGAAGACGTCGCGCGCGGACCGGTCCTCCTCGTGTTCGTCTGCTCTCACCGCGGCCACAAGGGCAGCCAAGAGGCTCTCGATCGTGACGTGCCCCTCCTCGTCCTTGAAGACGGACCGTAGGCCGCGATATCTCGCGCCTACGTGTTGCGCCCGGACGACAGCCGCCTCGGCAGCAGCGGCGCCTAGCTCAGTCGCACGCGCGGCGATCCGCCCCCGGATTCCCATGAGCGGAAACGTTATAGGATCGACGATCGGGGTGTGCCGCGCATCTCTGTGCTCCAGCTGTACAGGTGTGGGAGAGGTTACGCTGTCTGGCGCGCCGGACTAAACCGCTCAGCCTGCGCCGGTCGGACCGGACTGGATACCTCTTCGTCCTGTCTACGGACGCCAAGTGTCCTCGCGTGAGTCACCAAATCTTGGATTGCGTCGCTTGAGATCCGCGATGTGGCGCTGGGCGTTCTGGATGGTCTTCAGCGCCGTTTGCTTGTCCCGCTGGCTTGGATAGCGACTGTACTTGTCGATGTGCTCACGAATCGCCCGACGTTGTCCTTCGAGCTTCGCCTCGTCGTCAGCCATAGCGTCATTCTCCCTTTCGTTCGAGACAGCGGCAGTATGGTGTGCTCAGAATGGTCCGGCCGCTGCGGCCTGCGGAGCCTCATTGCCCGTCGGTGCTTTAGCACGACCCGTATCCGGGTCGATTTGGACGACGCCTGCGCCCGCGCCGACAGCGATGGCGAGCATGTATGAGTGAAGCTGCACTGCTCGGCTCAGCGACGTTCGCATGTGGGCTGTCTTAGGATATGCGGATGCGTCAGAGCCCCCAACCATGACACCAGCAGATCTACTGCAACGCGGGCACGAAGCCGAGGCAGCGGGGGACTGGGATGCTGCAGAACAGGCCTATCGAGAGGCGGACGAACTGCAGGACGCCGACGGGGCGATTCTCCTCGGTCTTGTCCTGAAGCGGCGTGGCGACATTGCGGGCGCCGCGGACGCATTCCATCGCGCAGAGGCGCGAGGACATCCCGAGGCCGCGTCATCGCTGGGCATCCTTCTGCAGGACAGCGGTGATATGAAGGGTGCGAAGGCCGCTTATCTGCGGTCGATCTCCCGCGGAAGCGCTAACGCATCGCTCAATCTCGGCCTACTCCACGCCGACCGGGGAGCTGTCGATGAGGCTGTCCGACATCTCCGCACAGCAGAAGAGAACGGTATTCCAGAGGCCGCATATGTCATCGGCCGACTCCTTGAGGGACGAGACGACTTGTGGGGTGCCGAGTCCGCATACCGTCGTGCCGACGCGGCGGGACACGCACACGCTGCATACGGACTTGGATCGGTTTTGATGAAGCACAACGATGTCGACGGCGCTCGTGAAGCGTTCGCGAGAGCTCGGGACCGCGGACACGAGGGCGCCGGCCACATGCTTGCGTTGCTAGACCAGCAACTTGACGCCACGTCAAAGCCAGATACACAGTCGGCCCGAGATCTTGTCGCGCGTGGTGTTGACGCCGAGCAGCGAGGAGACCACACAGCGGCAGAAGCGGCGTATCTACGTGCCGACGAACTCGGAGACGCTGAGGGCGCCTATCGACTCGGCGAGGTGCTAACTCAGGCTCAGCGCGATCCTCATCAGGCGCTCCAGGCATTTGCTCGCGCCGACGAGCGCGGACATCCGCAAGGCGCAACCAGACTCGGAGCCCGGCTGATGGACTCCGGCGTTCGGGCGGATGGCGAAGCTGCGTTTACTCGCGGTCACGAGCGCGGTGATGCGATGGCGACATACTTCCTTGGCCAGATTCGGGATAGAGACGGTGACTCCCAACGTGCTGCGACCTTTTACCGCGAAGCGCTCGATCGTGGATTCTCTCGCGCAGGATGGAGCCTGGGTCTCATGCTGCGAGACGTGGGAGATGCTGCCGGCTCGCGTTGTGCCTTTGAACGCGGGGACGCGCTTGGTCACCCCGAATGTGCCTACCACATGGCTGTTCACTACTTCGACGATGGCAACATTCCGGATGCGTTGGCCGCCGCTCGTCGCGCTGATGCAGGCGGCAGTTCGGGTGGCGCGGAGTTCCTAGCAGGTCTCCAATTTGATCGCGGCGAGACGGCGGAGGCAGAGGAAGCCGCCAAGCGCGCGGACGAGCGCGGGAGCGCGCTCGGCGCTCGTATTCTGTCACTGGTGTTTCAGCAGCGAGGAGATATCCACAGTGCCCAGGAAGCGGAGGCGCGGGCGCGGCAACGTGGATATCAAGGCGCATAGTGCTTTCGCTCGCGACCTACGTCACCGACCACGGACTCTCCCTCATCTGCGCGCGCTTCTTCGTTTCCGTCAGTTGATCAGGTTGATGCCGTGCCGTTGCATCAGGTGGACGAAGATCGCGCTGACGCCGTTGAAAGCGGGATCTGGGCGCCCGCCGCCCCAAGCCTGGTCCATAAGCCCGCAGCGGGGACACTTGAACGTAACGGCTTGCTGACCATTGTTGTCGGTAACCTCAATGAGGTGCGTTTTGTAGTGTGCCCATGTGGCGGACCGCTCATCAACTACGAGCTCCGAACAAAAGAAGCACGTGTGCAGCCTTGGTTTACGACTGAACAATCCCATCACTCAGTAAGTCCGTTAATGGCGTCGATGATTGCGCATACCCCGCGCGCCAGTCGCGGATCGTCCAACTGGATGCCAAGGTAGCGGGAGGGCTCAAAGTGACGTATATCGCCATCCGGGTACATCATGCCTTCGTGTGTTTCGATTGCCACCAAGAATGCACCCTGTGCGCTGGCTGTATTTGAGCTGGTTGGGTTGAATAGTCGCGTGCGGCCGACGTCGCTCTGCTGCAATGAGCCATCGAGGCGTCCTTTCTTGAAGTTCAACAGCCGGCGATTGGTGATGACGAGCACGTAGCTAAAGAGCTGGGGGATTGCCCCTCCGTGCCCCACTATGGCGGCCACTGTCTCGCCATCCTCGATGCTGGCCAGGATGGCGACTTGGTTCTTCGAGAGCAGCTTTAGTGTCTTCTGAAGACCCCGCTCGTTTTCGTTGACCACCGCCTTCTCCAGGGCTGCGTCTATCGCAACGGGCTCACTCTTAGACAGGAAACCCATAGTCACTCCTTCCTTTGACACGTGGTTTGCTTGGCATAAAGCTCACTTCTATCGGATCGACCTTGCACCACTCCGCTGACCCGAAGCGCGGCAGCCTGATCCGGATTGCGGTCTTGAGTAGTCATGTCTTAACTGCGATGAACGGCGCGCGCGGACTGATCTGCCTTCTCTGCGATGACTGCCAAGTCCACCTTCAGACGGCGCGCGTCGCTACGGATCGCGGCGAGGTGGTCTGTCTCGAAGCCGCGTCGGGCGTCATCGCTCCATCTTGAGTCAACGCTGGCGATGTGCGACTCAAGGATGTGTCGTGCCTCTGCTGCGACGTTCTCCAATGCGCAGAGGTGGCGACTTTCATTACTCATGCAGTCGTCCTGGAAGGTGTGTCAATCCCAACTGCTGTGCTATCTGCACTCGATGACGGCCGCTCGCCACATCCAGGGTTCCGTCAGCACGGCGCGAGAACTGGATTGGGTGGTCACCGAGGAACATGTCGTAAACGCCAGCCGTGCGGCGAAAGCCCACATGCCGTCCCATCTCGGCGTCTCGGCGCGCGAAGTCCTCGCGAGTCTTCCCGGCGACTACACCTGGGCGGACGACCGACTCCCAGGTTTCCACAGCCCAGCGGTAATCGCTGATATTCGCGCCGCCGCGATGATATCCATCCTTGATCGGATTGTCATCGAAGTCTGCGTGATTGATCGGAACGTCGACGATGCCTTGGACGCCATAGCCGGAGCCGTTCGACGCAGCGCCGTTTCCTGTCGGTGTGCTTGTCGCGCTCGGAGCCGATGTTGCCCTGTAGTCTGAGAGCGCTCGAAGCTTTCCCCCGAGTGCCTGGACGGCGAGCGGCACCCGCTCATTGGTCGATTCGTTGATTCGTCGCTCCAGCATCTGCGCGCTACGCGCGGCCTCGGTTGCGCTGCTGAGCCCCCGGCGCGCGTGCTCCAGAGAGGCATCCGCAAGCTGGATTTCCTTTACAAGGCGCACCCGCGCTTCGCCTCTTGCGGCTCGCAGTGCGTTCTCTAGCGCAGCCTTTCTGGTGGCACGAATGCGAACCTCAGACTCGGCCTCGCCGACGAGCGCCGTGGTAGCGGCCCTAGTCTGCGTTACGATCCCGCTGGCAGCCTTGGCCCAAGCAGCCAACGCTGAGCGCAACTCGGATACCGCCTCTGGACTGGTAGATGTCACGTTGTTGTCGTGCTATTGCCCGACGCAGTGGCTGCCCAGAATCATGAGTAGGTCTCCCGGCAGCCGTTGACGAACTCGGCCCAGTGTTCCGCGAGGTACTTGTCGATAACCTGATCGACGGGTCGGGCGCTACCGACCTTCGCGACGATGTGTCCGTAAAGTTCGTCGAAGGTCTCGATGGGCGTGCCATCCGGGATCTCGCCACCTGGGTAGAACTTATTCAGGCTGTCAATCCCGAACGGAGCGCCGAGGGGTAGGAACTCGTAGAGCCGCATCGTTGCTGCGACCATGTTGGCGTGCTCCTCGACACGCTCATTGGTCATTTCCACGCCCGAAGCCTTTACAACCTCCGCGGCCCAATCCATGAGTGCGCCCGCCTTGGACGATGCGGAGGAAACAGAGGGACGGGCGGGAGCATCGGCGACTTTGTCCATAGCTTCACTAATCACTTTAAACAGATGGTCACGCTGCCGCATGATCAGTGGCTCGACCCAGTCTGGGCCGCCTAGACCCCAGACAATCTTGAATGCGACCTCGCCCCGCGAGTCATTGGCGGTGATTGTGACATCCGTTCCCTTGAAGCCCTCTTGCGTACCCCTGAGTCTGGCGATAGACGCGATGGTAGACACCCGCTGAACTACGACTCGCTTGTTGAACATGCCAACCTCAGACACCAGAGTGATCGTTTGGCGGTCGATCACGTATAGATCGGGTTTGGAACCGGTGCCGTTCTCGCCTACGCCGACGATGTCATCGACATTGATGCCTCCTTCCACTGTAGCCGCCTCTATGTAGCGGCTGTATCTCTCTTGGTCGTGTTTATCCGAGATATTCGCGTCGATGAAGAGATTGAGGTAATTGTTTGCTGACATGGCTTCCTTTCTGGGCGCGTTTGTAGCGGTGAGAGGCCTGCGGGTCATATGTAGCCATCGCGATGTAGCGCTCAGAGCAACTCCGGCGGTACAGGGTACCCTCGTTCACTCGCACGCCTGAACGCCGCATGGGCCGCTTCATGGTCGCCGCGCTGCAGGAGCATCACGCCAAGGTTGTTGGCGCCCCCGGCATGCCCTCGTTCGTCCGCGCGCCGAAACGCCTGCTCGGCGCCCACGAGGTCGTTGCGGTTGCACAGGACTATCCCAAGGTTGAAAGCAGCCCTATCAAACCCTCGCTCATCCGCGCGCCTGTACGCGGCCTCGGCGGCGTCCCCGTCCTTGCGCTCCTCAAGAAGCAACGCAAGGTGGTAGGCGGCGACCGCCGACCCGTTGGCGTCACCACGACGGTACGCCGATTCTGCTCCAGCGACCTCGCCAAGGTCCTCCAACAGCAGCCCGATCGAACATGCCGCATCGACGTTGCCCCATTCCTCAGATCGAGCGTAGGCCTCAAGAGCACCTCGGGACTCACCGCTTTTCTGGAGAAACACCCCCACGTTGAGCGCACCGCTGGCGTCTCCACGCTCATCGGCTCGACGATACGCCGCTTGTGCCTGCTCGACCTCACCCCGCCGAGCAAGCAGCACTCCCAATCTCCAGGCGCCCGCTCCATGACCGCGCTCATCCGCACGACGATACGCGGCCTCAGCTTCGTTCAGGTCAGCGCGACTCTCTAGCAACTCGCCAAGCCGGAACGAGCCCTCACCATCACCGGCCGCGTCGGCCTCCCTGTGGGACGCCTCGGCGTCCTGCGCTGCGCCGACCTGCTGGAGCTCGGTAGCCGCGCCAGCCGCTTTCGAGTGACCCCGTTCGAGTGCACGTTGGAAGGCGACTCCCGCCCCCTCGCGATCACCGCTTTGATAGAGAACCAACCCCAGTGCGTATGAGCCGTCGGCATTCCCAAAAGCGTCGGCGCGTCTGAGCGCCACCGCCGCCTCGGCAAGATCGCCTTCGCGCTGGAGCAGGGCCCCGAGATTCAGTGCACCGTTCTCGTCTCCTAGCGCCTCAGCACGCTGGTAGGCGGCTTCCGCACCAGCCCTATCACCGCGATCCTGAAGCAGGGTTCCCAATCGCAGGGCTCCCGTCGCGTGGCCGCGCTCTGCAGCGCGCTGGAAGGCACCTTGCGCACCGTCGAGGTCCCACCGATCCTCGAGCATCATCCCGAGACAGCACGCCGCATCGCCATCACCTGCGTCATCCGCTCGCCGATATGCCGCCTCTGCTTCCACGAAGTCACCGTTCTCCTCAAGCAAGATGCCGAGGTTGCATGACGCACAGATGTCGCCAGCGGCGTCGGCAGCGCGGTATGCCACCTCAGCCGCGTCGATATTGCCGCGCTCCTGGAGGATTACCCCGGTGTTGAAAATCGCGGTGACGTGCCCGCGCTCGATCGCCTTGTCAAACGCGATCCTCATCGCCTCTCGATCGCCGCACTCGATACAAACTCTGCTAATGGCTAGTGATGCATCGACTCCAGTCGAGTCAGCCTCTCGATATGCCGCCTCAGCCCCAGCCAGATCACCGGCGTCCTCGAGCTCCTTGCCATGTACCACCGTGTCGTTCAACGGCTCCTGGCGGGCCTGCGGCTGTGTGTAATAGTCCGGGACCTCGGCCGCCAGGGAAATCCGAACCGCTCCGACCTGGTTGAATCGGGCTCCTGGCTTGCCGCCGGGCGGATTCGTCTCCTCGTGCGTTCGCAGCGCCTCGACGTTACGGGCCAGCATCTTGGACACGTCGTGCAGGCTCTCGTAGTTGTGCGCGACGAGCTCGCCAACGATGTCGGCGACGCCTTCCGGATCTCCGGCCTCGCGATCCGGGTAACGATCGCGCAGAAACGAACCGAGCGTCTCGGCCGTGAGCTCGGTATTCACGTCGATGTCGTCCTGAGTGTCCAATTCATGGCCTTCGCTGAGCGGCTGATTCCTATCTGCCATCCCTATTTGTGGAAGTCATCCAGCGCCTTAGCCTTGCGCTCCAGAGTCTTTGGATAGTCGTTCTGGAGCTTGCGGCCAATTGCCGCAGCTGTCTTAAGATCGCGAGCCAAGTCGGCCTCGAATCGTTGTCGCTCTCGATCGTTCCAGCCGGACGACTGCAACGCACCCATGGCCTGACGCTGCGTCTGCTCAATCTGCTGGCCAGCGTTCTTCAGCTTCTTGGCCAGCTCCCGGAGCTTCGATGGGTCGGCAACGACAGTCATATCCTACGATCCATTCGCAACCGTCCAGTTGCTGTGGATGTGATACCTAATATCATGTGATCACCAGTCACCTTGTGCTAGATAGTCGTGTGCGTGGGCCAGAAGAGACTGTTGATCAGCAGGCCCTTAAGGTATTTGGACTCCTGTATCCAATAGCGACCCGCGATACCACCGTCGGTAAATACCGCGCAAGCTTGCTCCACGCCAGCGTCCATGTCTTGCAGAAGCAGCCTCGGATCGTATATCTGCGACGGCCCTAAAGACGATCGAGATTGGCAACTTCGTGTTCAGGCTCACTCGCCTTTTCCCTTCAGCTTACCTTGGACCTGTGCAAGGAAGTCTCGGATCCATTGCTCTGGCGGTTCAGCAATGGCGGTGCAACGTTGCAGCAGGCCGCGGTCTTCGTTAGCGGCTAGCACTTGTTGCTCACGCAGCGAGCTGGCAGTATCAACGCCGATAAACGATGAAGAGTCATCGGCGCTCATCTTGCCGGCTAGCCGCCAGCTGGCTTCACGAGATGCGTTCGCTGTCAACCTGCGGTTGATGCTGGCGATGGTGTCAAACCACATGAACGTGTGGACGCCAACCTCGGGACCATCGCGCAAGATCTGCGCCAGTAGGTCAGGCAGGTCGGACTCGGCGTCGTGGTCGACGGCGTCTTGGTCGAAGTCGCGAGCGCGGTGCATACCGTAGAGCGCCAGCAGAATCGCGGGGCCAGACGTGTCGTCTTCGCCAACGCGCTGCTGTACCTCGGTTCGGAGACGTTTGAGGAGGTCGGACACCTGTCGCCGGCGGCTGACGCTCACGACTGATGCCTCCAACAAGGGAGCCGCAAACGGCTCGAGGCCCTCCTCGATCGGGAGGAAGTCGACGACTTCGACGGATGCTCTCTGCGCGACTGCACTGAGTATCAGATTTGCGGTGATGGCCCTCGGAGCTGAGAACCCGTCGAAGGTCGCTGCGTGGGGCGCCCCGTCGCGCGCCACGAGCAGGATGTTCGCACCGGACTCGCGGCGGAGGTTGATGTCGGCGTTCCCGGTAATGGCCATTGGCGCCCCGAAACGCAGGCGCAGCGTCTGCGGATCGGCACCGCGAATCTCGTCCAGGAAGCGGGCGGGCGGCGTGTCCTCGGCCGGGATCGGCGCATTGCCCTCGAAGACGACTGGGCGACGCTGGAATCCTTGAGCGTCGGCCTTGGCGCGCATCGCTGCGACTCGGGCCCGACGAGCCTCCTCGTCAATCACCGCGCCGCGGAAGCGCTCATTGGCCTCCACGGCACCGCCGGACATGTTGAGGATGCCTTCCCCGGCTGTGGTGAGCGCAGTGCCTTCGGTATTGCCCTCCCCGAGGACCCTGAAGACGTCGCTGCTGGCGGCCGGCAGCAGGATGCGAACGGGCAGCAGTTGCGGGACGTGGCTACCGAGGGCATCCAGTCCAGCCAGGCTTTGTGAACCGAGCAAGACGTGGATGCCGAAGCCTCGCCCCTGTCGGATCAGGGTCTCCAGGGCCTCAGCAGCAACGCTGCCGAGCTTGTCGTTGCGCGCAAACAGCACCTGGAACTCGTCGAAGATCAGCACGATCCGCGGGAGCCGCTCACCGGTCGCCTTACGCAGGGTCTCAAGCGACGAATGAGACTCCGTGGAGCCCCGCAACAACGAGCCGCGCAATGTCAGCTCCGCCTGGATCGCCTGAAGAACGCTGACCCCGAACTCGCGGTCACTCTCGACAGCGACCGTGCGTGCGTGAGGCAGCGAGTTGGCAGCATAGACCTTGAACTCGACGCCCTCCTTGAAGTCAATCAGGTGCAGCTCAAGCTCCTCGGGTCCGTATAGCGTGGTGATGCCGGCAATGAATGTGTGCAACAGCGTCGACTTGCCCGAGCCAGGCCGTCCAACCAGCAGAGCCCCGGAATGGTCAGACGAGTCGAAGGTGAGCGTCGCGACGTCTCGCGCACCGCGCTGACCGATCGGCGTCGCCACCGACTCCACCGTGGTCTGCGCCCACCACGTCGCCGGATTGCCAACATCTACCGGAGCTGTCAGCCGGGGTAGTCCCCGCTTCCGTCCCTCAATGGCTGCGCCACTAAACAGACCAAACAGCTTCTCAAACGACACCGCAGACGATGTCGTTTCCTGAGCGGACTTCCCGACCTGATGGATGATTGAGGCGATGACCTGTTCAGGCGCATCGGCATCCGTATCGGGAAGTAGCTCGAAGGCGACCGTGGAGTTGCCTGACGAGTCTGCGAACGGAACGTGCAGACTAATACGCTTCAGGCTCTTGGGCAGGGTGTCAAACGATACTCCGTACGGGACCTGGAGCTCTTCGTCTGTGACGAGCAACGTTGCCACGCCGCAGCGAGGGCCATTCTCGATGATCCTGCGCAACTCCGTAACAGTGCGCTCATCGAATCCAGACGGCGCATCGAAGATCGCAAGCAGACGGTAAGGCTCCGCGATCTCACCCGCTGCGGCGTTGAACTCGTCGAGCGTCGCATACTCGGCACGCAGATACTTTTGGATCACCAGCTCTATGTGCGCGGTGTGCTCAACCAGCACTCGATGCAGGTCATCGTTGGACGACCAGACCTTGCCACCGATGAGCTCGCGATCGTACTCCCCGAGCTCCAACAGCGAGGCGACCGATTGACCGAGCCCCGTGGGATCGAAGATCGAAAGCCGAAGCTTGCCGGGAGGAGTGCAAGCGAGGGCCCGAAGCAGCAACGATCTGGCAAGCGCCAGCCCAGTATCACGGTCCTGGCGACGATGAACGATCTGCACCGCCTCACGGATGGGTATAAACGCGGGTGTTCGTGTGTCCCAGGCAAAGCTGTGGTTCTTGCCCGGGACCTTGCCGGTCTGTGGGCGCAGCATCCCGAGCAGCACGTGGGAGTGGGTAAGAGCAGGCGACCACGAAAGCCACGACAGGTTGCTCCACAGCGTCATAGCGGGTGGCAGCCGTCGCAGCGCGTCGGACAGGTCAGAGGTCGCATCTTTGATCTTGCGATCAGCTGCGGCACGCAGGCTGTCCGCTTCTACATCCCTCCGCTCGAGGGTTTCTGCCTGGACGGTCGTGAGTCGCTCGATCTCGGCCTCCAGAGCCGCCACCAGACCTTGAACGCTCATGGCCTTAGCTTCTGCAGCCTGGCGCTGCCGACCAGAGAACAGATGCCTGGATGCCTCCGCCGCCGCAGCTTGCGCCTCGTGCATGTCGCTCCTGAGACGCGCAAGGATCTCATCAGCTACGGCCCAGCCATTGGCTGATCGCCGGACCACGCTGTTCACCGGCAGGCTTGCCGGTGCCACCATGCCGTTTGGGCGACCATCCGGGTAGGTCGACGAAAAGCGATTGAGCTTCTCCCGATACTCTTCAACGGCAGCTGTGATCGCGCCCCGCTCAGCCTCCAGCTTGTCGATCTGCTCGGTCGCCGCTGTCCATGCGGTTGTGATGGCGTTAACCTCGGAGCCGATGACAGCCTGAACCTTTGTCGCCGCGACCATCGTTGCATCAGACGCTGCGGCGATACGCTCTTGAAATCCCAAAATTGCTGCTTTCAAGGTCGCTTTCCTGTGCGCTCGGCTTCGGTTCGGTGCTTACGCGATTGTGATCGGGAACCTGATATTCAGAAGGCTTCAATGATGTTGGCTTTGTTCAGATCAGCCAATCTGAGTTCCCAGTCTCAGGTCCGCTGACGTTGCGGTTCTACCGACGGGACCATAACGATTTCGCTGATCGAGCGGGAGGAGGAGACGACCTGGGGCAGTCCTATGTGTCAGCCCGGTCGCCCCCGCTTCGCCCGGCCGGGGAAGCCTGCTGGACCTGGATCCCCCGCCGGACGAGCCAGACCCCGCGGGCGCTGCAATGGGTCCGCGGCGAGCGAACGCCGCCTACATCGACGCGTCCGCGCTGGTCAAGCTGCTGGAGGCGGAGCGCGAGACAGCCGCAGCCAGCAGCTTGTCAGCAGCGAGGTAGTGCAGTACGAAGACGCGTATCGGCTCTGCTACATACGCGGGCCCGACAGACTCCTGATCAGGCTCGCCGAAGAGCTCCGCTGAGCGCCAGGCGAGTGGTAGTCAGTGTCGGCGCTGATGGCGTCGCTGCTTAGGACGATTACGAGGAGTCCGCGTGCGCCTTGTGGAGAGTGTTGCGTACGCGTGTATCCGCGCGTGTCGCTGAGGGCTCGGCGCTCGCGATCGTGCTTTTGAGTGCGACCTAAAGGGGTTTGTGGGCGTGTGCCGCGCGGTCGCCTTGATCTGTTGACTGCCAGCCGAAGTGGTTGGGGATGGTCGGGAGAGCGGCTTTGGTTCTTGCTCGTCTTTTGCTTGTCCGGGGGCTCCTGGTCGTACAAGCGTCCATGGTACTGGACATGTCCAGAGTGGTAGCTTATGCTGGTGCTATGTCTATTTCGTTCTGTAGGGCTAACTGATGGGTTCTAGGCGGCATCCTCGAGCGCGTGGTCTGATCGCGGATATCGATCAGCAGATCACCGAAGTCGACCGGCAGCTGCGGTCGGTGCGTGGGTTGGTTGCTCGTCGTAACAGTCTGGTGGCGGCTCGCCGCGCGTTGACGGGGGAACGCGATCCGTTGCCGGCGCCGAGCGTGAAGATGCATTTGCGGGTCGGCGAGGTCGTCGACTATGTGAGCGAGCATCCTGGTTTGACGCGCAGCGAGATCGCAGACGGCCTCGGAGCGTCTGTCGACGCTGTCTATAAGCATTTGCGGCGTAACAAGGACAAGTTCGTGGACCGCGGCTTCAAGTGGTACACGGCCGACCAGGCGGCCGGGCAGTGAGCACCATTGCCCCGATACGAGCCCGCGGTGTCACGCCCCGGACTTCGCGGGGATCGCGGCGGCCGTTGCTTGGCGTCCGTGACCTGGAGGCGCTGGGCTGGCTGGGTGAGCAGTACGGCGGCCGGCTGGATCATCTCGAAGTGTTGTTGGGGTGCGGGGAGCGCTCCGTGCAACGCGTCGTCGCTCGGTTGCGCGCGCACCGTCTGGTGCGGGTGGAGCGCGTGTTGTATACGGAGCGGCCGTGGGCCACACCGACCGCTTTTGGGTTGCAGGTCGCGAACCTGCGGTTCAAGCCGTGGACACCCGGTTTGCGGTTGCTTTCGCATATCGCCGCGGTGAACGACGTGCGTTTGCACATCCAGCAGCGGGCGCCCGAGTGCGAGTGGGTCTCCGAGCGGACATTGGCGTTTGAACAGGCCGGCGGCGATCGCGGTCATCTACCTGACGGGGTCGTGATCACCGACGATCGCCAGGTCGCGATCGAGGTCGAGCTGACCTTGAAGAGCGAGCAGCGGATCAGAGCAATCTTGGACGACCTGACCAGCCGGTTCCACACGGTCGTGTATTTCGCCGAGGCGAAGCCCTACCGGAGGCTGAACGAAATCGCCGTGGATGGTTTGTGGCCGACGGTCGAGATCCGGAAGCTACCCACATTCACACGGAGCGTCGCGTGACCACGATGGTTCGTACCCGTGGCGTGTTCGGGCGCCGCAAACCGGCTGACCGGGTTGGGCAGGTTGTGTTGCCTGCGGCGCCGTTGCTCGGCCGTAGTCGTGATGAGGCGGGGTTTGTGTTCGCCCGGAAGGTGTCGGGTGAGCGCGCGCTGCCACAGGACGAGTGCTGGGTGTTCACGACGCCATACCGGCTGGTGCGGGCGATGCTGGTGTGCGGCGCCCCCGGGTCTGGGAAGACAGAGACCCTGTTGCGGTTGGCGTGGACGATCGCGAAGACCAGCAACCTTCAGGTGTTCTACCTCGACGGGAAGGGCGACCGCAGGAACGCCGAACGCTTCGTCGGCTTGATGGCCGACGCCGGCCGCGAGACGAGCGTGTTTCCAAATGAGGGGTTTGATGGTTGGCGTGGCGACGCGCGTGAGATCCACGGCCGGCTGATGGAGGTCATCGACTACGCGGACGAGGGCCCCGCCGCTTGGTACCGCGATATCGCCAAGACCGTTCTCCGGCTCGTGGGTGAAGACCCGCAAGGCCCACCGCGGTCTTCACGCGAGTTGTTGGAGCGGATGAGCCTCGACCATTTGCGGCGCGTCCATAAAGGTTCTGGCGCGGTGGGGTCGTTGGGGAAGAGGGATGTGAAGCAGGTCAGGTTGCGCTACGAGGCGTTCTTCGGGCAGTGCGACGGTGTGCTGGACGGACGGTGGGCGTGGGAGGACACGAACGCCGGCTACCTCCTGCTGGACTCTCTGGTTTTGAAGGAAGAGACGGTTGGTTTGGCGCGGTTCTTGTTCGAGGACTTCGCGCACTACTTCACGTTGCGCAAGCCAAGAGACCAGTACTGCGTGTTGATCGTCGACGAGTTCTCCTCGCTCGCGAACGGAGCTTCGATGGCCGCTCGTGTCGAGCAGGCCCGCGGTTTCAACGCCTCGTTGATCCTTGCTCCGCAGGTTGTGGAGGGGATGGGCGACCAGACCGAGATCGCCAGGATCATGGGTTGCGTCGAGACCGTGGTCGCTCACCGTGTGAACACACCGAGCGAGGTCGCGTCGCTGGCCGGTACTCGGCGGCGCCCGGACTACACGACCCGTGTCAACGAGGACGGTGCGACCAATCAAGGGTCGTTTAGGTACCGCGACGAACGCACGATCGACGAGAACCACGTGCGGTGCCTACCGCCCGGCATGGCGTATGTGATCGTGCACGGGAAGGCGTGCAAGGCGGAGATCCAACAGGCACCCATGGTTTTCGGGTGTTTGCCGGATATAGAACGGTCGTCCGCACCGATGGAACTTTCGGAAGATTTGAATGATCCTGCTGTGAAGCAGACGATTGGGGGCGCCGCCGCCCGGGGGTTTAGTGGCGGCGGGTTGCCTTTCTGAGATTGAGTCCAGTGGAGGTGAGGGTATGGAAACCCGGATAAGACAGCTCCCGTTCGGGGCGTTGGCGCTTTACGGCCTGACGTTGGTGTGTGAGTTCCCGGCGGTGTGCGTGCGGTTCTTCGTGATCATCATGCTCGCCGCGTTCGTGTCGTTCTTCTCGCACGGCCTGGGTGGTCTGATCGCGGTGTGCGTGCTCGCCGCGTACTGGCCGATGATCTGGTCGATCACAGCCTTGATCCCTCGTATCGGGCATGTGGGTGAGGCGTGGGTATGGCGCACACGTGTAGGTGGCCGCGAGCCATCCGGGCGTGAGCGCGAAGCGTACGAGCAAGCCATCCACACCCTGCAAGGAGCATCGGATGACCCGTTGCCGTTGCCGAAGGACTGGTTCGTGATCGACATCCCCGGACCGGAGGCAGCGGTGTGCGGCCACACCCTGATGCTCTCCCGGCCGGTCTTGGAACACCCGCAGCTGCCGGCGGTGCTCGCGCACGAGCTCGGTCACCTAGCGAAATGGGACGCCAGGCTCACCGCCGCGTTGAACCGCCTGGTGATCCAGCGCTGGCCGAGCGTCCTGGGTCGCGGCGGGGAGGAAGGACCGAGCATGGCTCCCCTCATGCCAGCCGTCTGGTGGGTGCTCGGCCCGCTCGCCCTGATCGTATGGCTCACACGCAAGGCCTACACGTCGTGCCGCGGCGGCCTCGGCCTGTGGTTGTTGAAGCCTTTGTGGGCGAACGTGTGGCGCCAAGGCGAGTTTGACGCCGACCAGTACGCGGCGCAGCTCGGGCAGGCCGAGGAGCTCGCCGAGTTCCTGGAGTACCACGCGCTCGAGCTCGACCAGCCGATGCCATTCACCTGGCTATCGGACTACACCCACCCACCGACAGCACTCCGCATCGACCGCCTCAGATCCCACGCCCGCACCCTGCCCGAGCGAGCACCAGCCCCAGCCCCAGCACCCACCACACGGACCGTGTTGCAGGAGGAACTACCAGGATTCGAAGGACAACCAGCCCTGAGAACAACCTAGAAACCAAACAGCAAAAGGATTGGTAATTCCGGGGCGAGGGTCCTGTCAAGGTCGCCCCTTCGGGGCCACCTCCGGTGAGCACTGACGTGCCTGCACCGACAAAACCCCACCCCTCCATTGAAAGGACACCAAGATTGGTCGGTAGGGACCAACCAATCAACTCAAAAGGGAAGGAGAAAACGAAATGAGAACGCTAAGTACCATCCCAGCTAGGCGCCCGGCACTGCCAATGGCTCCTCGCAGAGGAACACACCGCCGGCTCGGCGTCGCGGCCGAAGGAGGAGTTGGCGACCGGCCGATCTTTCCGTCACTGATCGACGCCAAGGCGGCGAGCAACATACTCGGTGTCCCTTACACCTGGGTACTAGCTCAGGCTCGCGAAGGACGCATACCGCACCATCGACTCGGCCACTATGTCCGCTTCAATCCAAAGGACCTTCATCAGTGGCTGGAGGACACGCGGATCCAACCGACCCCACGTTACTAGTGCCTGTCCGGTGTTGCGCAGCCGAGCCGAACGAGATGGCGAGATGTAAACGCTTCATCGCTGCTTACCTGCGCGGCCCTTTTGAACTCTGCTCTCTGGCGCTCTCGGCATGCCTTTTACATAGCTGTACCGGGGGCGTATCTCTAGCAGCGGCACGTCATCTCCGTATAGGCCAAGGATCCCGGGGCGCCGTTGCTTGGCCTTGCTTGTGCTCGGTGACGCCGTGTTTTGCTGCGCCTGGTGGTGCTGCAGCGCTTCGGTTGCGGTCTGTAGATCGAAGCGAAGTCGCGCCTTGGGCCCATCGCCCAAGCGGATCGCACCGAGGTCGGTAGCGTGCTCGTAGACCCAGCTGCGGTTGAGTTTGAGGTGCTTCGCGAGCTGCGAGACACTCAACAACCCGCCCGGCGCTAGCCTTTGCTCCTCCAGAAGCTCGACAACGCGACGTGCGATCGCCTCGATGCTCTCGGGTGAGAGATCCACGGTCATCGGCTACATCAAAGCCGATCTGCTCGGCTCCTGCAGAACTTAGGCTCAGGGCGGCTCTCAGAGGAGTAACGAAGCCATCATGTTGATCTGGTAAAGACCTTCCTGCGACACATTCTTGAATTCCAGCGGCATCGGAATATACTAATAACGAGAATAATCATGACATCTACCCTCAACTACATCCCACCACTGAACGGCCCGCCGCCTAACCGCGAGGCGGACACTCTGCGCAGCGCGCTTACGCTTGTAAAGCAACGCCTGCCAGCCGAGTGGCAGATCAACGTGGATGAGCAGGCAGAGCTCGGCAGATATCGCGCTGACGCGGTAATGCGGCTGCGCGCGCCGGATGGATCCTCGGCGACGCTCATCATTGAGGCCAAGCGACAGCTAGCCACACGCGACGTGCCCTACGCGCTCGAGCAGCTTGCCACTTACGCTGAGGCACTAGACGAGAGCGCCACGGTCGTGCCAATGCTCATCGCGCGCTACATATCGCCATCTACGCGTGAGCAGATCGAGCAGCGTGGCGCCGCCTACGCCGATGCCACCGGCAACCTGCGTCTCGTACTCGAGCGGCCAGCACTGTTTCTGCGCGACGTGGGCGCCACACGCGACCCTTGGCGAGGTCCTGGACGGCCGCCAGGGGGGCTCAAGGGTCCCGCTGCTGCCCGCGTGGTGCGCGCCCTCGTGGACTACACGCCCCCGTTCACGGTCCCGCAGCTCATCAAGCTGAGCGGCGCATCCACCGGTGCCGCCTACCGCGTCATCGACTTCTTGGAGCGGGAGATGCTGCTTGAGCGAATGCCGCGCGGCGCGATCACCAACGTCGGCTGGAGGGCTCTGCTTGAACGCTGGAGCAACGACTACAGCTTCCAAGACAGCAACACGATCGTCAGCTGCCTGCAACCACGCGGCATCCCAGCCATCACAGAGGCGCTGCAGTCAAATCCAGGGCTGCGCTACGTCCTCACCGGTTCGCTCGCGATAGAGGATGAGCTGAAGTACGCGCCCGCACGGCTAGCGATGATCTATATCGACGACACCGACGATGCTGTTGATCGACTCGATCTGCGGCCCGTCGACAGCGGCGCGAACGTGCTGCTCGCTGCCACCGACTACGACGTCGTATTCGACCGTACCTCTGAGCTCGCTGGGATACGTGTCGCTGCCAAGAGCCAGATCGCGGTCGATCTGCTCACAGCGCCGGGGCGCGGACCAGCCGAAGCCCAGCCACTGCTGGACTGGATGAGCGCAAACGAGAGCTCCTGGCGACGATGAGCACCGACCCCCTAGTAATCGGTGCCCGCACCGCCCTGCTAGACGCGCTCGGGGCATTGCGGCCGCACCTGGACTCACTGATCCTGATCGGTGCGCAGGCCGTCTACCTCCACACCGGTGGAGCTGAAGTGGCGCTGCCAGAGATGACAAAGGACAGCGACATCGCGCTCGACACCCGCTCGCTGGCCGACTTGCCACGGCTCGAGACAGCGATGCGACAGGCCGGATTCCATCACGACCATGTCTCACCGCAACCGGGCTCTTGGTTCAACGACAGCGGCATGCCTGTGGACCTGATGGTCCCCGACGCACTGGCAGGTGCCGGGGGGCGCCGGGGGGCGCGCATACCCCCGCACTCAAAGAGCGCCGCCCGACGTGCTGTCGGGCTTGAGGCAGCGATCGTAGACAACACCCTCATGCGCATCGGCGCGCTGACGCCGCACGACCAGCGGACTTTCACGACTAAGGTCGCCAGTCCCGCAGCGCTGCTCGTAGCCAAGCTCCACAAGATCGGCGAGCGCACCAGCACACCCGAGCGGCTCATCGACAAGGACGCCCACGACCTCTACCGGCTGCTGGTCGCAACGCCTACCGACCAGCTTGCCAAAGCCCTTAACAGACTTCAAAAAGATCCGCTTGCAGATCACGTCACACAGCTAGCACTTACATGGCTCGCAGATCTCTTTGCCGCCGGTCCAGACGCGCAAGGATCAATCATGGCCGGACGCGCCGAGCAAGGAATCGGCGACCCCGCTGTCGTCTCCGCAGCAGTCTCCACGCTTGCTACCGACGTGATCGCTGCTCTCGACGGCTGAATGTGAGGCTAAACGGTAGGTGCCCGATTGGCTAAGGGCTCGTAGATGAATAACTTGGCAGGTTCGGACCGCGTCCTGCCGAAAGACATCGGCAAAGAGCGAAGGCAAACACCAAGGTTATTTATCTACAGGCCCTAAGGACCTATCCCGGTTGGGTGGCGGTGATGGTCGCGAGGTGGGCCTTCTTGAACGCGATGAGGCCGCTTGAGAGCTGCAGCAGGGCGAGGTGGTTCTCGTCCTTCTTGGACCAGCGGATGAGTATCCCGCGGTTGCGATTCATCCAGGAATGGGCGGCCTCTACGACCCAGCGGCGGGCTTTCCAGCCGGGAGTGTGTAGCTTTTCTTGTATCTCCTCGCCGCGTGCGCGGATGTGTGGGGTGAGGTCGTAGTCCTCGACCAGCTCGCGGACCTCGGCGTTGTCATATGCCCTGTCCAGGCAGATGCCCTGCGGCTGCTCTACGGTCGGCTTTGGCCGCTCGATCGGGATCGAGTCGAGCGTGCCCTTCAGCAGCTTGTGGTCGTTGCGGTTCGCGCCGTCGTGATCGAGCCCGACCGGGACCCCCGCGCCCTCCGCGAGAACCGAACGCTTCGCCCCCCCTTGGCCCTATCAGTGGGATTCGGCCCCGTCTTCGGGCCACCCAACGGCGCCTTTCCCATCGCGCCGTCGGCCGCCAGCCACGCCCAGTCGATCCCCACAACCTCGTCGTACTCCAACAACCCCTGACGCCAGATCTCATGGAACACTCCGGCCTGCTCCCACTCCTGGAAACGCCGGTGCGCAGAGCTCGAGGAGCAGACCCCTGTCGCGTTCAATGCGTTCCACTGCATCCCCGTCCTGAGGACCAGCAGAATCGCGTCCATCGCGTCACGATCAGGCACCCTTGAGCGGTGAGTACCCAACGGGTGAAACGGCGGTGGCGGCAGCAACGGCGCGACCCGCTCCCACAACCAGTCCGGCATCCGCCAACCATCATCCTTGCTGACCATGTAGCCCATCACAGACCCCCTGATCGAACAGCAAGACAACCTTCAATCAGAAATTCAACGCCGCGCTACAAACCCCTACCGGGATAGGTCCTAAGCTTGCGTCGAGCTCCAAGGTCGTCCCTCGCTCCCGGTTCTGACCGGACACTCGTTTAGACCGAGGAGGTCATCATGTCGAGTGTCATGGAGGTCGGGATGGGTGGAGCGCAGGATGATGGTCAGCGTGTTGAGCAGCGAGCCGTAGGCGAGCGCGAAACACGCTGGTCGGTGCGCCGTAAGGAGGGGATCGTGATGCGCTTGTTGCGCGGCGAGTCCCTTGACCTGTTGGCGCGTGAGACGGGTCAGCCAGCTGGCCGGATCAGCATGTGGCGCGAGGAGTTCCTCGCGGCTGGCAGGGAGGGGTTGAAGGCCCGCCCCGCGCCGGTCGAGGATCGCCGTTTGGCTGACGCGCAGCGCAAGGTCGGGGAGCTGACGATGGAGCTGGACATTCTGAGGGCGCTGAACGATGAGATGGATCGCCGCCCTCCGTTTCCGAGGCGCTGAGCGTTTCAGAGCGACTGGGCACCCCGCTGTCCGTGACTTGCAGGGTCGCGGGGGTGTCCAGGTCAGCGGCGTGTGAGCAACGCCGCAGGCACAGCGTCTCGGAGCCGCTACGGCGGCGTCCAGGGCCCCTCGGGGCGATGAGCGACCCAGAGCTCCTGAAAGAAATCCGTGACGTGCTGGCCACGAGCCCGTTCGTCGGTGAGGGTCACCGCAAGGTATGGGCACGCCTACGCCGCCGCGGTGTGTGCACGAGCCGCAAGCGCGTGCTGCGCTTGACCCGGGAGGCTGGGCTATTGGCGCCGACTCCCAAGGTCAGAAAGCGTGCCGCCCGGTTGCACGACGGCACGATCACCGTGTCGGTCCCGGACACGTTGTGGGCGACCGACGCGACCGAGGGATGGACCGAGGAGGGTCGTTGCGCGGTGTTCGTGATGATCGACCACGCCTCCGGTGAGGCATGGGCTGACGCTGGGCTGAGGATGGACCGGTACGCCGCCGCTGACCTGCTCAGGGAGGTGTGCACCGAGCGCTTCGGATCGGTCGAGAAAGCAGTCGCCTCAGGCCTGGCGTTGCGTTATGACGGTGGGTCGTGTTTTCGTTCAGAGCACTACCAGGTCGAGATCGATCATCTCGGGATCGCCCGCAGCCCCGCGTTTCACTACGAGCCCGAGACGAACGGCTGCGCGGAGAAGTTCATCCAAACACTCAAGGAGCAGGTGCTCTGGATCGAGCGGTTCGACACCTTCGAGCAGCTCAGAGCCGCGGTCAGGAAGTTCACCGTCACCTACAACCACGAGTGGCTACTCGAGCGCCACAGCTACCGCACACCCATCGAAGCACGAGCACACCTCGCCGCGCTCGCTCAGGCAACCGTGGCATGATCGCCTTATTCACCAGAGCGTCCGGTGAACCGGGGCCGGGGCA
>JANWLE010000015.1 GCA_025451035.1 Solirubrobacteraceae bacterium
CGTACGGGGCGCTGCGCGCCTTGCTCTCCTGGCGTCCAGCGACTTTCGAAATCGAACTGGATCCACCGGGCGAGCGCGTGAGTTTCACCGGCTACACGGTGGCCGCGGCCAATTCTCGAGCGTACGGCGGCGGCATGCTGATGGCACCCGAGGCCGCCCTCGACGACGGCCTCCTGGACATCGTGCTGGTAGAGCGCGTAGGCAGACTGCGATTTGTGATGAACCTGCCGAAGGTCTTCAAGGGCGAGCACGTCCGCCTGCCTTCCGTGCGAGTTCTGCGTGCTCGCGAAGTCGAGATCTCAGCAGACCGTCCGTTCACGCTGTACGCCGACGGAGATCCCATCTCTCAGCTGCCCGCAAGGGTGCGCTGCGTCCCGGGCGCGATGAGGGTGCTGGTCCCCCCCACGCAGGGCGAGTCTTCAGTGTTCTCCAGCTCAGCCGCCTCGCGGCAAGAGACCTGATGGGAGCCTCGCTGGAGCTCAAGCTCACGCTCGCGCGTTGGCTGGGCAGGCTCTCGCGAGTGCGCGGGGGCGGGGCCACAACGGCCCCCGGGAAGCTCTTGATGCGCCTTCAGCCAAGGGCGATCGAAGAGCTCGGGGCGCGCTTGAGCAGAGGCAGCGTCCTCATATCGGCCACCAACGGCAAGACGACCACGGCAGCGATGTTCGCGGGCATACTCGCCGAGACCGGCGTGTCGGTCGTACACAACCAGGCGGGAGCCAACATGGCCGGCGGGATCGCCTCCACGCTGCTGGCGGCTGCCCGGCCCAAAGACGCGATCGCAGGCGAAATCGGGCTGTTCGAGGTTGACGAGTTCTGGCTCGAGAGGATCGCCGCCGAGCTGCATCCCCGCGCGATTCTGCTGAACAACCTGTTCCGCGACCAGCTAGACCGCTACGGCGAGCTCGAGACGATCGCTGACAGGTGGGCGCTCAGCGTGCAGAGCGGGCCTGCCCGTGACGCGCGGCTCGTGCTGAACGCCGACGACCCGCTGATCGCCGACCTCGGCCGCGCGAGAGCTGACGCCTCGAGTGCCGACGCGCCGCTGTACTTCGGCGTCGAGGACCCGTCGCTGGCCCAAGCCGGCATGGCGCACGCCGCGGACGCCAAGCACTGCCGCAATTGTGGCGCGCCGTACGTCTTCGAGCACGTGTTCCTCGGCCATCTCGGTCACTACTACTGCCCCAACTGCGGCCAGCGCAGGCCGACGCCACTCGTAAGCGCCAGCGAGGTCACTCTCGAAGGCGTCCGCAGCGCGCGCTTCATGCTGAGAACACCCTCCGGCGAGCGGCCGGTGTCGCTCGCGCTGCCGGGCCTCTACAACGTCTATAACGCCCTTGCCGCCGCCGCGCTCGCGACAGCGCTCGAGATCCCCTTGGCTGACATCGTCGCTGGGCTTCAGGGGACCGAGGCCGCCTTCGGCCGTGCCGAGACAGTCACGCTCGCCGACCGACCGATGCAGATCCTGCTCATCAAGAATCCAGCTGGAGCCAACGAGGTGCTGCGCACCCTGGCGCTCGAGGCGGGCGAACACGATTTGCTGGGCGTTCTCAACGACAACACCGCCGACGGCCGTGACGTCTCCTGGATCTGGGATGCCGATTTCGAGCTGCTGGCCGATCGCGTACGCCGCGTCACTTGCAGCGGCACGCGTGCCGCCGATCTAGCGGTGCGCCTGAAGTATGCCGGCGTCGAGAGCAGCCGCATCCACGTCGACATGAACCTGAAGAAAGCCCTGTCCTCGGCGGCCGCAGACATAGCGCCGGGGTCAGGTGCACCGCTGTATGCGCTGCCGACATACACCGCGATGCTCTCGCTTCGGGAGCTGCTCGTCGCGCGCGGGGAGGCGCGCAGCGCATGGTCATGAGCGTGCCGGCAGCGACCCAGACCGAGGAGGTCATATGGCATGAGCTCGAGTGCGGCCTCTACAGCGCTGACCTTCCCCTTTGGAGCGAGCTAGCCAGCGAGCACCCAGGGCAGCTGCTCGACGTCGGTGCGGGCGCGGGCCGAGTCACGCTTCACCTTGCCGCGGAAGGCCACGCGGTCATCGCCCTCGATCGCTCCCCCACCCTGCTGCGGGCCCTGCGCGAACGGGCGGACGGGCTGCAAGTCAGAACCGTTTGCTCAGACGCGCGAGCGTTTGAGCTGCCAGAGCAGCGAGAATTGTCTCTGTGCATCGTGCCGATGCAGACGGTGCAGCTGCTGGGCTCAAAGCAGGGGCGGCTCGAGTTCCTCGCCTGCGCACGAGCTCATCTGCGCCGTGGAGGCCTGCTTGCCTGCGCGGTCGTCTGCGACGTCGAGCCGTTCGATAGCACTGCCGAAGGAGGCCCCGCTGCGGAGCGGACGCGTGTCAGCGATCTCCTCTACAGCACGCGCGCGACACGCGTCGCGCTGAGCGACTCGGCGATAGTGCTCGAGCGCGAGCGGACGGTGCAGCGACTCGGTGCCACCCAGCGCCGCACCTCGTGCGAGGTGGTCGAGCTCGACTGGGTTAGCCCGGCTGAACTGTGGAGCGAGGCGCGAACGGTCGGCTTGACGCCCGAGTCCTCCCGCCTGATTGAGGCGACCGACGAATACGCGGGAAGCACGATCGTGATGCTGCGTGCCTAGCCAGGCGCGCAAGCTGCGCGTCTGCGCGCTCTACCCGGACCTGATGAACATCTACGCCGATCGCGGCAACCTGATCGTGCTCGAGCGGCGCTGCGCCTGGCGAGGAATCGGCTTTCAGCTGAATGTCTGCGGAATGGGTGAGCAGCTTGACAGCGACGGCAGCGACCTCTTCTATCTTGGCGGGGGCCAGGACCGCGACCAGCTGTTGTGTGCCGCGGATCTTGTCAGCTTCAAGCGGGCCGCCCTTCACCGAGCAGCCGACAGAGGCGCCGTTGTACTAGGCGTCTGCGGCGGCTACCAGCTACTTGGTCACTCCTATGTGGTTGGCGAGCAAGAGATAACCGGCGTCGGGCTGGTCGATGTGCACACTGTCCGCGCAGCTGCGCCGAGACTCATCGGCAACATCGCGATCGAGGTTCAGCTCGAGCAGCAGAGCCCCCCGCGGGTGCTGGCGGGCTTCGAGAACCACGGCGGGCGCACGCACCTCGGCGCGCACGCCGAGCCACTCGGCCGTGTCCTGAAGGGACACGGCAACGACGGCACGAGCGGCTATGAGGGTGTCCGGCGGGCAAACGTGATCGGCACCTATCTACACGGGCCCCTGCTGCCGAAGAACGCCTGGTTCGCGGACTGGCTGATCGCGGCTGCGTTGGGCGTACAGCCACGGGATTTGGGCGAGCTGCCGGACGACGAGCTCGAGAGCCAAGCGCACGCCAGCGCGCTGCGCGCGGCGGGCATGTGAGCCAACCATCGCACAAGTTGTGCGCAAACTGCGCGATGACGACGCTTGTCCCTCCCAGGCGCTCCGTAGGATCACCGCGTGGAGCTCTCCGAGTACCAGCGCCTGTCGCGACGCACCGCCGAGTATCCCCGCGAGGCTTGGTTGGCGTATCCCGCGCTTGGCCTCTCCGGGGAGGCGGGAGAGGTAGCAGAGCACGCCAAGAAGGTGATTCGTGACGATGGCGGCGAGATCACCGACGCGCGACGTGCGGCTATGGCCAAGGAGCTCGGCGACGTCCTCTGGTACGTAGCGCAGCTCGCCAGCGAGCTGGAGTTGAAGCTCGAGGACATCGCGCAAGCAAACCTGCAGAAGCTGCTCTCCCGCCAGCGCCGTGGGGTGCTCTCCGGCAGCGGCGACGACCGCTAGCTGCAGGCGACCTCAAAACGCTGATAACGCTGCACCAAACGGGCGGGAAGCAAGGCCCTCACCCGCACACCCTCAGGGGTGTCTTGGCGGCTGACCTGCCCCGCAAGCTCGTGCAGCTCAGCCAGGCTGCCGCCGTCCGCATAGGGGACCAGCAGCTCCACCTGACGCAGCGTGCGGCGGAATTCGCGCTCGATCGCCTCACCCAGCGCCTCGAGGCCCTCTCCCGTCTGGGCGCTCACGAGAATCGCCTGCGGATGGTTCAGCTGCAGTTCGTGACGCGTCTCCGCAGTGAGCCTGTCGATCTTGTTGAGAACCAAGAGCCGCGGGCTATCATCGGCGCCGATCTCGCCAAGCACGCTCTCGACCGAGCGGCGCATCGCCAGGGAGTCCTCCTCGCGCGCGGAGGCGTCCATCACGTGCAGCAGCAGATCGGCCCGTCTGGTCTCCTCGAGGGTCGCGGCGAACGCTTCGACGAGCTCGTGAGGCAATTTGCGAATGAAACCGACTGTGTCTGTCACCAGGTACGGCCTGCCGTTCAGCCGCAGCGTACGGGTGCTCGGGTCAAGCGTGTGGAACAGGCGGTCACGAACCGCGACGTCAGAGCCCGTCAGCGCGTTCAGCAGCGTCGACTTCCCTGCGTTGGTGTAGCCCGCGAGGGCTATCGTCGGCAACGCGACGCGTTCGCGCTCAGCGCGCTGCACCGCACGGTTGGCCTTGACATGGTCGAGCCGCCTGCGCAACGCCGCGATGCGATCCCGCGCCAGTCGGCGGTCGGTCTCGATCTGGCTCTCGCCCGGGCCCCTCGTGCCGATGCCACCACCAAGCCGCTCGAGATGGCTCCACAACCCCCGCATCCGGGCAAGGTTGTATTCGAGCTGGGCGAGCTCGACCTGGAGCTTTCCCTCGGCGCTGGCCGCGTGTGACGCGAAGATGTCGAGGATCACCGCTGTTCTGTCGACCACCGGCAGGCCGAGCTCGGCCTCGAGATTGCGCTCCTGGCGCGGCGTTAGCTCGTCGTCGCAGGCGATTAGGTTGGCGTCAGCGGCCTGGGCCGCGAGCTTGACGTCGAGTATCTTGCCGCGCCCGAGATAGGTGTCCGGGTGGGGGCGGTCACGGTGCTGGACCATCTCCCCCATGACCGCCACCCCGGCTGTGCGCAGCAACTCACCTAGCTCGGAGAGATCCTCTCCGTCGGGCATTGCCGCGATGCAGAAGGCGCGCTGGCGCGCCCGCGGGAGTTGGCGTGAGCCGTTGTCCGCGCGATCCGCGGCTCGCGCGCTCGCCGTCTTGCGTCCATTGCGGCCTCTATCCATCCACTTGGAAGTCTAGGGCCTCCACGGGCGTTAGCCAGAGAGCGAGGCCAGCCGCGCAACTGCCTCGGTGATCCGCTCGTCCGGCGTGGTGAGCGAGATGCGAAACCATCCCTCGCCGCTTTGCCCGTAGGCGGACCCAGGTGAGATTACGACGGCAGCCTCATCCAAGACGTGCTCGCAATACGCCACCGAGCTGTCGAAACCATCCGGCACCGGCGCCCACACGTAGATGGTCGCCTTTGGCGGCGTAACGTGCACCCCGGCCTTCGCCAGGGCCTCACACACGAGGTCACGGCGGCGGTGATAGAGCTCGTTCATCGAGGCGACCTCCGCATCCGCGTCAGGCGACAGCGCCGCGATGCCGGCGAGCTGCACGGCCTCGAACAGCCCCGAGTCGATGTTGGTCTTCAGGCGCCAGTAGAGCTCGACCGCCTCGGTGTTACCGAGCACCGCCGCACAGCGCCAGCCGGTCATGTTGTAGGGCTTCGACAGTGAGAAGACCTCGATCCCGACCTCCTTGGCGCCGGGCGTCGCTAGAAACGACGGCGCACGGTAGCCATCGAAGGTGATCTCGCTGTAGGCGTTGTCGTGGACGACGAGGATGTCATGAGCGCGCGCGAACTCGATCACCCGCTCGAAGAATCCGGGTGGCACCACGGCCCCCGTGGGGTTGTTCGGATAATTGATGTACATCAGCTTCGCCTGCCGCGCGGTCGCCTCGTCGATCGCGTCGAGGTCGGGCACGAAGCCGAGCTCGGGGAGGAGTGGCATCAGCACGGGCTCCGCGCCAACAAGCAGAGGGCCGGCGGTATATACCGGGTAGCCGGGATCGGAGGCGAGCGCCACATCCCCCGGATTGAGGAACGCGAGGTTGAGGTTGAAGATCGCCTCCTTGGCTCCAATGGCCGGGATCACCTCGGTGACCGGGTCGATCTGTGCGTCGAAGCGTCGAGCGTAGAAGTCAGACAGCGCTTGGCGGAAGTCCTCGCGGCCCCTGTTCGTCGGGTATTGGTGCGTCTGCGGCTCGGTGACGGCCTCCTGCATCGCCTCAACGATCAACGGCGGTGTTGGTCGATCGGGATCTCCGATGCCGAGGCTGATCACGTCCGCCCCTTCAGCCTTCTTGGCGGCGATCTTGCGCTCCAATTCGGCGAACAGATATGGCGGGATGCGGCTCAGGCGGTCACTGGCTTTCATGGCGCTCCTTGTGCGCCGTCACACTAGGACGGCGGTCATTCGATTTGCTGAAGTTCACTGACGAACCGCCCGCTCAAGCGGCCCTCAAACACAGGTCTCGCCCACCCTGTCAGCTGCACGCGCATATCATCGTCGAGCTCGACCTGCAGCTCGCCGCCGTCGAGTTCGACTGTGATGTTTCGCTCCCCCGTGCTCGTGAGAGAGTGCGCGATCGCGGCGCCGCTCGCGCCCGTGCCGGAGGATAGGGTCTCCCCCACGCCGCGCTCGAAGATCCGCGCCCTTATCCGGCCCGGCTCGAGCTCGGTGTACCACGAGACGTTAGTGCGGTTGGGAAACAGCTCGCACGATTCGATTGCCGGCCCAATTGCCGGCAGATCGAGTGCCTGCAGCGTCGCGAGGTCCTCTACGTGGATCGCGCACTGCGGGTTGCCGATCGAAACGTGCTGAAACCGCCATGTTTGCCCGTTGGCTGTGAGCTCTGCACGGCCGTCGCTTGGGCCGCTGGGAAAGTCCTTCGATGTGATCGAGGCCACGCCCATGTCCACGCGGCATGTTTCAGGACCGGTGATCTGCGGGCGGATCTCGCCCGCCGCCGTGTCGATCGAGAAGACGTCCGAGTCCGTCCACCCACGCGTTCGTAGGTAGAGGATCGCCTCACGTGCGCCGTTGCCCGACAGCTCCGCCTCGGAACCGTCCGGGTTGAAGATGCGCAGACGCGCCACAAAACGCTCGTCGTCGTGCGTGCTCAGCTCGAGCACGCCGTCGGCGAAAACGCCGAAGTGGCCCTCGCAGAGCCGGCGTATGCGCGCCGGGGTCAGCGCGAACGGCAGCTGGGCGTGCTCGACGATCATGTAGTCGTTGCCGAGTGCCTGCCACTTCTCGAATTTCATCGCCGGGGATCCTTGTTCTCGTCCATCGCGAGGGGCAGTCTAGGTGGTCGTGCCCGCCGGTGAACGCAGGCCTCAGTGGAAGCCTGCGAGCGCTGCGATCTCGGCAGCGGCCTGTGCGTGTGAGCGTTCGCTGAGATCGACCAAGTGGACGCCCGCGAGCTTGCGCATCCATGTCAGCTGACGGCGGGCGTAGTTTCTGGTGCGGCGCTTCATTGCCTCCACGTCGCCCACGATTAGCTCCTCAAGGCCGAGCGCCTTACGCGCGGTGACGCTCGCACCCGCGGCCTGCGCGCGCTGAGCCTCCTCGCGGGCGCCCGCCATGAGCATGCGGTTCACACGGGCCTCGATGCGTGCGTAGAGCTGCTCTCGCTCCATCACCAAGCCGATGAGCAGAGTTGGCCTGCGCATCTCTGTCGTCCACAGCTCCGAGGGTCCCTCGGGTGGCTCAAGCTCACCGGCATCGTCTAGCTCCAGGGCCCGCACGAGGCGCTGCCAATCATTCGGATCGATGCGCTCGGCCGCCCATGGGGCACGTGCTTTGAGCAGCGCGTGCAGCGCTGGCGAGCCGTCGCGCTCGAGTCTCGCCAGCCAGCGCTCTCGCACCCCTTCAAGCGGCGGCGGCTTTAGTTTGAGGTCGGTCAGCGCGGCGCGCAGATACAAGCCGGTGCCGCCGACCACGAGCGGGCGTCGTCCCTGCCGTAGCAAAGCGTCGATCTCCGCATGCGCGAGCTGCGCATATTGGCCGGCGCTGAAGCTCGTGTCGAGGGGAAGAAACGAGATCAGCCGATGCTCGAGCACGGCTTGCTCAGCCGGCGAGGCGACGCCGGTGATGATCTCGAGGTTTTCGTATACCTGCAGCGCGTCTGCGGACACCGCGACGGGGTCCTCGCCCGCTGAGCGCAACAGCTGCGCCAGCTCAATCGCAACCTCGGTCTTGCCCACACCGGTTGGGCCGAAGACCGCGATCACGCACGGCTTATGCGAGTCGGTCTCCTGGACTGCTGGCGCGTCGCTCATGTAGGTGCAAGTATCCACAGCCGCCGTGGAAGGCGCCGGCAGAAGCGATCACATTCGCGCCCGGGCATATCAGAATGCTTTTCCGTAGGCTTTCGGTATGCGGATCGAAGGCTCGAAGGTTCTGCTCACGGGCGCGACCGGCGGTCTTGGCCAGGCGATCGCCCGCGCCTTGCACGCTCGCGGCGCGCAGCTGATACTCACGGGACGGCGGATCGACGTGCTCGGGCCGCTGGCCAGCGCGCTCGGGGCGCGAACGCTGTCGGTGGATCTGAGCGACCCGGTCGAGCTGGGGCGGCTGGTATCCGAGGTCGGCGATGTGGACATCCTCGTCGCCAACGCGGCTTTGCCTGGCACCGGCCCGCTGAGATCGTTCACCGTCGAGGAGATCGACAGAGCGCTCGAGGTGAACTTGCGCGCGCCGATCGTGCTCGCCCACGCGTTTGCTCCCGCAATGGTCAAGCGCGGACACGGGCACTTGGTCTTCGTCTCCTCGCTGTCGGGCAAGGCCGCCACCCCAGACGCCTCGATCTATGGTGCGACGAAGTTTGGTTTGCGGGGGTTCGCTACCGCGATGCGGGGCGAGCTGCACGACAGCGGTGTCGGTGTCTCGACGATCTTCCCGGGGTTCATTCGCGAGGCGGGCATGTTCGCCGAGGCGAAAGTCTCGTTGCCGGTAGGTGTCGGCACGCGCGCCCCGCGTCACGTCGCCGAGGCCGTTGTTCGCGCGATCGAGCGCAACCGCGGTGAGATCGACGTGGCGCCACTATCCCTGCGTTTGGGTGCGATGTTCGCGAGTGTCGCCCCCGAGGTCAGCCTGCGCTTCCAGCGCTTGGCTGGCGGCGCCAAGGTCTCCCGCGATCTCGGCCAGGCCCAGCAGGGCAAGCGTTGAGAGCCGGCCGCTAAAACAGCGTCTGCTGGGTTGGTGGCGGGCCGTCGCCACGCGGCATTGGCGAGCGGCGTTGGCGTAGTGGCGAGTCTTCACCTGCCAGGCGCTGGTAGGGCCGTTTGTGGCGCGAACCTATGAGCGAGTAGAGGCGCTCCCGCTCGGCGGCCGGCGCGTAGGCGCCGCGCCGGTAGAGGTCCTCATAGCGCTCCACCAGCTCTGGTCTCGCAGAGCGCAGCCACGTCATGAACAGCTCCTTCACTTCACCGCGTAGATGCAGCGCAACGCCGCCGATGCTTCTGGCCCCGGCGTCGATCGCGGCCGCCACCAGTGGCTCCACCTGGTGGGGTGCGTCGTTGATTCCCGGCATCAGCGGTGCGATCAGGACGCCGGTAGGGATACCTGTGCGGTTGAGCTCTGCCACGGCCTCAAGGCGCGCGCGGGGGTTGGGTGTGTGTGGCTCCGTTTCCCGCCAAGCCTTCTCGTCGAGCGTTGGGATCGACAGGCAAGCGCTCATTTCGGTTCGCTGCGCGATCTGCAGCATGAGCTTCAGATCGCGCAGCAAAAGCGGGGACTTCGTCAGCACCGAGCACGGGTTGGCGGCGTCTCTGAGCGCCTCCCAGATCCCTTCCATGAGTTTGTAGCGGCCCTCCACCCATTGATAGGGATCGGTGTTGGTGCCCATCGCGACATGCTCGTGAGCCCATGACGGACGGGCGAGCTCAGCTCGCAGGACCTCGGGGGCGTTGATCTTGACCACGATCTCGCGCTCAAAGTCCCGACCACCGTCGAAATCGAGATATCTGTGTGTTGGGCGAGCAAAGCAGTAAACGCAGGAATGAGAACAGCCCCGATACGGATTAATCGTCCATCGAAACGACATCCGCGAGCGCGCAGGCACGCGGTTGAGCACAGACCGCGCCCTGACCTCATAGAAACGGGTCTGCAGCGCCTCGGGTGCGTCGAAATGGCGGACCACCGCCTCATCGCGGTAACCCGGCAGGCGTCTCTGCTCCTCCGCACCTTCGGTTAGACCACTCCACCGCACGAACACATGTTCGTATAATGGCCGGACGGCATCTCTGTCAAGCGGCGTAGGACGTGCGGCTGAGCTCACTACCGTCCGGGAGACGCGTTGTCCTAACGGCACGCCCGGGCCAGCAGGCTCTCCTCGCCGGAGAGCGTCTGGCTGGAGGCGGCGGCGATATCCACCATGGTGAGCTCGCCGGGGGCGGCCAGGCCGCCGAAGTTGACCACCTTGTTGTGCCGGGTGCGGCCTCGCAACTTCTCCGGGTCAGTCCGCGATGGCCCTTCCACAAGAACCTCGAGCGTACGCCCCACGAAACGCTGTGCCCGCTCGTGCGCCCTGCGCTGAACCAGCTCGACCAGGCGCTCCATGCGCCCCACCTTCACGCGGTGCGGCACGAGACCCTCGGTGATGCCCGCCGCCTCGGTCCCCCGCCGCGCTGAGAAGACGAAGGTGAAGGCCCCGTCGTAGCCGACCTCCTCGGCGACCTCGAGGGTCTGCTTGAAGTCGTCCTCGGTCTCTCCCGGGAAGCCGACGATGATGTCGGTGGTGATCGCCGCGTCGGGGACATACTCGCGGATGAGGGCAACCCGGTCCATGTAGCGCTGACGGTCGTAGGTGCGGCGCATGGCCTTCAGGATCCGGCTCGAGCCTGATTGCAGTGGTAGATGGATGTGCTCGCAGACGCTGGGAAGCTCCGCGTGGGCACGGATGACGTCCTCGCGCATGTCCTTAGGGTGAGGACTCGTGTAGCGGACACGCTCGATCCCGTCGATTGCGTCGATCATCGCCAGCAGCTCGGCGAAGCTCGTCCGCGTGGGGCGTAGATCGCGCCCATAGGAGTTGACGTTCTGCCCCAGCAGTGTCACCTCCTTGACGCCGTCCGCGGCCATCGCCTGCGCTTCGGCGATGAGCTCGGTAGTCGGGCGGCTGACCTCGCGCCCGCGCGTCGATGGCACGATGCAATAGGAGCAGGCGCAGTTACAGCCGACGCTGATCTGCAGCCATCCTTGATATGGGCGCGCGCGACGTGCCGGTAGGTGGCCGGTGAAGCCCTCGAACTCGAAGTAGCCCTGGGCGCTGAGTGACTCGGAGGTCAAAAACTCGGCGAGCTTGTGCACCTGCCCGGGACCGAACGCAACGTCCACGAACGGGAAGCGCTCGAAAACTTCCTCCTTGACCGATTGCGCCCAGCACCCGCCCACGCCGACGATGCGCTCCGGTTCTTCGCGCTTCAGGCGCTTGGCCTCGCCCAGATGCGCAGTGAAGCGGCTGTCGGCTGACTCGCGTATCGAGCAGGTGTTGAACAGGATCAGGTCAGCCTCGGCGCGCTCGTGAGCCTCCTCGTAGCCCAGCGACTCGAGCATTCCCTTCATGTGCTCGGAGTCGTGCTCATTCATCTGGCACCCGAAGGTGGTGAGGTGATAGCGCTTCATCTTTCTATGCGAAGGGTAGCTGTCGCTCGTCAGTGGGATGCAGCTCGTGAACCTCCCTAGCTCGCCTCGAGGCTTTCCCGGCGAGCAAGCGTCTCCTGCTCGAGCATCCGCACCGCTTTGTAGGCGACCGAGCTCGGATAGCCGCGACGCGCTAGCACCCCCAAAGCCCGCTGCCGTGCGGCCGGATCGGGCTCCAGCACCTTAACCCGCCGACGCAGCAGCGCGAGTGCCGCGGTCAGCTCCTGCTCGTCGTCCTCGGCGCGCGAAGCCTGCTGGGCTGTCTCGGGCTCGACCCCGAGCTCCAGCAGCCGGCGGTAGATGCGCTGGCTGCCCCAGCTGTCGAGGTTGCGGCGGTCTTCGGCGAAGCACCGCGCATAGCGCTCATCGTTGAGGAAATCGCGCTCGGTCAGCTCCGCGAGGACCGTCTCGATCGACTCCGTGTCAGAGTCGGTGCGCTTGGCCAGGTAGGCGCGCATCTCCTCCGTCGTGCGCTCGCGGCGATTCAGGAAGGAGTAGGCGCTGGCGAATGTCTGCTCAAGCGACCCGGACACAGCCGGTCACGGCGTCCTGGGCTACGTCAGGCGGCTTGCTCGATGACCTCGGACGGGACGTCTGCGCTCTCCCTGTCGCGCTCGATCGGTGCGACGAGGTCGCGGCTGACTCCGAGCGCAGCATAGATCTTGCCCTCGATCTCCTTGGCTATCTCAGGGTTCTCGTCCAGGTATGCCTTGGCGTTGTTGCGTCCCTGCCCCATGCGGTCCTTGCCATAGGAGAAGAAGGAGCCGGACTTGGTGATGATGTTGTGCTCGATGCCCAGGTCGACAAGGCAGCCGGAGGTCGAGATCCCTTTGCCGAACTCGATGTCGAACTCGGCCTGGCGGAAGGGCGCCGCGACCTTGTTCTTCACGACCTTCACGCGGACCTTGTTGCCGATCGCTTCAGTGCCGTCCTTGAGTGTCTCGATGCGGCGAATGTCAAGGCGCTGGGAGGCATAGAACTTCAGTGCGCGACCGCCCGGCTGGGTCTCCGGGGAACCGAACATGACGCCGACCTTCTCGCGGATCTGGTTGGTGAGGATGCAGAGGGTGCTGGTCCGGTTGAGGTTACCTGCAAGCTTGCGCATCGCCTGGCTCATCATGCGCGCTTGGGCGCCCACCGACTGGTCACCCATCTGTCCCTCGAGCTCCAGGCGCGGGGTCAACGCGGCGACCGAGTCGATCGCGACGACATCGACAGCGCCTGAGCGCACGAGCATGTCGGCGATCTCCAGCGCCTGCTCTCCGTAGTCTGGTTGCGAGACGAGCAGCTCGTCGATGTCCACCCCGATCGCCTTTGCATACAGCGGGTCCATCGCGTGCTCGGCGTCGATGAACGCACAGATGCCGCCGAGTTTCTGCGCTTCGGCAAGCACGTGGTAGATGAGCGTGGTCTTGCCGGAGGACTCCGGCCCAAACACCTCCACGATCCGGCCGCGTGGCACGCCGCCGATCCCCAACGCGAGGTCGAGCGACAGCGCGCCAGTGGGGATCGCGTTTACGCGTACATGGGCGCCCTCGTCCCCCATGCGCATGACCGTGCCCTTGCCGAACTCGCGCTCAATCTGGCTGAGCGCCCCCTTGAGCGCCGCGTCGCGCGCCTTGGCGGCCTTCTCCTGATCGACTGTGGGCATGATCGGGCTCCTTGTTGACTAGGTTTCGGCAAAGAACGGTAGACCTAGCTGTGGACGGAACGGTTCGCTCGCTGCGAAGTCCGCTCCTCAGCGTTCCTGGGGTTCTACGCTGGGGCCAAGTGGTAGCTCGAGCAGCGATTCATAGCTAGCGCCCTGCGACGAGAGCAAGGAACGGTAAAGCGAGAGGCTCTCGCCGGCGAAGGCCAGATCGGGAGTCGGCGGTAGTGACAGTCGCCTGGGTGCAGCACCGGACTTCATCCTGGCGACGGTTAGGTGGGCGCGAAAACGTCGTCGCGGGCGCTCGAGCTCGATCTCCCGGGAGAGCTCGAGCATCACCTGCCCCTGCAGGGCGCCGAGCGCGCCAGCGTGGTCGTGGACCTCGATAGCGAGCGCCCGCGGACGGCGCTTGGGTAGCCACAACGGCGCTCCCAGCGACAGGCCCTCGGCTGCGCCCCGGCATCCAGACAACGCGAGCGCTATCCGCTCGAGCTCCGGGGCGGACCTGTTCCCGAGAAAGCAAAGGGTTATGTGGATCATGTCGGCGTGCACCAGGCGCAGCGGCGAGGAGCGCCAATGGTCGGCGGCTCCTGCGGCGGCTGCCGCGCGCGCCCACCAGGCCAGGCGCTCACGGACCTGCTCGGGCGGGTCGACGGCCACAAATAGCCTTGCGGTCGTTCGGTGCCGACTCACGCCTTCAGCCGAGTTGCTCCTCCAACGGGCATCGGCGACTCGCCCTGGCCCGAAAGCACGCGTCGCAGCAGGTGCATGGCGACTGTCGTGGCGCGATCGCGTACATCCGCGCGGCTGCCCGGGATGTGCACCGAGCGCGTCAAGCTCGCCTGGCCGGGACCGCTCACGCAGAACCACACTAGGCCGACCGGCTTTTGCGCGCTGCCCCCGGTCGGCCCCGCGATACCGGTGATGCCGACCCCGATGTCGGCGCCCACCGCGGTGATCGCTCCCCGTGCGAGTGCCTGCGCGACCTCGGCTGACACGGCACCGTGGCGGTCGATGAGCTCTGCCGGCACGCCCGCAAGCGCGGCCTTGGCGTCGTTGGAGTAGGCGACTATTCCGCCCAGCACATAATCGGAGGCACCGGGCGGGTTAGTCAGGCGCGCCGCCAGCAGCCCGCCGGTGCACGACTCGGCTGTCACGACCGTGTAGGGGCGCTCGCCCGGTCCCGTCCTCAGCAGCGAGGCGATCTGCTCATCTATGGTGCTTCCGTCCTCGGAGAACAGGGTGTCCTGGTGGCGCTCACGAACCATCGCGTGAAACGCCTCGTAGGCCTCCTGGGCGTGCGGCTCGTGACGCGTCACGACCTCTATTTCGCCGTGGTGCATGCAGGTCGTGATCTCCAGCTGTCTGAGATCGATCCCCGAGCGTTCGGCCACCCTGAGCGTCTCGGCGATCTCCGACTCGGGGATCCCGAACATGCGCAGTGTGCACTGGTGGTAGTCACTGGCGTTCGCGAGCACGTCGGACAGCGCGCCGTCCGCGACCGCCGCTCGCCACATCGGTTGAAGCTCGCGTGGCGGGCCGGGTAGAACGACCACCGTCGGGCCAGGCGTTCCCGGCTGTGGCGGCACGATCAGCCCGGGCGCGGTGCCGACCGGCTCGAGGATCACGGAGCCAGCGGGGATCATCGCCTGCTTGCGGTTGCCCTCCCTGAGCGCGCGCAAGTCGAGGTTCGGTCTGCGCTTTGCGAAGTCACGCAGGATCTCGTTGATGCGCCGCTCGAGCGCCTCGTCGAGGACCATCGCGCGGCCCTGGAACTCGCCCACCGTCTCGGCCGTGAGGTCATCGGCGGTGGGTCCCACCCCGCCGCTGGTCGCGATCAGGTTCAGTCCCTGGTCGGCCATGAACCGCAAGGCCGCGAGTATGTCTGCGGGGCGGTCCCCGACGGTTGTTATGTGCGTAAGCTCGACCCCCAGCTCGTGCAGCCGGTCCGCCAGCCAGGGCCCGTTGCGGTCTGTGACGCGGCCACCGAGAACCTCGGTGCCGGTAACGACGATCCCGGCCCGTACGCTCATCCGCAGGTTGGCAGCTGGGCTGCGGGTATACGGCGACGGCCGTTCGCGGAGATGGCGTAGCCGATCGGTTGGCTTGAGGGGGGAACCGTCAGGGCCCTCCCATCGACATACATCTTCACCGCGTTATTACCGAGCGTCAGGTCGAAGTGTTGCGCGTGGTAGGTGTGCGTGCGTGTGCCTGCCGAGAGTTCGAGGCCCGGGATTGCCCTCCGGGTGTAGTCGGCTATCAAACACACATACACCTGGCCGGTCGATTCGAGCGAGAGCGATACAGCTGAGCGGGTTGGGCTCTTGCGCGTTGCGGTGGCCGCTGTTGCGTGACCACGGGTGCTGGTCGCGGTCGGCTTGAGCGTGGCGCTCGTTTTTTTTGACGGTTTGCCGGTGACGAGCAGCACGATCAGGAGCAGGATCAGGACGCTGAACACGCCGACGGCGATCGTGTATCCCCGCGAGCTTCTGGTGCCCCTCGGGCCTGACCGTGGACGTGGCCGCCGCTGGGGAGCGACGATCACCTGAAAGTCGCCCTCGTCTAGGCGCTCGTAAGCGAGCCGGTACTGCTCGACCAGCGCCTTGCCATCGAGGCCGAGCGCATTGGCGTAGGTGCGCAGGAAGCTCTTGACGAAGGTCGGCCCAGGGAGCAGGTTCCACTCCTCGTTCTCCAGCGCACGCAGGTACTTAGCCCGGATCTTCGTCTGAGCCTCGATCTCTGATACATCTATGCGAGCGCGCATGCGCGCTTCGCGCAGCGTGGCTCCTATATCGGCCATAGCCTCCGAAGGCTACAACGCTTCAGTCCTCAGACGGGGTGTTGACCGCGAGCTGCTCCTCGCCCGCAGGGTCTGGAGAATCCTTGTGCGGATCGATGGAAGCCAGCACCCTGGGTAGATCGGCCTCTGCGATCAGCACTTGACGCGGCTTGGATCCCTCATAGCCTGAGATCACACCGCGACGCTCGAGCATGTCTATCAGCCGGCCGGCGCGGGTGTAACCCAGTCGCAGACGGCGCTGCAGCATCGAGGTTGACGCCGTCTGCATTTCGGCGACCAGCGTGATCGCGTCCGCCAGCAGCGGATCCTCGTCCGGATCGAACTCGTCGGGACTGGAACCATCCTTGGTCTCAGGCTCCACCTCCTCCAGCAGCTCCTCGCGGAACTCCGGTTCGCCCTGGCGGCGCCAGAACTCCGTCAGCTTGGCGATCTGCGCCTCATCGATGTAGGCGCCCTGGATGCGCTGCAGGCGTGAGGTGCCGACGGGGCTGAACAGCATGTCGCCCTGGCCGAGCAGGGACTCAGCCCCGTTCTGGTCGAGGATCACACGGGAGTCGGTCTGACTCGAGACGGCGAACGCGATGCGCGACGGCACGTTCGCCTTGATCATGCCGGTGATCACGTCCACGCGCGGGCTCTGCGTCGCCAGTAGCAGATGGACCCCAACGGCACGAGCCTTCTGCGCCAGGCGGATGATTGAGTCCTCGACGTCGGCGGGGGCCACCATCATCAGGTCAGCGAGCTCGTCGATGACGCACAGGATGTACGGCAGCGGGGCTTCTCCCCTGCCTTCCCGCACGCGGTTGAGCTCGGTCAGGCTGCGGGTGCGCGCCAGCGACATGACTGCGTAACGCTGCTCCATCTCGCGAACGAGGTTCTGCAGCGCGTTCGCGGCCATGCGGGGGCTCGTGATCACGGGCGTCAGCAGATGCGGGATCGACTCGTAGTGGTTGAGCTCAACTTGCTTGGGGTCGACGAGCACGAGGCGCACGTCGTGAGGCGTGGCTCTGAGCAGCACGCTCGAGAGCATCGCGTTGATCGCCCCCGACTTGCCGGCGCCGGTGGTTCCTGCGACCAGCAGGTGAGGCATCTTCGCCAGGTCAGCGCCGATCGCCTTGCCGGCGACGTCCTTGCCCAGCCACACCGTCAGGGGCGACCAGTCGGCGGGCGGTTCCTGGAAGACATCCCCCAGGCGCACGATTCTGCGCTTCGCGTTCGGCACCTCGACGCCGACGGCCTGCTTGCCGGGGATCGGCGCGAGAATGCGAATGTCGGTTGCAGCCAGCGCGTAGGCGAGATCGTCCTTGAGTTGAGCGACCTTGCCTACCTTGATGCCGGGCGCCAAGCGCAGCTCGTAGCGGGTGATGTGCGGGCCGGCGACGGTGCCAATCACCTTGGCCTGTACGCCGAAATGCCCGAGTGCCTCGACCAGGCTCGAGGAGGTCCGCTCCTGCCCGGCTGTATCGGGACGGGTTTGCTCTGCGGTGGAGCGGGCGAGCAGGCGTTCAGCTGACGGCAGCTCCCAGGAGAAATCGGGGTCGTCTGTGATCGCGTCGCGCAGGCGGCCCTGTGGGGTGAGGTCCACGCCGTCTCTCAAGGGCGGCTTCTCGTCCGCCTGCTCGGCGTCGTCGTTGTCTGGCTCTTGCACGCAGGCGAGCTCGGACTCGTCTTGCTCACTTTCCCAGTGATCGGGCTCGGGCTTGGCATCCAGGTCATCGAGGGAGGGCGCTTCGACGTGGGTCGCCCTGACGATCAGCTCGTGCGCATCTGGCTCCGGCGGCTGCAGCGTGGCGGGGCCCGGCTCGCCAGCGGAGGGTGTTTGCGTTTGCGCGCGCCGTGCGCTGAGCGTGCGCGTCGTGTCGAGCAGGCTGGTGCTTGTGTTCGCGATCAGCGTCGCGATCGACGCTCCGCTGAGCAACGTCACTCCCGCCAAGAACAGGAACACGACGAGGATGCTCACGCCGGCGTCCTGCACGAGACGGTGCGCCACCCAATACAGCGACTGGCCCACCAGGCCTCCATGGGAGGTGAGGAAGTCAGACTGCCACTGTGAGACGGTCGCGCCCGTGCCGTCGGTGACGCCCAGGGTGCCCGCCGCCAGGGCGAGCGTGAGCGCCGCGAAGAGGCACAGCGAGCCGGTGCGTAGCGGCCCCAGCGCAGGCAGCACTGGACGCAAGAGAATGACCCCTCCGGCCAGCACCAGGGCGACCGGAGTCAGGGCGCGGGTCTCGCCGACGCAGAAGCCGAGCACGACTTCCAGCCCGCGCCCGACACGCCCGCCGTCCCAGTGTCCGTAGAGCACGAAGCCGAGGTAGACGCCGAGCGCCAGGAGCCCGAGGCCAAGCACGTCGCGCTGGCGCTCGTCGAGTGTCGGCAAGCCGATGTGGAGGCTGAATGGCGCCCGCCGCGAGCGGGCCGCTCTCCTACGACGCTTGGCCGCGCGAGACCGGTGACGGCGGGCGGGGCTCCTTCGCCGAGCATTGTTGGTCCTGCGAGTGGCGGCCATACCAAGCCAGACTTCGACGCCGAATGCCCGGAACCTGCCCCCGACCCCTTACCATCGCTTAAGTCGTTGTCGATAGACAAAGGACGGATATGAACGATTTTTCACGTGCTCCACGGGTTCTCGTTGTCGAGGACGACGAGGACATAGCCCAAGTGCTGCAACGCTCACTTCGAATAGAGGGCTACGAGGTGCGGTGTGCCTCAGACGGAGCGCTGGCATTGGAACAGGGGCGCTCATTCGCGCCGGATCTCGTGATCCTCGATCTCGGCTTGCCCGAGATGGACGGACTCGACGTCGCGCGCAACCTCCGCGAGCACGACGACGTGCCGATCCTGATCCTCACCGCGCGTGACGCAGTGGAGTCGCGCGTGGAGGGCCTGGACGCAGGCGCTGACGACTATCTGGTCAAGCCGTTCGAGCGCCAGGAGCTGCTCGCCAGAATGCGTGCGCTGCTGCGGCGCCGCCCGCCACGGGGGTCTGCGTCGCTGCGCGTTGCTGACCTCTCGCTGAACGTCGACACGCACGAAGTGACCCGTGGTGAGCGGGTGATCGAGCTGACGCAACGCGAGTTCGAACTGCTCGAGTACCTGATGCGCAACGAGCGGATCGTCATCTCCCGCCAGCGCTTGCTGGACGAGGTGTGGGGGTACGACCCCTTCTCGACCACGAACACGATCGAGGTGTTCGTCTCGAATCTGCGCCGCAAGCTCGAGGCCGAGGGCGAGCCCCGCCTGCTGCACACGATCAGAGGGGCCGGTTACGTCCTCCGCGCCTGAGCGCCCGGCCCAGCACGCGCTGCTCGCCTCGCTGAGGCGCGCGGGTAAACGTATATCGGCAGTCCTGGACCGCGCGCCGATCCGCACACGACTGGCGGGTGCGTCGGCCCTGATGACGTTCGTCATTCTCTTCGCCTTTGCGGTGATCGTCGGCTCGCTCACCGTTCACCGCATCCGCGCGGACTTCAACCGGGAAGTCGCGGCATCCGCCAGCGACCTGGCGGATCTGCTGCGGATCGAAGTGAAGGGCAGCTCGATCGAGGGCTACTACGTGGTCGTGCAGCCGAACCTCGACGAATTCGCTGCCTCGGAGCACGCCGTCGTGCGGATCCTGAGCTTCTCGGGAACGGTGTTGGCGAGCACCACGCACGCCCCGGACCTCGGGCTGGTCAACGAAACGTATGTCGGTGGCTACCGCGTGCACACCACCTTGTATCCACTCAGAGGCGCCAGCGGCGGTGCCCTATACGTCCAGTACGCCCGCCCCGCCGCAGGCATGCAGGACACGATCGACAGGGTGCGGCTGCTCTTGATCCTCGGTGTGCTGGTCGGCACGGGCCTGGCGGGGCTGGTTGGGCTGAGCATCGCCCGGCGTGCGATGTCTCCGATCGCGCAACTGACTAGCACCGCCGCTGAGATAGCCAAGACACGGGACCCCAGCCGCAGCGTCCCCCAGCCAGAGGCTGACGACGAGGTGGCCGAGCTCGCACGCACCCTGCAGAGCATGCTGCGCGAACTCGACTCAGCTCACGCCGAAACGGAGGCGATCCTCGCCCGTCAACGCCAGTTCGTGGCGGACGCTTCGCACGAGCTGCGCACGCCGCTGACGAGCGTGCTGGCGAACCTCGAGTTGCTGGCCGAGACGCTCCAAGGGGAACAGGGCGAGGCGGCCACATCGGCGCTGCGCTCCTCGAAGAGGATGCGTCGTCTGGTGGCTGACCTGCTGCTGCTGGCGCGTACGGACGTCGGGCGGGTGGTGCCCCGCGAGCCCGTCGATCTGGACCAGATAGTTGTGGAGGCGGCCGCCGAGTTGGGGCCAGTCAGCTCGAGCCACGAGCTCTTCCTCGAGCTCGAACCGGTGACCGTCGAGGCTGTGGGCGATGAGCTGCATCGCCTTACGATCAACCTGATCGAGAACGCGCTGCGCCACACCCCACCGGGGACGAGCATCTGGGTGCGCACTGACACCGCGCAAGGGCAGGCACGACTGGTGGTCGAGGACAACGGCCCGGGTATCCCCGAGCGGCTGCGAAGCACCCTGTTCGAGCGCTTCGTGCGTGGTGTCGGTGACCGCGGCGGCTCGTTCGGCTTGGGTTTGGCGATCGTGCGCGCCGTCGCCGAGTCACACGGCGGGAGCGTCACCGTGGAAGGCGCCCACCGCAATGGCCTCGAGCGTGGCGCTCGTTTTATGGTCCTGCTTCCACGCCTCGCTGCCCCCGCGGAGGGGCCCGAGCGGTTGAGCTCCGCCGCGCGCTCCGTGTGAACGGCGCGCTGTCACGGGCGGCGGCGTAGTTCAGACCTCGACGACGACCGGGAGCACCATCGGACGACGGCGCAGGCGGTCATAGATGAGCTTGGCCAGGTCATCGTGAAGGATCTGCTGCAACACCTCGATCTCGCGGATCTCCTCCGTGGCGGCTCTGTGCAGGCAGTCCTCGGCGGTACGGCGGATCTCCTCCGCGAGTTCGCCTGCCTCGTCCATGAACGGGACCCCGCGGCAGATCACCTCCGGATCGGTGACTGAGCGCCCATCTTGCTCTGAGATTGTCGCCACCACGATGAAGACACCGTCGGCCGAGAGCATGCGCCGGTCGCGCAGCGCGATGTCGGCGATGTCCCCGATCTCCACCCCGTCGACGAACACCATTCCAGCGCGCTCCCGCTCGGCGAAGCGCGCACCGCGCTCGTCGATCTCGAGCGGCCGGCCGTTGTCGCCCTGGAAGACGTTCTCGGGGCTGACGCCCACCGCCTCCGCGAGTCGCGCGTGCAGGCGAAGGCGCTTGAAGTCGCCGTGGAAGGGCATCACGTAACGCGGCTTGACGAGGTTTAGCATCAGCTTGATCTCCTCCACGTAGCCGTGACCGGAGGCGTGCACGGGCGCGTCGCGGGGCGTGATCACTTTGCAGCCGAGGTGATACAGCCTGTCGATCGTCTCGTTGACGGCGCGCTCGTTGCCTGGCACCGGGGTGGCGCTGAAGACGACCGTGTCACCCGAGTGCAGATCCACCTGGGGATGGTCACGGTAGGCCATCCGCCGCAGCGCTGACAGCGGCTCTCCCTGGGAGCCGGTGGAGAGGATTACGATCCGCTCGTCGGGGAAGCTATCGAGCTCCTTCGGGCCGACGAGCATTCCCTCGGGGATCTCGATGTGCCCCAGCGTCCGGCCGATGCCGACGTTCTTGCGCATCGAGCGGCCCACCAGAGCGATCTTGCGTCCCAGCGCACCAGCCGCATCGACAACCTGCTGGACACGGTGGATGTTTGAGGCGAAGCTGGTGACGAGGATGCGCCCTTCGCAGCGAGCGAAGACTTCCTCCAAATGGGGGCCCACCACCGACTCCGAGGGCGAGAAGCCGGGACGGTCCGCGTTGGTGGAGTCGCCGCAGAGCAGCAGCACGCCTTCGCTGCCGAGTTCCGCCAGCCGCGAGAAGTCCGCGGGTGGGCCGTCGACGGGTGTCTGGTCGAACTTGTAGTCGCCCGTGACGAGCACCGTGCCGAGCCCGGTCGTCAGAGCCACAGCGCAGGAGTCCGGGATCGAGTGAGTCATGTGCACAAGCTCCAGCGAGAACGGGCCCAGCTCGAGCTCTTCGGCCGGGCTGACGTCGATGAGCTCGACGTCAGCCAGCTTGTGCTCTTCGACCTTCGAGCGCGCCATCGCCATCGTCAATGGACCGCCGTAGATCGGTGGGTAGCCGCCCCGCGCAGCCAGGTCGCGCAGAACCCAAGGCAGCGCCCCGAGATGGTCCTCGTGCCCGTGAGTGATGACGATTCCCTCGATATCGGCGGCGCGCTCCCGCAGGTAGGTGAAGTCCGGGAGCACAAGGTCGATCCCGACCATCTCCGGCGTGGGGAAGCGAAGGCCGGCATCGACGACGATGATCCGACCGTCGTACTCCACGACGGTCATGTTCTTGCCGATCTCGCCCAGGCCCCCGAGGGGCAGAACCCGCAGCGCGCTCACGTGCGGAGGGCGGCAGATGGGTGCTGGGCCGTCTGGGCGCCTTGCGCGCCCAGCAAACCGTGGCGCTCCAGCATCGTCCTGACTTGCGCGAGCTCGTCCGTGGACGCCTCGATCAGCGGCAGGCGCAGCCCTCCGACGTTGTGTCCGAGGAGGTTCAACGCGGCCTTCGTGCAGGTCGGGCTCGCCGTCAAGAAAAGAGTCTCGTACACGTCCCTGAGTGACTCGTCGATCTCCGCCCGCCGCTGCGGCTCGGTGACCATGCGCTGCATTTGATCACCCACGATGTGGCTCGCGACGAGGATCCCCCCCGCCCCGCCGAGGTCGAGCACGCGGGCGAAGCTCGCGTCATCGCCCGCATACAGGTCAAGGCCGTCGATCAACTGCAGCTCCGCCGCGTTCGCCTGCTTGAGGCCGGTCACGCCCTCGATCTGGGCGAGCTCGGCGAGCAGCTCCGGGTCCATGTTCAAAGCCGTGCGCCCGGGAATGTTGTAGAGCAGGATCGGCCTGTCGGTCGCCTTCGCGACCTCTTCGTAATGACGCACGAGTCCGCGCGGGCTGGGCTTGTTGTAGTAGGGAGTGACGCTCAGGGTGGCGTCCACGCCGAGTTCGGTGGCGCGCTCGGTGAGATGCACGGCGTGGCGCGTGTCGTTTGAGCCGGTGCCCGCGATGACTGTCTTGCCGGCGGGACGCTCGCGCACGGCGAGCTCGATCAAGCCGAGATGCTCCTCGTCGGTGAGCGTCGCCGCCTCGCCCGTGGTACCGCAAACAACGAACCCATCCGACCCGTGTGCGGCGAGATGATGCATCAGCGCCACAAACGACTCCTCGTCGACGCGCAGGGCGGAATCGAAAGGGGTGACTATTGCCGTGAGGATCGTTCCGAGCCCGCTCATGCCGTTCATTATCCCATGCTCGAGGACCCAATGCAGGCTCTGCTAGCTGAAGCGACGGCTATCGTCGACTGATGAGCGCGAGCGCCGCACAGGACGCACTGTCGGATTACACCGTCGAGGTGATGTCGGTGCGCTACCGTGCCCCGGAGGGCGACTTCGCCGTCCTGCAGGGGCTCAGTGAAGAGGGCGAGGAGATCACATTGACCGGGGCGCTGGCGTTTTTGCGCGCCGGCGAGACGCTACAGGTGTCCGGACGCTGGCGCGAGCATGGCCGCCATGGACGCCAGCTGCAGGTGGTCCAAGCCCACGTCAAGGCGCCAACCAGCGAGCTCGCGTTGTTGAGCTATCTCGAAGACATCAAGCATGTCGGCCCGCAGGGGGCGACGTTCCTGCTCGAGCGCCACGGCAGCGAGGTGCTGAACGTCGTGGACCGCTCACCCCGCGCCCGTCTGCTCGAGGTGCCGGGCATCGGCCGCGCCCGCATCGCGGCGGCCGTGAGCTCCTGGCAAGAGCAGAGCGTCCAGCGCGAGGTACGCATGTTCCTAGCCTCGCTGGGGGTGCAGGCCGCGGTTGCCGCGCGCATCTACCGCGTATGGGGCGCCGAATCGATCGACCGGCTCAAGGAGGATCCGTACGGCATCACGGCGCTCCCCGGAATCGGGTTTCTGACCGCCGACTCGCTCGCGCGCGTGCTCGGGACGCCCGCTGACGCGCCCGAGCGCCTCCACGCCGGCCTGCACTACACGTTGAGCCAGGCAGAGCTCGACGGCCACTGCTACCTGCCCGCCGGCGAGCTGTACGCGCGCGCGAGCAGGCTGCTGGAATGCGACGTCAGGAAGCACATACCCTCGCTGCGCGAGGTCCCCTTGCTGGTCTGCGAGCCGGCCGAAAGCGGCGAGGAGCTCGTGTACGACTCCGCGATGTTCGAGATAGAGAGGGCGCTGGCGTCAGCCGTGAGGACCCTTCTGGAGGGCCAGCCGACACTCGCGCTCAAACGGGTCAGGCGGCCGCGACAAGGTGCGTTTCTGCCCACCGACGACCAGTGGCATGCCGTGAGGGTGGCGCTCGAGAACCGCCTGTCGATCCTCACGGGCGGGCCTGGGACAGGCAAGACGATGAGCATGCGGGTGCTGGTCGAGATCCTGCGCGCAGAAAAGCACAGCGTGCGTCTGTGCGCGCCGACCGGTAAGGCCGCGCGGCGTCTCTCGGCGGCGACGGGCGAGCCGGCGAGCACCATTCATCGACTGCTCGAATGGATGCCCGAAGAGGGCTTCACGCGCGGACCGGACCAGCCGATCGAGGGGGCCGACGTGTTGATCGTCGATGAGGCGAGCATGCTCAGCGTGCGCCTGGCGGAGGCGCTGTTCAGCGCTGTCGGGCCGAACACGCACGTGCTGCTCGTCGGCGACGTCGACCAGCTGGCGCCGGTGGGTCCGGGCCGCGTGCTTGAGGATCTGATCGCCTCCAGGCGTGTAGAGGTGACCGCGCTTCAGGAGATCTTCCGTCAGGCCGCGCGCTCGCTGATAGTGCGTGCGGCGCACGCCATCAACCGCGGGGACTCGCCGCCCCTAGCCGGTGATGAGGACACGATCCGCGACTTCTTCTTCATCCAGTGCAGCGGCGCCGAGGAGATCTTCGACGAGGTCATCACGCTCGCCACCGGACGGCTCGCCAACTACTACAAACTCGACCCCACGATCGAGATACAGGTGCTCGCGCCGATGCGCAAGGGCGCGACCGGGATCGACGCGATAAACGGCGAGCTGCGGGCGAGGCTGAACAAGCGCGGCAAGGCGGTGCCGGGGACGCAACTGCGAGTCGGCGACAGGGTCATACAGACCCGCAACGACCACGAGCATGAGCTCATGAACGGCGAGGTGGGCGTGATCAGCGAGTACATGCCCGAGCGCGAAAAGGTGCGTCTGACGACAGACGACGGGCGTAGTCTGACGCTCCCGACCGGGGCGCTCGACACGGTGCAGCTGGCATACGCCATCTCCATCCACAAGTCGCAAGGCTCACAGGCGCCGGCGATCGTCGTCGTGCTCAGCCGCGCGCACGGGAACATGCTTACCCGCAACCTGCTCTACACCGGTGTGACGCGCTCGGAGAAGGTCTGCGTGATAGTCGGTGAACCCGAGGCGCTGAAGCTCGCGCTCAGCCGGCGCGACGCGCGCGCGAGATACACCCGGCTATCTGGGCTCGTGAGCTCCTGAGCGGCGAGGCTTCTCCTCGAGCGCGTCGGTGAAGCGCCGCGGCACGCGTCCTGCGCCCAGGCGCTCGCGCTCCCACAACGTGATGACGAGTAGCTCGCCGGCGAGCTGGTCGTGGCGGCAGACGAACACAACGTCGCGGTCGAGTAGGTCATACACGTGGAGCACGCCGCGTTGAGCTCCACCATCGTGGCGCGAAGGTGCCTGCGAGAACCGTCCGGTGGACCACGCTTCGCTGACGCGCGAGGCTATCTCGGGACGTGCATCGAGCTCACCGCGGCGGCTCGCGACACGTTGGCGGAAACGTTCCACCGCATGGTCGCTCACGGCGACGAGAACCCCCGGGGTCCCGGATGGCGAGGCCTTTGCGCTCTCGGGTCGCTCTCCCGGCAAGCTGCTGCCAGCTAGAAGAGCAGGTTCTCGAGCCCGACTACCGGCGAGCTGTCGAGGTCCCCTACGCTGCGTATCGCCAGCAGCACGCCGGGCATGAACGACTCCCGCCCGGTGGTGTCGTGACGGATCGTGAGCGTCTGCCCGACATCGCCGAGGATCACTTCCTGGTTTGCCACCAGGCCCGGGAGCCTGACCGAGTGGATCGGCGGCTCGTTGCCTCCCGACGCCTCGGCCATTAGCTTCGCGGTGCGCGCGGAGGTGCCGCTCGGCGCGTCGAGCTTGTCCGGATGGTGAAGCTCGACGATCTCCGCCCCGGCCATGTGGCGCGCAGCCTCAGCGGCGAAACGCATCATCAGCACCGCCCCGATCGCGAAATTCGGCGCGATCAGCACGTTCGCTCCGGATGCGCCGAGCAGCGACTCGGGGTCAAAGCCGGTCGTCCCGATCACCACATGCGCTCCGGCCTGCAGGCAAATCATCGCGTTGGGCAGCGCTGTATCGGGCCGCGTGAAGTCCACCACAACCTCGGGCTGGCACTCGCTGAGCACCTGCCCGAGCGTCGTGCCCAGCTGCGGGTCGGCGCGACCGACGAGCAGCATGTCGTCGGCGCCTTCGATCGCGTCGCAGACGGTGCTCCCCATGCGCCCGGCGGCGCCGGCTACCGCGACGCGGATCATGCGTCCTCCGGGCCTAGCACCGACAGCGCCGCGTCAAACGCCCCGCGGTCCGGCCCCACGCCGGCGGCTGAGAGCGCGTTCGCGCTGAAAAGGGGCGCCAGCTCGAGTAGGTCGGATGCCTTCACGCCATCAACCTTATCCATGATCTCGTCCATAGAGATGATCGGCAGTTCGCCCAGGACAGAGGAGGCAAGTCGGCTCATGCGCGCGGAGGTCGACTCGAGCGCCAACCCGAGGCGGCCCTTAACGTTCTCGCGGGAACGCGCGAGCTCCCGCTCGTCCGCGGGTTCGCTCACGAAACGCTCGAGCTGCTCTGAGATCGTGGCCATCGCCTCGCAGAGGTTCTCCGGCCGCGTTCCCACATACAACCCCACCTCGCCGGTGTGCGCATGCAGGTTCGAGAAGGAGAACACAGAGTAGGCGAGTCCCCGCCTCTCCCGCACCTCCTGGAACAAGCGTGAGGATGCGCTCGCCCCGAGTACCCCTTCGAGTACCCGCAACGCATAGCGCCGCTCGTCGTGACGGGAGATGCCGGGCCCGCCCAGGCACACGTGATACTGCTCGGTGTCCTTGCGCAGAAAGCTGATCCTGCGCTTCAGCGTGTCGGGCGCGAGCGGGGGCGCGCTCGGCACGGCACTGGCCTGTCCCCCAGGACGCCCGTCCCACAGTTCGTCGCAGGCGCGTTCGGCGAGGCCTACGAGCGCGTCGTGGTCGACAGACCCGGCCGCCGCGAGCACCATCTGCTCGGGCTTGTAGCGCTCTGAGTGAAAGGCGCGCAGGCGCCCCTCGTCGATCGCCGCGACCACCTCGGCCTTGCCGATCACCGCCCGCCCGAGCGGATGCGATCCGAACACCGCCTGGCCCAACGCGTCGAAGACGAGGTCCTGCGGGTCGTCTTCGTACATCGCTATCTCCTCGAGCACCACCTCCCGCTCGGCGGCGAGGTCTTCAAAGCGCGGCTGCCACACCATCTCGCTCAGGACCGATAGCGCCCTGTCCATGTGGCGGTCCAGGACGCGTGTGTACAGCGAGGTGTATTCGCGGTCGGTCTCGGCGTTGCACTCGGCGCCCATCGCGTCGAAGATCTCGTCGATCTCGCGGGAGGTGTGGCTGGCGCAGCCACGAAACAGCATGTGCTCGAGCAGATGCGAGATGCCGGCCTGCTCGTCTGACTCCATCGCCGACCCGGTCGCGATCCAGAATCCGAGCGCGACAGAGCGGACGGTCGGCATCCGTTCGCTGATCACGCGCAAGCCGCATGGCAGTGTGCTGATGTGATGCTCTGTCATCGTCGGGGAGGCCGTCACGGGCACGACCTTCTCAGCCAACCCCGTGTCCGGCCTCGGTGCGGCGTGAGCGGCCACGGCCGACGAAGCGGTCGTTGTCGCTCACGCGCACTGGCGGTTCACTAACGGTGGTCGCGACCGCTGCCGTGGCGGGGACGGCCCGAGCCACGCTCGCCGCGGCCGTTGCTCGACGAGCGCCGTTCGCCGTCGTCGCGGCCACGTCCGCCGGTGCCGACCGACGCCAGTTCCTGCGCGGACTTGCCGGCTATCTCCGGGTCGTCGGCGAGGCGCAGGCCGATGCGACCGCGCTCGCGGTCGACCTCGACCACGCGCACCGCGACTTCGTCGCCCTTGTTGAGCACATCCTCGACCGACTCCACGCGCTGGCCTGGAGAGATGTTGGAGATGTGCAGCAGGCCGTCGGTGCCCTTCGCGAGCTCGATGAAAGCACCGAAGGCGGTGGTCTTGACCACCTTGCCGGCGTACTCGTCGCCGACCTCGACCTCCTTCATCATCATGCGGATCCGCTCGACCAGAGCGTCGCCGAGATCGCCGTTGGCCGAGTAGATCAGCACCTGGCCGTCGTCGTTGACGTCGATCTGGGACTCGAACTCCTCCGAGAGGCCACGGATCGTTTCGCCACCCTTGCCGATCAACAGGCCAATCTGCGACGGGTCGATCTGGATCGTCTGGATGCGCGGAGCGAACTGCGAGAGCTGTGAGCGCGGCGCGCCGATCACTTCGGCCATCTTGCCGAGAATGAACTCGCGCGCCGTGTGCGCCTGCGTCAGCGCGTCGCGCAGGATGTCGAACGTGACACCGGAGATCTTGATGTCCATCTGCAGCGCGGTGATCCCTTGCTCGGTGCCGGCCACCTTGAAGTCCATGTCTCCCAGGTGGTCCTCCACGCCGGCGATGTCGGTCAGGACGATGTAGTCCTCGCCCTCCTTGATCAGGCCCATCGCGATACCTGCGACCGGCCGGCGGATCGGTACCCCGGCCTCCATCAGCGACAGCGATGAGCCGCACACCGACGCCATCGAGGAGGAGCCGTTGGACTCAAGGATGTCAGACACCACACGGATCGTGTAGGGGAAGTCCTCGATCGAGGGGACAACCGGGACCAGCGCACGCTCGGCGAGCGCGCCGTGGCCGATGTCGCGGCGCTTGGGGCCAAGCCGCCCGGCCTCGCCCACCGAGAACGGCGGGAAGTTGTAGTGGTGGAAGTAGTACTTCTTGGTCTGCAAGCCGAGCGTGTCGAGGCGCATCTCCTCCTTGAGCGTCCCGAGCGCCGCGACCGACAGGGCCTGCGTCTGCCCGCGGGTGAACAGCGCCGAGCCGTGCGTGCGTGGGGTCACTCCCACTTCGATCGTGATGTCGCGGATCTCGTTCTCGGCGCGTCCATCCGGGCGCTTCTTGTGAACCGCAATGCGCTCGCGAATGATCGCCTTCTCGAGCTTGTCGAACCCCAGCTGCACAGCGGCGCGGCGCTCCTTGGCCTGCTCCAGCACGTCCTCGGGCGAGCCCTCCGCGGGGGCGGGAGCGTACTGCTCGAGTACGGCCGCCTCGACGGCTTTGGTCGCGTCCTGGCGCTCCAGCTTGTCCTCCACTTGGGTGGCGTCATCCAGCGCGGCGCCGTGCGAGGCGCGAATCGCGGCCAGGGTCTCCTCGTCGACGACGAGTGCCTGTACCGGGGTCTTCTCCTTGCCCACTTTTGCGGCAAGCTCGTGCTGGACGGCGCAGATCTTCTTGATCTCCGAGTGGGCGATATCGAGCGCGTCGAGGATCTCGGCCTCCGAGATCTCGTTCGCGCCAGCCTCGACCATCAGGATCGCCTCCTCGGAGCCGGCAACCACGAGGTCGAGGTCAGAGCCCTCCAGGAGGTCCTCCTCGTTTGGGTTGACGACGAAGTTTCCGTCGACCTTGCCGATCCGTACCGCGCCGACCGGACCGGCGAACGGGACGTTGGAGATCATCAGGGCGGCTGAGGCGCCGTTCATCGCGAGCACGTCGTAGGGATGGACGTGGTCGACCGAGATCGGGATCGCGACGAGATGGGTCTCGTAGTTCCAGCCCTTCGTGAACAACGGGCGCAGCGGCCGGTCGATCATGCGCGCGGTCAGCGTGGCCTTCTCGCCGGAGCGGCCCTCGCGCTTGAAGAACGAGCCGGGGATCTTCCCGGCCGAGTACATCCTCTCCTCGACGTCGACCGTCAACGGCAGGAAGTCGACGTCTCGCTGCCCGCCGGCGGTCGCGGTACAGAGGACCATGGTGTCGCCCTGGCGGACCACGACCGCACCGGAGGCCTGCTTGGCCATCTTGCCGGTCTCAAACGAAATCTCGCTGCCGGCGATCTCCGCGGAAACCCGCGTCACATTGTCACTGCTCATATTTTTCTGCCTTCCTATCCGCCCGTCGGTCGGCGGATCCTTTTTCTTTTGTCTCTATCCGAGCCCACAGAGCTTAGCGGACGTGCATGGGCGCGAGCATCGCTAGGAGCTCCCCCGTCGGCGGCCCGGGATAAACGACGCCGTCGAGCACCAATGTTGGCGTGCTCGCCACCCCACCGCGCAAACCGCTCTGCAGATCTCGGCGTATGCGCTCGAGTACCACCTCGGAGCGACGGTCCGCTTGAAAGCGGTCGAGGTCAAGCCCGAGCTGCTGAACGTGGCGCCAAAGATCGGGGTCCTCGGTGTGGGCGGGGTCGGAGAAAAGGGCGTCGTGCATCTCCCAGAAGGCTCCCTGGCGGGCGGCTGCCTCCGCCGCGGCGGCGAGCGCTACCGCTCGTGGGCGGCTCTTTAGCGCGAAGTGACGGAAGGCGAGACGGATCCGGATGCCGCGCAACTGCTGATAGGCGCTCGCGCAGTACGGGCAGGTGAAGTCGCCGTAGAAGATGACCGTAGTGATCCCGGCGGGCCCGCGCACGTGATCCTCGCTACAGGGCGGCGGGATCGGCGAGCTGCGCAGGTCATCTTTCACGCCACGTCCGAGAGTAGCGCCCGCAAAGGGCGCGCGGCCACCGCGAGACGGCCATCTCAGAGAGACCTTCCGCTCCGCCTAGAGTGAGGCCAGGCCGTCAAACAAGAGGTTCACTCCAGGCAGCTCTCCCGGCGAGTCGGCCTGGTAGCTATAGCCGACGGTGCCGTCGCCCTTGACGATCACCAGCGCCCGCTGCGGAAAGCCGCCGGGGTGTAGAACCCCGAACACCCGGCAGGTCGCGCCCTTCGGCTCAAAGTCAGACAGCTGCGGGATCTGCACGCCGAGCTTTTCGCGGAACGCTCGCTGCGACCACGTCGAGTCGCAGGAGACGCCGTAAATGGATGCGCCGTGCTCGTCTGCGAGCTGCTCTCGCACCTCCTCGTACAGCTGGAGCTGGTCGGTGCAGACCGGGCTGAACGCGAACGGGTAGAAGACGAGGACCGTCGTCGTCTCCGACAGGTCAGCTGCGGTGAAGGTTCCCGCCTCTTCGGTGGCGAGGGAGAAGTCAGGGACTTGAGTGCCTGCGGCCAGGACACTCACTTGCGCAGTCCGAGCTCCTTGATCAGCGCCCTGTAACCCTCCAGGTCGGTGCGCTGCATGTAGTTGAGGAAGCGCCGGCGGCGCCCGACGAGCATCAGCAGGCCACGACGGGAGTGGTGGTCCTTCTTCTGCTCACGCAGATGCTCGGTCAGGTGGTTGATGCGCTCGGTCAGCAGCGCGATCTGGACCCTGGTGTTGCCGGTGTCTTTCTCGTTCGTGCCGAACTTCGTTGTGATCTCGTGCTTGCGCTCGGTGGTCAAAGTCATGCGGCCGCACACGGTAGCAGAAGGGTTGCTCGCTTACGGGGCGGTGATGACCGCGCGTGTCTGCTCGACATCGGCGCGCATCTGCTCGACGAGCTGCTCGACGCTCTGAAAACGCCGCTCTCCTCTGAGGCGGTGCAGGAAGTCAAGGCGTAGCTCCTGGCCGTACAGGTCCTCTTCGAAGTCGAGGATGTACGCCTCGACGAGCTCGCCTCTGCCGCTCGCGAAAGTCGGGCGCACACCGACGTTCACGGCGGCCGGGCGGCCGCCTGCCAAGCAGGCGTAAACGCCATGGCCGGGGCACACCAGAGCCTCGTCGGGAATCAGGTTGGCGGTCGGAAAGCCGAGCTCGCGCCCGCGCTTGTCCCCGTGGACGACCTCTCCCCGCATCTGAAAAGGCGTGCCCAAAAAGCGTGCCGCACGCTCGACGTCACCGGCCAGGACCAGGCCCCGGATGTGGCTCGAGGAGACGATTTCGCCGTTGACCTCGAGCAGTGGGTGAACGTCGGTGACGAAGCGCTCGTCGGCGGCGAGCATCGCGGTGTCGCCCTTCGCGCCCTTGCCGAAGCGGAAGTTCTCGCCGACGGATACGCGTACGGCACCGAGCGTGCCGTGCAGGATGTCGTCTATGAACTGCTGGGCCTCGTGGGCCGCGAAGGCAGCGTCGAACGGGATCACGATCAGCTCGCTCACACCCAGCCGCGCGATCAGTTCGGCCTTGGCGGCCAGGCTTGTCAGCAGCTTCGGTGTGTGTGCCGGTGCCACGACCGACACCGGGTGCGGATCGAACGTGAGCACGCTGTCGGCGCCGTCGATCACCCGACGGTGGCCGAGATGCACGCCGTCGAACATCCCGACGGCGACGTGGCGCGGCCGGGGCTTCGTGTCGGGCAGGCGAACGATCTCCACGGTGGCAGCAAAGCCTACGTAACTGGCTTGCCCGGCGGAGCGCTCAGCGCGTCCCAGTCCGCGCGGTTGGCTCTGGCGAGCTCGAGTGCTGCGTCGATCCCCAGCAGCGGGGGATCGGTCCACGTCTCTGTGCGCGCCGGTGGCGCGATCGCTTGCTCGACGTGGAAGGGCCCGATCGCGGTGCGCCTGAGCTCCTCGCAGTAGGCGTCGGCGAGGTCGGCGATCAACGAGCGCACATATGTGCCGGAGGAGCACTCGATCGTGAACGCCGCCCTGTCCCCCTCCCGCCAGCGCTGCTCGAAGCGATACACCGTCACGAGTCGCGGAGGCATCTCGAACTGTTCGCCGCGGCGGGCTCGCTTGTACGCCCGCTCGCCTTTTATCTTCACCGCCGAGTAGCTCGGTGGGCGCTGCAGGATCTCGCCGGTGGGCAGGCGCGGTGGGTCATCGGGCAGGCGACCGGTGTGAACGATCTGCCCCTCGGGGTCGCCCGTGGTAGAAGTCGCCCCCAGCCGCGCGAGCGTCTCATAACGCTTGGGTAGGACCATGAGCTCCTGCTGTATGCGGGTCGCCCGGCCGACCAGGATGAGCAGAAGGCCGCTAGCGAACGGGTCGAGCGTGCCCGCGTGGCCTGTCTTGGCTTTGCCCACCGCGCGCCGTACGGCGGCAACCGCGTCGTGCGAGGTGATGCCCTTCGGCTTGTCGATCAACAGCACGCCGTCCATCAGCTACTCCGCAAGGGCGCCGGCTTGGATGCTCAGGCGAGCGTCGGCTCGGGATCAGTCTTTGAACGCTCGTGCAGCTGCGCGTCGATCTCGCGGCCCAAACGGGAGATCAGCTCGCCCACCTCGGCCGTGGTGGAGAAGCCTGCGGCGCGACGGTGCCCGCCGCCACCCTGCGCGCGGGCGATGACCGACACGTCGACGTCGTCGTCGGTCGCGCGCAGCGATACCTTGCGCTGCCCACGCCGCTCCGGGGCTGTCAGCTCACGCACCAGCGCCGCGACCTTCGTCCCCTCGATCGCGCGGAGGTGGTCGATGATGCCCTCGGAGTGGCTCGATTGCGCCTGCGTTGACTGAAAGTCCTCGGCGCTGAGCGAGACGAGCGTCAGCTCGCCGTTGTTGAACCGCTGGATGTGCGACAGGGCGAGCGCGAGCAGCTTGATCTTCGCGTACGGCATCTCCTCGTACAGGCAGCGGTATATCCCCTGCACGTCAACACCGACCTCGAGCAGCTGAGCTGCCATTTGATGGGCGCGCGGGCCGGTGTTCTCGTACATGAAGCGGCCCGTGTCGGTTATCAGGCCGATATAGAGGGCCTCGGCGATCTCGCGGGTCGGGGTGAACGACAGTCCGTTCATGAGGTCCCACACGATCTCGGCGGTACAGGAGGCGGTGGCCACCACGTGATTGAGCGTGCCGAAACGGGTGTTGTCGTGGTGGTGGTCGATGTTCAACAGGTGCGCTCCGTCCTGTAGCACGCCAGCCGGGTTGCGGTCGATGTTGCCGCAGTCGAGGAACACGACGGTACGCTCGGCGATGTCGGCGGGCGGCACCTGTATCAGCCCGTCCAGCGAGAACAGGGCGTATTCGTGCGGCAGTGGGAACTCGCTTGCGGGGATGAACATCTCAGAGTCCTTGCCGAGCCCGCTCAGCAGCGCTTGCATCGCCACGAGTGAGCCGAGCGCGTCGCCGTCGAGATTTTCGTGGGTTGCCAGCACGAAACGAGAGCCAGAGCGAAGGCGCTCGAGGACCTGCTCGCGGCTGGCCGCAGTGTCGCCGGCCTGGCTCATGCGTCGCGATCCTCGCCCGGTGCGGACTTCTCCTCAGCTGCCGGGTCTTGCGCCGGATCGTGCTTGAGCAGCTCCTCGAGCGCCAGGGCGCGGTCAGTCGTCTCGTCGTAGGAGAAGCTGAGCGTCGGTGTGCGCTTGAGGTGAAGCTCGGCCGCCACCCGGCGCTGCAGGTAGCCGTGGGCGCTCTGCAGGCCGGCGATGGTGTCCTTGCGCTGCTCGTCGTGCCCGAGCACGCTCACATACACGCGCGCATGGCTCAAATCGGTGCTGGTCCTGACATCGGTCACTGTCACAAATCCCACTCGAGGGTCCTTTAGGCCGGAGGCGATCGCCTCACCGACGACCTGCCGGATCGCCTCATCCACCCGACGCATCCGGTCTGAGCTCATCCTATCCCTCGATCAGGTTGGGGGGAACACCGCCGTGCTCGCCGCCCGCCTACAGCTCTCGCTCGACCTGGCGAGTCTCGTAGGTCTCGAGCACATCTCCCTCGCGCAGATCCTGGAAATTCGTAAGCACGATCCCGCACTCGTATCCCGAGGAGACCTCGCGCGCATCCTCGTTGAAGCGCCGCAGCGAGCCGATCGTCGTGTCGTAGATGACTGTGCCCTCGCGTACGACGCGGGCCCGCGCGCCGCGGGTGACCTTGCCCTCGGTCACAAATGAGCCGGCGATCACGCCTATCTTCGAGGCGCGGAAAAGCTGGCGCACCTCCGCTTGGCCGAGCGCGGTCTCGACCTCCTCCGGCTCGAGCATTCCCTGCATCGCGGCCCTGAGCTCCTCGATCGCGCGGTAGATCACCGCGTAGGAGCGGATCTCCACGCCCTCTCGTTCGGCGAGCTGACGCGCGTCCTGCACCGGGCGTACGTTGAACGCCATGATCAGCCCCTCGGAGGCCGACGCGAGCATCACATCCGACTCGTTGATGCCGCCCACTCCGCGGTGGATGATGTTGACCTTCACCTCGTCCTGCGGGAGCTTGGCGATCTCGTCCTCGATTGCCTCGAGCGATCCGGCGACGTCCGCCTTGATGACCAGCCCAAGTTCCTTGACCGCGCCCTCCTGGGCGAGCCGGAAGACATCTTCGAGGGATACCTTGCGCCCAGAGCGCCTGGCCAGGGCCTCGGTCTTCAGGCGGTTGGCGCGCTCGCCAGCGAGCTGACGCGCGCGCCGCTCGTTCTCGACGACACGCACAACTTCGCCGGCCTGTGGGACGCCGTCGAAGCCGAGCGCCTCCACCGGCTCACCTGGCATGGCTCGCTTGACACGAGCGCCGTTGAAGTCGTGCATCGCTCGCACCCGCCCAAAGTGGGCGCCGGCGACGAGCGCATCCCCGACGCGTAGCGTTCCGCGCTGGATGAGGATGCTGACCACCGGTCCGCGCCCCGGGTCGAGCTTTGACTCGATCACAGTGCCGGACGCATCGGCGTTCGGGTTCGCCTTCAGCTCCTCGAGGTCGGCGACCACCTGGATCGTGTCGAGCAGGCTCTCGAGACCCTGCTGCGTCTTGGCCGACACGTCCACAAACTCGATTTCTCCGCCCCACTCTGATGGCTGCAGCCCGCGCTGGGTGAGTTCGGTCCGGACCCGTTCGGGCTGCGCGCCCTCCTTGTCGATCTTGTTAACGGCCACGATGATCGCAACGTCAGCGGCCTTGGCGTGGTCTATCGCCTCCTCGGTCTGTGGCTTGACGCCGTCGTCGGCTGCCACGACGATCACCGCGAGGTCGGTCACGCGCGCGCCGCGCGCGCGCATCGCCGTGAACGCCTCGTGACCGGGCGTGTCCAGGAAGGTGATCTCCTTGCCAGCGTGGCGCACCTGGTAGGCACCGATGTGCTGGGTGATGCCCCCCGCCTCGCCGGCCGCGACCTCGGTCTTGCGGATCGCGTCCAGCAGCGAGGTCTTGCCGTGGTCGACGTGCCCCATGATCGTCACCACAGGGGGCCTGTCGACGAGCTCGTCAGGGGTGTCCTCGAAGGCTGGCTCCACCTCGATCTCGTCGGCGGCGTGCACGATCTCGATCTGCTTGTCGAATTCGTCGGCGAGCACCTGGATCGCGTCATCTGAGAGCGTCTGTGTCAGCGTCGCCATCTCGCCGAGCATCATCAGCTTCTTGATCACCTCGGGCACCGGCACGCCGAGGTATTCGGCGACATCCTTGACCGTCGAGCCCGAGTTGATGCGGATCAGGTCGGTTGCCTCCATCGCGGCCGTGTCGATCGGGGAGATCGTCTCGTCGTAGGTGCCGCGCCGGCGACGCCCGCGGCGGGGTCTACGTTGAGGCTGTTGCGCGGCCGGGCCGCCGCCTGGCTGGCGGCGTGAGGCCTGTGAGTCGATGACTACGCGTCGTCTACCGCCCGCGCCGACCCCGGGTGCACGCTCGCCCGTCCTCGAGTCACGGGTCGGCCGGACACGCTCGGCGTGCTGTCCGGGTGACTGCTCGCCCTCGGTCGGCGTCGCGGCGCTGTCCGAGGGCGGTGTGGGAGCTGGTGGCTGGCTCGCCGCCGCTGGGCTACTGGGGGGCGGTGCTTGCTGCGTGGCCGTGGCGCTCGCCCCGTTGCTCTCGAGCGCCTTCAGGGCGAGCGCCTCATCGACGGTGGAGGCTGCGGCCTTCGCCTCGACGCCGGCGGCTTTGAGCTTCTCGAGCAGATCCTTGCTCGAGATGCCTCGCTCCTTGGCTATCTCGTGAACACGCTTCTTTGTCATTGCCCCACCGATTGTACGAGCTCGGAATCTATCTTCGCTTGGGAACGCAGGGTTCTGGTGATGCTTTTCTTTGCTTGTGCCTTGGCCAGACATGCCGCGGCGATGTGCCGGCCGTCTACGGCTCGGCACAGATAGGCGCCTCGGCCCGGCATGATGCCGTCGCGATCGAGTACGACCCGTCGCTCAAACGTGCCGGGCTTCTCTGCAGTGAGGGCTAGTCGAAAGAGCTTTGTCTTTGGCGCCGCCTGTCCGCAGCCGGTGCAGCGGCGCAATGGGGTGTGTGCCGCTATGACCCCTGCTCCTCTGCCGGCTGGGGCTCGAGTGACGCCTCGGGTGTGCTCTCTGCTGCGGGCTCGGGTGTCGCGTCGGCGGCGGGCTGCTCCTCGGCCTCACCGACGGGCTCGGGTGTCTCGGCGGCAGTGTCGTCGGCCGCGGGCTGCTCCTCGGCGTCGCCACCGGCAGTCAGGTCGGCGACGTTGTCGCCCTCGATGCCCTCGAGCGCCTGGTGAGTCTCGATCCCGCAGTAGCGGGACCCCGGCAGCGCCGCGTTGGGGCAGCGCCTGCCACTGGAGAGGATCGCGGCGCAGCGGCCTTGGATCTCCTCCTCCTCGTAACCATGCTCGGCCTCTTCGGCGGCGAACTCCGTCTCCGAGCGGATGTCAACTCGCCAACCCGTCAGGCGTGCGGCCAAGCGCGCGTTCTGGCCCTCGCGCCCGATCGCGAGCGACAGCTGATCGTCAGGCACGATCACGGTCGCCTGCTTGGCCTCGTCGTCGACTAGCACCTCGCGCACGCGCGCCGGCGAGAGCGCCTTTGCGACGAAGCGCGCCGGCTCGTCGTTGAAAGGAATGATGTCGATCTTCTCGCCGCGCAGCTCGGAAACAACCATCCTCACGCGCGACCCGCGCGGGCCCACACACGCGCCGACTGGGTCGACCCCGTCGACGTGGGAGACCACGGCTATCTTCGAGCGATAGCCAGGCTCGCGCGCGACGTTCGCGATCTCGACCAGGCGATCGGCGATCTCGGGGACCTCGAGCTCGAACAGCTTCTTGATCAGCTCCGGGTCACGACGGGAAACGATGATCGATGGCCCCTTGGTGGAGGGCGAGACTTCCTTGATCACCGCCTTGATGCGCTGCGAGTGGTCGTAGCGCTCGCCGTCGACCTGCTCGGACTTCGGCAGCAGCGCCTCCACGCGCTCCCGCAGCTGCACCAGCGTGTAGCGGGAGTCGGATTGCTGCACGATGCCGGTGATCAGCTCGCCGACCCTGTCGCGGTACTCCTCGTACATCATGTCGCGCTCAGCCTCGCGGATGCGCTGCAAGATCACCTGCTTGGCCGTCTGCGCGGCGATACGGCCGAAGTCGTCGGGGGTGACGTCGCGTTCGTCGATCTGGTCGCGATATTCCTCGAACTTCTTGGGATCGATTTCCGGTTCCTCCGGTTCGCGCATCTCGCCGGTCTCGGGGTCGACGGTGGTTTCCTCGTCGATCGTCTCGACGATCAGGTGCGCCTCGAGCTGTTCGGGGATGATCAGTTCGATGACCCTGAAGTCGGCCGTGTCACGGTCCATTTCCACGCGCGCGTACTTCGCCGAGCCGGGCTGCTTCTTGTAGGCGGACAGCAGCGCGTCCTCCAGCGCAACCATGAGCTTCTCCGGCTCGATGTTCTTCTCGCGCGCCAGCGCGTGCATGGCTTCAAGGATCTCGCGTGACATGGTTACTCCTCGACCAGGTTGGAACGGCGGATCTGTGAGTAGGGGATCGCGATGACACCCCCGTCGGCGGCGAGCGTCACCTCGCGCTCTGTGGCTCCGACGAGCTCACCGGTGAAGCTGCGGCTCGAGATCGCAGAACCCACCTGGGCGCGCGGCTCGCAGGTGCGCACACGGGCACGCCTTCCCATGAAGCGCCGGAAGTGATCGGGCTTGGTCAGCGGGCGCTCAACACCCGGAGAGGAAACCTCCAGGGTGTAGCGCTCACACAGCGCTGAGAGCTCCCGCGTCACGCGCTCGCACAGCGCGAGCGTGACGCCGTCGGGATGGTCAATGAACACGCGCAGGGTCTGGCCACCGACAACCTCAGCCAGCACGACCTCGACCTCTGGCTCGCATGGTGAGAGTTGCTGTTCGATGTCTGTCTGTAGTGATGTCATTGGACCTTCCTCCTGAAACAAAAAAAGCGGGCTGACCGCCCACTTTCGGTACGACAGCCAGTCACCGACCCTGGCGCGAAAGCTGTTGACCGAGAATAGCATTGGGGAGCAAAGCCCGCCCTGGGCCGCTCACCGCTTACGGCGTCTGTCGCGCAGCGCGGCACGGCGCGCCTGATCCCGGTAGCGCCGGTAGTCCTCGCGTTCGGGGCGCAGGGAACAGGCCAGCGCGAGCGGGTGGCAAGCTTCGTCGTGGCGGCCGAGCAGTTGCATCGCTCGCCCCAGGCAGAACAGCGCGTAATCGTCGGTGGGCTTGGCGAGCGTGAGCGCACGAAACTCTGCCGCCGCGTGCTCGTAACGCTGGGCGTGAAAGAGGGCGCGCGCGAGCGCCTCGCGGATCGATGCCTTCTGTGGCTCGAGATCCCGTGCTCTGCTCAGCGGTACGATCGCGGCCTGGTAGTCGCCGTGGTTGAGTAGATCGCAGCCACGCTGGTAGAGGTCATACACATTGTCCACCTACCTCACTTTAGGAGCACCGCGCGATCTTGGGCTCTAGGAACCGGCGTCGTCTTGCCGCCCTTTGCGCAACCGTCCGACGGCGTCGAGGATGCCCTCGGCGATCTCCGCCTTGCTTGCGCGCGTGAGAGGCTCTTCGCCGGTGGCGGTGACGATCGTGACCTCGTTGGCGTCGACCTCGAAGCCAATGTCGGCTCTCGAAATATCGTTTACGACAATCGCGTCGAGGCTCTTCGCCGCAAGCTTGCCGCGCCCGTAGCTGACGGCGCGCTCGCCGTGCTCGGCGGCGAAGCCGACCAGCGTCTGTCCCACTCGGCGGCGGGCGGCCAGGGCGCTCAGCACGTCCGGGGTGGGCTCGAGCTCTAGCGTTAGGCGCTCGCGACCTGACTTCTTGATCTTCTCGTCGGCTGGTGCGCTGGGGCGGAAGTCCGCGACGGCCGCGGCCATCAGCAGCACGTCGCAGTTTTCGAACTCCTCGGCACAGACCCGCTCCAGCTCAGCGGCGGTCTTCACCGCCTTCAAGGTGATCCCCGGCGGCGCCGGAAGCGCCACGTTGGCGGCGATCAGGGTCACTTGGGCGCCGCGCGCCTGCGCGGCCTGCGCGAGCGCGAGGCCCATGCGCCCTGAGGAGCTGTTGCCGATGAACCTCACGCTGTCGATCGGCTCGCGGGTGCCGCCGGCGGTGACGAGCACGTGCAGCCCCTGCCAGTCGCCGCCCCGCTGAAGCGCGGTGAGACAGGCCTGCAGGAGCTCCTCCGGTTCCGCCAATCGGCCGACGCCGTGCTCGCCCTTCGACGCCAAGCGCCCGACGCCGGGAGCTATGACTGTGACTCCGCGCGCGCGCAATGACTGGAGGTTGGCACGGGTGGCGGGATGCTCATACATGCGGTCGTTCATCGCCGGTGCTAGGAGCACGGGGCACTCGGCGGCCAGCGCACAGCTGGTCAGCAGGTTGTCGGCGTGCCCGTGAGCGAGCTTCGCGATCGTGTTGGCGGACGCCGGCGCGATCAGGTAGATGTCGGCGTTGGCGACGAGCTGCAGGTGTCCGATCGGCTCATGCTCGGGTAGATGCTGGTCGGGGAACGCGCCCCGCGCCGGGTCGCGCTCGAATTCGTCTGAGAGCACGGGGGCGCCGGTCAGCGCGGAGAAAGACGCCTCGCCGACGAAACGGCGGCTCGTCGGCGTCTGGATGACGCGGACGGCGTGCCCTGCGGCGGTCGCCAAGCGGACGAACTCAAGCGCCTTGTAGGCGGCGACGCTAGCGCTTACGCCGAGCAGGATCCTGGGCATGGGCTTGCCTTGTACACGCCCGCGTGCTGGCGGGCAAGCGATGGTCGGGCGCTTGCGCTACCGCGCTAGCGGTAGTGGTACTTCAGCTTGCCCGCCGCGACCTCCTCGAGGGCGATCGTGAGGTAGTTCTTTGACGCGGTTTCGATCATCGGCGGCGGGAACTCGTCGAAGGTGCCCTCGCCGAGGTTGTGGTAGTAGCTGTTGATCTGCCGCGCGCGCTTGGCGGCTACCAGCACGCTCGCGTAATTGGAGTCGACGTTCTCGAGCAGACGGTCTATTCGGGGTGAGATCATCACGGTTGCGTTGCCTTTCCTTGTTGGCCCCTAGTGTAGTGGCTGGTGGGCGCGCGGCACTTCGCGAGGCTGCCCTGGACGATCTCGGTGAGCAGCTCCAGCGCCCGCTCCAGGCTGTCGTTGACGACGACGTGCTCGAACTCCGAGCGCGCCGCTAGCTCGTCCTCGGCGACGGCCAGGCGTCGTTGCACCTCGGCAGCGTCGTCGGTGCCGCGGTGCTCCAGGCGCAAGCGCAGATCCTCGAGCGACGGCGGTGCGATGAATACCTGCACTGCCTCGGGCATCGTGCGGCGGATTTGGCGCGCGCCCTGCACCTCGATCTCGAGCACGACCGGGCTGCCGGCCCGCAGGCGCCGGTCGAGCTCGCTGCGCAGCGTGCCGTAGCGGCGGCCGGCGTAGTCGGCGTGCTCGACGAACTCCCCGGCCTGCAGCCGACGCTGGAACTCGCTCGAGCTCATGAAGTGATAGTCAACCCCGTCCCGCTCGCCGGTGCGCGGCTCGCGGGTGGTCGCGGAGATCGAGAGCTCGAGCTCGGGCAGGCACGTCATTAGCCCCTGGATGAGCGTGCCCTTCCCCACGCCGGAGGGTCCTGTGATCACGAAGACTTTGGCCATTGCGCTCAACCTAATCCGGCGAGGGTGTGGAGACTGACCGGATATGGGCTCTGCTGGCGCTCTGCGCGCTGGAGAGGGACGGGGTTTGCTCCACCTGGCGCACGTGGGTGAGCGCGAGGTGGTCGGCTAGCGGCGCAACAGGGAGACCAGCTCGCTGCGCTGGCGCTCGGACAGCCCGCCGATCGTCTTGCTCGGCGAGATGCGGCACACGGCGAGGATCTTGTTGACCTTCACCCGTCCATACTTCGGAACTGCGAGCAGCATGTCGAATACCTTTGCCGTCTCGAGATACTCCGGCGGGTCGTTCAGCAGGGCGTGTATTGAGAGGCGGCTGGCCTTCAGGTCGCGCTTGAGCTGCGCGCGCTGGGTGCGGATCTCGTTCGCGCGGGCGAGTGCGTCCATGCGCTGGTGAAGTGAGCGCTCGGGAGCGGTTGAGTGCTTGGATGAGGTGGCGCTCGTCGCGGTGACCATGGGCGGCGAGTCTACACGCCCCGCCCACGCGATCAAGATGTGAAGCAAGAATTCATCTATAGCTCAAGTTGAGGTATAGACATATCGAGGGTGCTGTACGGTTTCGGTGCGGGTTTGCAGGGGTTTTGGCGGGATCCGTGACGCCCCCTATCGCATCCCCTATTTGTCGAGGTCAAGGGCGATTCGCGCAGCCGCGGTGGGGTCGCGAAAGCTCTCGGTCCCAACCGCGACGAGCGTCGCCCCGACATCGATCAAATCCTGGGCGTGGCGCGACGTTTGGACGCCGCCCATGCCGATCACGGGGATTTCGACGCGCTCTGTGACCGCGGCGACCTGCGCGAGCGCGACCGGCCTGATCGCCGCGCCGGACAGGCCCCCGCTGCCGCCTCCCAGCCAGCGCGCGCTCGCTCGCGGCGCACGCCGCGGATCGAGCGCGCTCGCACGCAGCGTGTTGATCAACGAGACGGCGTCCGCGCCGGCTGACTCGGCCGCCTGGGCGCAGGCGGGGACATCCGAGGCATTGGGGGTCAGCTTGACGATCAGCGGCTTGCTCGTCAGCGGTCTGAGCGTCGACAGCAGCTTCTGCAGCTGGGCGGGGTCCGCGCCGATGTCAAGGCCGGTCTTGACGTTCGGGCAGGACACGTTCAGCTCGATCGCGGTGATCTGTGTGAACTGGGCGCATGCTTCCACCAGCCTCGAGAGTTCCTGCGCAGTGGACCCCATGACGTTGGTGAAGAGCGGCACACCGAGTTTGGCCAGCTGCGGCAGATCCTCGCTCAGGTAGCGGTCCAGACCCTTGTTGGGCAGTCCGATCGAGTTGATCAACCCGGCCTGCGCCTCCCACAGCCGCGGCGGCGGGTTGCCCTCCCGCGGCGCGAGCGTGATCGTCTTCGACACGAAGGCCGTGAACGGGAAACGCTCGTACAGCTCATCGCCGAACACCCGTTGCGCGGCGATCGCATCGAAGGTCCCGGACCCGTTGATCACCCGGTGGCGCAGATCAAGGCCGCAGAAAGAGACGCTCACGGGCTCGCCCCGGCGTGCTGATCTACCCGCTCGAGCCTGGCCGCGTCGATCACTGGCCCATCGACGCACACGCGCAGATAGCCATCGCGGCTGGGGACTACGCACCCGAAACAGGCGCCGAAGCCGCACGCCATGCCTGACTCGAGCGCCAGTTGGGCTGGAAGCTTGCGCCGCTCGCACTCCGCCCTGACCGCCTCGAGCATCGCCGCGGGCCCGCACGCGTACACGACGGCGTGCGCGTCCTGGTCGAGCTCTCGCTGGAGCAGGTCGAGCACCAGCCCGTGGTGTCCGACCGAGCCGTCGTCGCTCGCCACACGAGCGTCGCGCAACAACTCGGCTGCCTGTGCCCGCGCGCGGTCGCGGAACCCCAGCAAAGCGAGCGCCTGCGTGCCCTGCTCGAGCAGTGTGTCCTGCCAGATCACAAGCGGCGCGATGCCAACGCCTCCGCCTACCAGCAGCGCTCGTCGCCCGTCGGCTGGGGCGCTGAAGCCGACGCCGAGCGGCCCGAGCAGCCACATCTCATCACCGACCGTCAGCTCGTCCAGACGGTTGGTTCCCGGACCGACATCCTCCAGCAAGAACTGCGCCTCGCCGCCAGCGAAACGGGCATAGGAAAACGCTCGCGGCAGGTAGGGGCGCTCATCCTCTCCTCCTCCCCAGCGTTCGACGCTCTGAAGCATCGCGAACTGACCGGCCACGGGGGCGGGCCCCTCGGGGTCGGCGGCATGCAACACACGGTAGGCGCCGACCGTGTCCGAGCGCGTGATCTGCACGGTCCTGCGACCAAAGGGCGCTACCACGCGACGCTCGCTGGGTTCGCCGGCGGGTGCTTTGCGTGCGCTATCACCTCAGGGCACCTTGTTGGCGTCGAACGAGGCATGCAGCTCCTGCAGGCAGAGCACCTGAGGCTCGCCGTCGCGCCGCGCGCTGGCGATCGCGCGGGCGGCTGAGACGCCCGCCGAGAGTGTCGTCAGGCAAGGAATGCCGCGCTTGACGGCGGCGTTGCGGATCTCCCAGCCGTCGGTACGCGCACCGGAGCCGGTCGGTGTGTTCACGACGAGGTCGACTTCGCCCCGTTCGATCCAGTCCACGACATGGGGCGAGCCTTCGCCGATCTTGTTCAGCGCCTTGACCGGCACCCCCATGCGCGCGATCGTCTGGGCAGTGCCGCGCGTGGCGAGGATGCGAAAGCCGCAGTCGTGCAGGAGCTGGGCGATCGCGAACGCGCCGGGCTTATCCGAGTCTGTGACCGTGATGAACGCGGTTCCGTCTGATGGCAGCGGCACGCCCGCCGCTGCCTGCGCCTTCGCGAACGCGGTCGGGAAGTCTCGGGCGATGCCCATCACCTCGCCGGTCGAGCGCATCTCCGGGCCGAGGAGCATGTCTATCCCGTCGAAGCGGTCAAATGGCAGTACGGCCTCCTTGACCGAGACGTGGTCGCCAAAGCCGACACCCTCCCGCCCGCGCGGCAACGACAGCTCGGAGATCTTCTCCCCCAGCATGATGCGGCACGCTAGCTTCGCGAGCGGAAGGCCCACGGCCTTGGAGACGAAGGGGACGGTGCGCGAGGCGCGCGGGTTGGCCTCGATCACATACAGGCGTCCTTCGTGCACCGCATACTGGACGTTCAGCAAGCCCACTACGCCGATCTCAAGCGCTAGCCCGCGGGTGGCCTCTCTGATCTGCTCGAGCATCTCCTCGCCCAGGGAGTGCGGCGGCAGCACGCACGCGCTGTCACCGGAGTGCACGCCGGCCTCCTCGACGTGCTGCATGATCCCGCCGATCCACACATCCTCGCCGTCGCAGAGCGCGTCCACGTCGACCTCGACCGCGTTCTCCAGGAAATGGTCCAGGAAGATCTCTCGCTGGGACTCGCCCACCTCTCGTCGCAGATAGTCGGCTAGGCCGTCGCGGGAGTAGACGATCTCCATCGCCCGGCCGCCCAGGACGTAGGACGGCCGCACCAGCAGCGGGAAGCCGACGCTCTCGCCGGCATCGAGCGCCTCCGTCACAGATTGAGCTGTCGCGTAGGGAGGCGCCTCATAGCCGAGCCGCTCGAGCAGCGCCCCGAAGCGCCCCCGGTCCTCCGCTAGGTCGATGGCGTCGACGCTCGTGCCGAGCAGCGGTACGCCTGCGGACGCGAGGCCTGCGGCTAGCTTCAGCGGCGTCTGGCCACCGAACTGCACTATCACGCCGTCGAGCCCCGCCCCGGTGCGCTCCTGCTCGATCACGCCGAGCACGTCCTCGAGCGTCAGCGGCTCGAAATACAGGCGGTCGGAGGTGTCGTAGTCGGTCGAGACGGTCTCCGGGTTGCAGTTGATCATCACCGCTTCGCGCCCGGATTCACGGACTGTCATTGCCGCATGCACACAGCAGTAATCGAACTCGATGCCCTGCCCGATCCGGTTCGGACCAGCGCCGAGCACGACCACGGAAGGCCGCTCGCCGCGACGGACCTCGTGCGCGCACTTTTGCTCCCAGCCGGAGTAGTAGTAGGGGGTGCGCGCGGGGAACTCCGCGGCACACGTGTCCACCGAGCGGAAGGAGCGCTCCCCCTCAAACGGGTGCTGCTCATCTTCGGCGAGCAGCTTGAACTCTGCCAGGTACCACGGGTCGATCGACGTGCGCTCGTGGATTGACTGCACCGGCACGCCACGGCGCAACAGCTCGAGGATCACCTCGAAGCGGTCGTGTCGCGGGGTGGAGAGCTCTTCCAGCAACTGGCTGTCCGATAGGCCTTTGAAGCTCGCCGGCTTATCCAGCTCGCGCGAGCGCATCGCCTTAGCAAACGCCTGCGTGAAGGTCCGGCCGATCGCCATCACCTCGCCGACCGACTTCATGTGCGTGGACAGTTCTGTCTCCGCACCCGGGAACTTCTCGAACGCGAAACGGGGCCACTTCACCACGACATAGTCGATCGTCGGCTCGAAGCACGCAGGCGTCACACCGGTGATGTCGTTTGAGATCTCCTCGAGCAGGTAACCGACCGCCAGGCGCGCGGCGATCTTGGCGATCGGAAAGCCTGTCGCCTTGGACGCCAGCGCCGAGGAGCGCGACACGCGGGGGTTCATCTCGATCACAAGGATCTGCTCGGTGAGGGGGTTCACCGCGAACTGCACGTTAGACCCGCCGGTCTCCACCCCTACCTCGCGGATCACCGCGATCGCCTGGTCGCGCAGACGCTGATACAGCGAGTCGGGAAGCGTCTGTTGCGGGGCGACGGTGACGGAGTCGCCGGTGTGGACTCCCATTGGGTCGATGTTCTCGATCGAGCAGACGATCACGACGTTGTCGGCACGGTCGCGCATCACCTCGAGCTCGAACTCGCCCCAGCCGATCACCGACTGGTCGATGAGGATCTGGCCGATCGGCGAGGTCGCGATGCCGCGGCTGACTATCCGCCTGAACTCCTCCTCGGTGCGGGCTATCCCTCCGCCGCGCCCGCCGAGTGTGAACGCGGGGCGCACTATGCACGGCAGCCCGATCCGCGGCAGGGCGTCGAGGGCCTCCGTGAGGCCACGCTCGACATCCACCGAGCCAGTGGTCTGGTCGTAGCCGGAGACGATCGCGTTGGCGGGCATGTGAAGGCCCGCCTTCGTCATCGCCGTGCGGAACAGGTCGCGGTCCTCGGCGCAGGCGATCGTGTCATAGTTGGCGCCGATCAGCTCCACACTGAGGCGCTCGAGCGTGCCATCGTCGTGCAGCTGCTTAGCGAGGTTCAGCGCCGTCTGGCCACCCAGTGTCGGCAGCAGCGCATCGGGGCGCTCGCGTTCGATCACCTGCGTGAGCGGGCCCGGGAGCAGCGGCTCGATGTAGGTCGCGTCGGCGAACTCTGGGTCAGTCATTATCGTCGCGGGGTTTGAGTTGACCAGCACGACCTCGTATCCCTCTTCGCGCAGCACCTTGCAGGCCTGCACGCCGGAGTAGTCGAACTCCGCGGCCTGCCCGATCACGATCGGCCCGGAGCCGAGGATCAGGATCTTGTGGATGTCCTGGCGTCGTGGCACTAGCGGCGGGCCTCTTGGATCCGTTGCAGGAAGCGGTCGAACAGGTAGAGGCTGTCGTGCGGGCCGGGGCCGGCCTCCGGGTGGTACTGGACGGTACCGCCGGGGACGTCCAGGAGCTCAAGGCCCTCGACAGTGCGGTCATAGAGGTTCACGTGCGAGAGCGCCGCGGCGCCGAAGTCGGTTTCCCAGCGCACGGGCTCGTCACGCTCGAGCGTGCGCACGCCGCCGGGACCGAGGACGGCGAAACCGTGGTTCTGGGAGGTGATCTCGACCCGTCCGCTCTGCAGGTCCTTCACGGGATGGTTGGACCCGTGGTGCCCGAATGGCAGCTTGAAGGTGTCCAGGCCGACGGCGCGGCACAGCAGCTGGTGGCCGAGGCAGATCCCCCAGACTGGACGCTTGCCCACCAGTTCCCGCACGGTCTGCACCACGTAGTCGAGCGCGGCCGGGTCGCCGGGCCCGTTGGAGAGAAAGACAGCGTCGGGGTCCTCGGCGAGGAGATCCTGCGCGCTGGAGGTGCACGGGTGCAGTGTCACGCGCGCACCGCGGGCCAGCAGGTTGCGCACGATCGAGCCCTTGATGCCGGTGTCGAGCACGGCGATGCGGGGGCCATCGCCCTGGCCGTGGCTGGTCCTCTCGCGCGGCGTCACCACACGCGCGAGGTCCTGTCCTGTCATCGGCGGCTCGGCGTCGATCAGCGCGCGCGCCTCGTATTCGCTGATCTCGGCAGGGAAGAGGCCGCCGCGCATCGCGCCAGCCTCGCGAATGTGGCGCACCAGCGACCTGGTGTCTACACCGGTGATCGCCGGAAGGCCGTGATCGGCCAGCCAGTCAAGCCAGCCGCCCTCCGCCGAGGGGGCATCCTCGCGGTTGACCGCGGCGCGCATGATCGCCGCGCGCGCCCAAGGGCGCTCTGACTCCATCGCCTGGGAGTTCACGCCGTAGTTGCCGATGTGCGGGTATGTGAACGTGATCAGCTGCCCGGCGAAGGACGGGTCGGACATCGACTCCTGGTAGCCGGACATCCCGGTCGTGAAGACGATCTCCCCCACCGCGTGACCGTGGGCTGCGCACGCCTGGCCGTCAAAACGGGTGCCGTCCTCGAGCAGCACATACGCCCGTCTGCTCACTTGATCAGCCCCTGGACTGCCTTGAACTCTGGGGTGCCGGCTCGCTCCAAGAGCTCGAACAGAACGGACTCGACCGTCGTGACGGTCGCCCCGGCCCGCTGCAGGCGCTCCAGTGCACGGTCGCTGTCTGCCTGGTGGCGTGAGCCGACGGCGTCCGCGGGAACGTGCACTTCTACCCCGCTCGAGAGGAGGTCGTGCACGGTCTGCGAGACGCAGACATGCGTCTCGATCCCGCACACGATCACCTGATCGCGCTGCGCGAGATCAAAGCCATCTGCGCGTGCCGCGGAGAAAACTGTCTTTTCGATCCGCGGCTCACTCTCTAGCCCCACCTCGGGCACGGTGTGACCCAGCCCCTGCGGATACTGCTCGCTGATAAGCCGCGGGACTCCGAGGATGCGCGCGGCGGCCAGCAGCTTCGCCGTGGCCGCGGCGACCCGCGTGAACGACGCGTATGACCGGAAGGCCTCTTGCACATCGATCACCAGCAACCCCGCGCGCTCTCGCTGCAACAGGCTCATACGGACACCACCGAGAAGGCGCGCTCGCGGTAGGCGACGGCGCCGTCGGCGATCGTCAGAAGCACTCGCCCGCGCAGCCGCCGTCCTGCAAAGCAACAGTTATCGGAGCGGCTCTCCCACCCCTGCTCGCCGGCGACCCACTCCGCGTCAAGGTCGATCAGCGTGAGGTTCGCGGGCTGGCCGACCTCCACGGCGAACACCGGCAGGTCAAACAGCGCCGCTCCCGCAGTCATGCGACGGACCAACAGGTCGAGGTCGATCACGCCCGGGAGGACCAGCTGCGTATACAGCGCGGCGAAAGCGGTCTCCAGGCCAGTGGTCCCCATCGGCGCCTGCTCGAATGGGACCTCCTTTTCGTCGCGGGCGTGCGGCGCGTGGTCGGTCGCGACGCAGTCGATCGTCCCATCGCGCAGCCCCTCGATCAGCGCCTCGCGGTCCTCCTCGCCGCAGAGCGGCGGGTTGACCTTCATGCGGGTGTCGAGCTTCAGGACGTCGCGGTCGCTCAGCAGCAGATGGTGCGGAGTCACCTCTGCGCTGACCCGTATGCCGTCCGCCTTTGCGGCCGCCACGGCATGCACAGAGGAGGCGCAGCTGAGGTGCTGGAAGTGCACCCGCCCGTTCTCGTAGGCGGCGAGCGCCGCGTCGCGTGCGACCATCGTCGACTCCGAGACGCTCGGGATTCCGCGCACGCCGAGCCTCGCGCTGACCTCCCCCTCGTGCATGCTGCCGCCGCGCGACAGCGACGGATCCTCCTCGTGCAGGCTCAACACTCCGCCGCACAGACGCTGGTAGGCGAGCGCCCTGCGCAGCATTCCCGCGCTCGCGACGGGGTGACCGTCGTCGGTGAAGCCGACGGCGCCCAGCTCGCGCAGCTCCTGCATGTCGGTCAGCTCCTCCCCGGCCAAGCCGCGGGTGATCGCCCCCATAAAGCCGATGGGCACGCGCGCCTCGCGCGCGGCGCTCTCGCGCAGCGAGCGCAACAGCGGCCCCGAGTCCGTCACCGGGTCGGTGTTCGGCATCGCGATCACCGCGGCGAAGCCACCGGCGGCGGCGGCCCGAGTACCGGTTTCCAGATCCTCCTTGTGCTCCTGGCCGGGGGTGCGCAGATGCACGTGCGGGTCAAAGAAAGCCGGCAGCAGATGACGGCCTTTGCCGTCGAGCAGCTCGAACCCGTCCTTGGCCTCCAGGGTCAAGGCGGCGGCGATCTCGGCGATCTCGCCTTCGCGCACGAGCACGTCCTTGCGCGCGTCGAGCCCCCGCCAAGGGTCGAACAGGTGAACGTCTCGCAGCAGCATCGAAGCCGCGCGGTGCGGTCCATGGATCAGCGGTGGGCTCGCCATCACGCCAGTTGCGGCTCGGGTGCCTGCGAGGGGTTGCGCTCCGGCGTGCCCGCCAGCAGCTCATACAGGACCGCCATCCGCACGACGACGCCCGCTTCGACCTGGGCGGTTATGAGCGCGCGCGGGGAGTCGATCACCTCGCCGGAGAGCTCGATGCCACGGTTGACCGGCCCTGGGTGCATGAGAACCTGTCGAGCCGACAGGCGCCGCGCGTTGATCTGGTAGCAGGCGACATACTCGCGTAGCGAAGGCAGCGAGGACTCGATCATTCGCTCGCGTTGCATGCGCAGCGCATAGACGACATCCGCGCCCGTGATCTCCTCCAGCGAGTAGCGCACCTCGCAGCCGAGCGCCTCGATCCCGCGGGGGATCAGCGTCGGCGGGCCCGCGACGGTGACCTTCGCGCCCATCTTCTGGAAGGCGAGGATGTTCGAGCGTGCAACCCGTGAGTGGGTGATATCGCCAACGATCCAGATGCTCGCCCCGCTTATCTCGCCGAGATGGCGTCGCAGCGTGTAGACGTCGAGCAGCGCCTGGGTCGGGTGCTCGTGCTTGCCGTCGCCGGCGTTCACGACCGCGGCGCTGCACCAGCGGGAGATCAGCTCGGCTGCGCCAGCCCACGGGGTGCGCAGCACGATCGCGTCGGGCTTGTGTGCGCTGAGCGTGAGCACGGTGTCCTTCAGCGACTCGCCCTTCTCGACGCTCGATCCGCTGGAGGCGAAGTTGACGACGTCGGCGGACAGTCGCTTGGCGGCGATTTCGAAAGAGCTGCGCGTGCGGGTCGACGCCTCGTAAAAGAGGTTGAGCACCATCCGCCCACGCAGCGTCGGCACCTTCTTGATTTCGCGGTCGGACACCTCGGCGAAGCGTTCTGCTTGCTCCACGATGCGCTCTATCGCCGCGCGGTCGAGATCCTCGATCGAAAGCAGGTGGTTCACGGCGTGGGCGCTCCGTTGGCGGAGGCGATCGTCACCGCGTCGTGGCCGTCGAGCTCGCGCACCTGCACGTTGACGCGCTCTTCGCGTGAGGTGGGCAGGTTCTTGCCGACATAGTCTGGGCGGATCGGCAGCTCGCGGTGGCCGCGGTCGGCGAGCACGGCGAGCTGAACGCGCTCGGGGCGTCCGTAGTCGAACAGGGCCTCGATCGCGGCTCGCACGGTGCGGCCGGTGTAGAGCACGTCGTCGACGACCACCACGGTTCTGGCCGTCACGTCGAACTCGATGTGCGAGGCGTGCAGCACCGGCGCTCCCGGCCTGCGCGCGACGTCGTCACGGTAGAAGCCGATGTCGAGGTCACCGAGCGGGATCTCGGCCGACAGCAGCTCGCGCAGCTGGCGCTGCAAGCGGTTTGCCAGATACGCCCCGCGACGGTGAATGCCGACGATGGCGAGATTCTCTGCGCGCGGGTTGCGCTCGGCTATCTCGTGCGCAATGCGCGTCAGCGCCCGCCGCACCCCATCCCCGTCGAGGACGATCTTCTGCTTGCTCATAACCCTTCCTGGCCTCACTGGACCGGATTAAAGGAACTTGCCGGACTGTATCAGCGTGAGGCGACAGCCTCCACATCGTTGCGATTCTCTGGAGTGGCGCCGGGCTTGCGCTCGGGCCAGCGGTGGATCTTCGCCGTCCCTCGCTCGGGGAACGGCACCTCAATCGTGTCGAAGTCACGCGGCACCTGCGCCCCTGCGAAAGTCTCCCTGGCCTCTCTCTGGACTTCTCCGCCGGTGTGGCGCGCCGATAGGTGAACGAGCGCGAGCATTCGTACTTCGGCGGCGAGCGCGAGCTCGGAGGCCTGGCGGGCCGTGCTGTGGCCGGTGTCAGCGGCACGCTCGGACTCTTGCTGCATGAACGTCGCCTCGTGTATGAGCACGTCAGCCTGGTGCGCGGCGAGCGCGACAGCCTCGCACGGCGCGGTGTCGCCCGAGAGCACGATCTTGCGGCCCTCGCGCTCGGCGCCGATAACCTGCTCCGGCGTTACGCCGGCCACGGTCTCCCCCCGCTGCAGACGCCCGAAGTCCGGTCCGGGCTTCACGCCGAGGCGCTCGGCGAGCTCGGCGTCCAGGTGCCCAGGGCGGGGATCCTCCACCAGCGCGTAGCCGAACGCGCTGGCGCGTCGGTGCTCGACGGGGATTGCGCTCACCCGGTAGCCGCCGAACTCGACGCTCTCGCCGCCCTGTAGCTCGGTGATCTCGAGCTCATACGGCAGGCGCCCGTAGATGAAGCGCGTGGCGTCCATCAGGCGCGTCAGGCCGGCGGGCCCGTAAATCCGAAGCGGCTGGTCGCGGTCGCGTAGCGCGAAGGACTTCAGCATCCCCGGCAGGCCGAGCCAGTGGTCCGCGTGAAAGTGCGTAATGAAGACGCACTGGACATCGGTGAGGCCAACCGAGCGGGCCAGCTGGCGCTGGGTGCCTTCCCCGCAGTCGAACAGCAGACGGTCGCCTCCGCAGCGCAGAAGGACGCCGGGAAGTCCGCGCATCGGGCTCGGCACCGACCCGCCCGTGCCGGCGAAGAAAACCGAGAGATCCATGCCCGGAACGGTAGCGGCGCGGCACGCGCGACGGTGCGAGGCCTCGAAGTGCCGCTAAGCTGCCAGGCCGGTGGTCTCACGGTCACCTCGTGTTGGCGCCCGTAGCTCAGTGGATAGAGCGTCCGCCTCCGGAGCGGAAGGTCGCGTGTTCGAATCACGCCGGGCGCGTCTATCGCTGTCCGTAAGCGGGCACTGCTCGCTCGATCAGGCCATGTGGTTCCTGCCGCGCTCTTCGTCCCGGAGGTGTAGCGGTCCTCGAAAGCGTCGCATTCGCGGAGAGGGGTTCGTATGGCAACGATCGATCACCGTCGGCTCTATCGCCTTCCATGGTCACTGCCGGACAACGCGATAGCTTGGCTAGAGCCGACCAAGAAGTGCAACCTCGCCTGCCTGGGCTGCTATCGCGAAAACGACCCAAGGGGACACAAGACCAGAACCTGCGTAGCGTCGCGCGTCGCTGGCTGACGGCGGTCGCCCGCAAACTGCCGCGAATCGGCGAGAAGCTGCGCTTCCAGTCGGTGATGATCATCCAGCCAGCCGACATATACGAGGACGGCCACCAGAAAATGTGTGACGGGTGCCCAGACATGACGGTGTGGAACGACCGTCTGGTCTGGTCCTGCAGGCTCGAGGAGCCCGAACGCTACGGCGACTTCGTGCAAATGGTGCCCAACGGGAGCTAAGGCACAGTGCAGGCTCGGCAGCGGTGAGAAGCCACCCGCGGAGCGACAATTGGCGTATCGGTGCCACCACGTGTGCCGAGCTCACGGCAACAGCCACCGTGTCCTTACCTCCGTCCGCCGCGAAGGAGGGCGCAACTGTCAGCTTGCGTCGAGCGCGCGCTCACGTGCGCGCCTGCGCGTGAACGCAAGGGAGGCTGCTATCGCCGCCACTAGCGCAGCGATAGGGAGCACCGCACTCCCCACCAGGACGAGGACAGCCAGCGCCGTGGTCAGGATCTCTCCCGCCTGGTCAAGCGCGCCGCCCGGCGAGAGCACGGCGGCCGGCTTCTTTTCGTTTTCGGGCGTGAGCGACAGCGCCACCTCGGTGTAGGTGACACGCCCCGTCAGTGCGCGCAGCGACGCCTGCAAGTTTGAGATGCGCGCCTCGGCGGCGTGCAGGCGGGCCGCGAGGGCTTGCGCCTGCCGGTAGTCCACCGCCCGCTTGAGCTGCACAAGCAGGCTGGCGCGCTCGGCCTGCGCGTCGGTGAGGGCGCGCCGCGTGCCGTCCAGCTCGTCGGTGATGTCATTGGTGGTGTTCGTCTCAGAACGCACCCGCCCCAGGTCGGCCAGGGCGGAGATCAGCCCGGAGAGCTTCACGCTGGGTACACGCAGGTCAAAGCTCGCGCCGCCCTGTTCGCCCTGCCCCGAGCTCACGGTCGACTGCTGCACATACCCGTGAAAGCTGCCGGCGAGCGTGAAGACCCGCTGTGCTGTCGCGTTGATGGAGGCCGGCGAGACGCCCACATCAAGCGATGCGCTCCTCTCGACTTGGCGTGCTCCGCCGGGCGCGGCCGGCTGACTAGAGCTCTGTGTGAGTGGGGCTGGAATCGCGGGGGCGGCCGATGGGGCTGACTGGGCGGCTCCATTTGCGTACGGCGCACGTGCCGAGGAGAACTGCGATGCCGCGCCGCCGCCGCGCCTGGCGGGCACGTGACGGCCGCCGCCCAGCGTAAACGGCAGCGCCACCGCTGCCGCCAACGCCACAATGGACGCGGCGACGATCGCGGGTTGCAGCCCAAGGCGCCTACGCGCAGGCGCCCGGCGCGCAAAGCCCCGCTCGAGGCGAGCGTCGAGCTTCGCCTGGAACGCCTCGCTCGGCTCTGGCCTGAGCTCGCGTATCTCGACCGTAAGCTCGACAAGAGGAGCGTGTTCAGCGCCCGTCGGTTCGCCGCACAACGCCCTGTCGATGACTTCCAGCTCGCGCGTGACATCGATGTCAGTCCTGCGCCCTCTACGCCCGCTCATCGCATGCCTCTCTCAACTTGGTGATGGTCCGGTGCAGGAGCGTGCCTGCGTTTGAGTGGCTGACGCCGAGAACCCGGGCGATCTCGTGGTTGGTCAGCCCGCCGTGGAACTTCAGGGCGATCAGCTCACGCTCGCGTGGAGCGAGCGTCGCCATGGCGGCCCGCACCGTGGCGCGCAGCACTGTGGCCTCGGCTGTATCGGCGCCGTCAGCCGCGAGGTGTGCCTGCTCGCCGCTGAGTGCCGGGCTGCGCTTGCGCCGGCGCAACTCGTCCAGCGCGGCGTTGCGGGCTATGCCGAACAGCCACGCGCGCTCACTCCCGCGGCGCGGGTTGAACAGCCGCCGCCGGCGGTAGGCTCGCTCGAAAGCCAACGCGGTTATGTCCTCGGCGGTGCTCTCATCGCCCAGCAGCGTTGCCAGGTACGCGTAGAGGTCATCGCGCGAGGATCTGTACAGATGCTCGAACCTGCGCTGGTGCGATGGCTCTTGCTCGGCGGCGGTGGCAGTGAGTGAGGCGGCCAAGGTTTCGCTGATCACACCCTAACTACGAACCACAAGCAGTCCCGTCACAGAAATAGTGGGTTAGAGCATCTCTGCCTGGATCGCTCAACGCGCAGCTTCGCGGTCTACGCTACAGGTGAAATGACCCTCCTCACACCACTAGCGACGCTGCTCTCGAACGAGAATCTCATCCAGCTGACCCCGACGCTCATCTTGGCGGCGCTGTACGGACGGCGCGTTCGCACACTCGCGCGCTCCAGCCACCCCGTCTCAACGTGGCGACAGGCCTCTTTCTACAGCGGGCTCGCGCTGATCCTCATCGCCCTGCTGTCCCCGATCGGCGATCTCAGCGACGAACTTTTCTACGTGCACATGATCGAGCACATCCTGATGGGTGAATTCGCCTCGCTGCTGATCGTGCTCGGGCTGACCGGCCCGCTGCTGGTCCCCATCCTGCGCATCGGCTTCTTCGACCGCCTACGGGCTCTCAGCCACCCGCTCATCGCCTTCCCCCTGTGGGCGCTCGACCTCTACACGTGGCATTTGCCGTTCTTCTACCAGGAGGCGCTGCGTCACCTCGCGGTGCACGCGCTCGAGCACACCATGTTCATCGCCTTCGGGGTGAACATGTGGATGTGCCTGTTCGGGCCGCTGCCGAAGCCGAGCTGGTTCGGCAACCTCGGCAAGCTGATCTACATCATCGCCGTGCGCTTCGCCGGATCGGTGCTGGGGAACATCTTCTTGTGGTCGGGCACGGTCTTCTACCCCTTCTACAGCCACCCGGACGCGGTACACAAGATCGCCGCGCTGACAGACCAGCGCATGGCCGGCGGCATCATGATGACCGAGGAGGGGATCCTCACGATCTGCCTGTTCTGTTGGCTGTTTTTGCGTGCCGCTAGCGACAGCGAGCACCGCCAGGAACTGCTCGACCTCGCCCACGACCGCGGCGTCGAGTTGAGCGAGCAGCGCGCCGCGCGGGCAGTCGCCGCCGGTCGCGGCGGCGAGTTGCGCAAGCGGATCGAGTCAGCCGGGTCAGTCGACGCGTACTGAACGTCAGACGCGCCCGAGGTCGTTTTCAGCCGCCCGCGACGGCCGGCAGGATCGTCAGCTCGGCGCCGTCATTGACCTCGGTGTCCAGGCCATCCAAAAAGCGGATGTCCTCGCCCGAGACGTAGATGTTCACGAAGCGCCGCAGCGACCCGTCTTCGTCGGATATGCGTTCGCGCAGCTCTCCGAAGCGGTCGTACAGGCTGTCGAGGACCTCCTTGACAGTGGCGCCGTCGACCTGGGTCTCCGACGCCCCGTCGGCGGCCCCACGCAGCTGCGTGGGGATCTTCACCGTGACCGCCACCGTCAGCTCCCCGTGCCCGCGAACGCCGGGATGCGCTCCACATGCGTCTGGAACTGCTCGACGGTGGGGTCAATCTCGCTGTATTCGAATGTGCCTCTGACGGCGTCGAGTGTCTTTAGCCCCTCGCCGGTTATCACCAGCACCACCCGCTCGGACGGGTCGATGTCGCCGCGGGCAGCGAGCTTCGCGAGCACCGCGGTCGTCACGCCGCCCGCAGTCTCGGTGAAGACGCCGGTAGTCTGCGCCAACAGCGCGATCCCGGCCCGGATCTCGTCGTCTGAGACAGCGTCGATCGAGCCGCCTGAGCAGCGCGCCTCCTCGAGCGCGTACGGGCCATCGGCGGGATTGCCGATCGCGAGTGACTTCGCGATCGTGTCGGGCTTCACAGGCCTGCAGACCTCGTGACCGGAGGCGAAGGCGTTCGCGACAGGCGAGCAGCCCTGCGCCTGCGCCCCGTTCATCGTCGGCAGCTCGCCGTCGACGAGACCCAAATCGCGCCACTCGGCGAAGCCCTTGGCGATCTTCGTGAACAGCGACCCGGAGGCGATCGGCACCACGCAACGGTCGGGCAGCTCAAAACCGAGCTGCTCTGAGATCTCATACGCGAGCGTCTTGGACCCCTCGGCGTAGTAGGGGCGCAGGTTGACGTTCACGAACGCCCAGTCACGTTCGGCTGACAGCTCGGTGCACAGCCGGTTGACGTCGTCGTAGTTGCCCTTCACGGCTACGAGCTTGGTCCCGTAGACGCCCGTGGCGAGCACCTTCTGCTCCTCCAGGTCCGCGGGAATGAAGACATAGGAGTCGAGGCCCAAGGCGGCGGCGTGGGCGGCGACCGAGTTGGCGAGATTGCCGGTCGAGGCGCACGCGATCACCTGGAAGCCGAGCTCGCGCGCCCGCGCGGCCGCGACCGAGACCACCCGGTCCTTGAAAGAGTGGGTTGGGTTCGCCGCGTCGTTCTTGACCCAGACCTCGCGCAACCCCAGCCGCTTGGCGAGGCGGTCTGCGCGGATCAGCGGCGTGCAGCCAGCGGGAAGCCCCGTGCGCGAGGCCAAACGGCCGGATGGCCCGGGGGGACCATCCACCAGTGGCAGGAAGTCGGCGTAGCGCCAAATGTTCTGAGGGCCTCCCTGGATGCGCCGGCGCAGCTCGTTGACGCCGCCCTCAACCAGACGGCTGTGATCGTAGATCACCTCCAGCGGCCCGAAGCAGCGCTCGCAGACATACAGGGCATCCAACGGATACTGCGCCTTGCACTCTCGACACTGTAGGTTGCTAACAGCCATCTCGCGACTCCTTTTGCCCTTCGCCGGTTTCCCGTGTGGCGCTGAGCGTAAAGTCGCCACACATCTGTCTGGAATTGGCACCTTCCCGCTGGGACGCGGTGGTTGCCGGGGCTTCGTAGGGCCAGTCCCTCCACCCCTCTTGATGTGTCCTACTGGCGGGCATTATAGCGACGGTCTTGGTCAGCGCAACCTGACGGCCGAGGCCAACGGCTCGTAACGCTCGACCAGGCGCGGTGTAAGCGGTGGCATGGAGGGCTCCCTGCGCGCGGATGAGCAGCTGCGCGAACAAACATCGCAGTTCGCTCTGGCCGAGCATGCGCCGAAGAAGCGCATGCTGATGATCGTAAACCCCTACGCGAGTACGGTCTCAGACCGTCTACGCCACCTGGTCCTGTACGCGCTCGAGGCTCGCTATGAGCTGGACGCGGTCGACACTGAGGCGCGCGGCCACGCGATCGAGCTCTGCCGCGAGGCCGCCCACGAGGGCTACGACGTGGTCGTCGCGTTCGGCGGGGACGGCACCGTCAACGAAGCCGCCAACGGCTTGATCGGCTCCGAAACGCCGCTGTGTTGTCTGCCGGGCGGCTCGGCGAACGTGTTCGGAAAGATGCTCGGCATCCCCGGGGAGCTGATCGAGGCGACCGAGCACCTGCTGGCGATGGCAGATGACTGGCGGCCGCGCAAGGTGGACGTCGGGGTGGTCAACGACCGCTACTTCACGTTCTCCTCCGGCCTGGGCATCGACGCGAGCGTCGTTGAGCGCGTCGACGCGAACCCCAAGCGCAAGGCCCGCTTCGGCCCCTACTACTTCACGTGGACCGCGGTCCGCACTTGTACCCGGCGCTATCTGCTGCGCCCGCCGCGCATGCGGGTGAAGGCTGGCGAGCAGACGCTCGAGGGTGTCACCGCGGTGGTGCAGAACGGCTCCCCGTTCACGTATTTCAAGGACCGGCCGATCGAGATCGCCGACGGCGGCGCACTGGACTCCGGTCAGCTCGTCGGCTGCGTGCTTCACCGCGCCAGCGTCCTGGGCATGCCGTCGCTCGCGTGGCGGGCGTTCTCTCCCCGCGCTCGCCTTAGCCGTCACCGGCAGGTATCAGCCTTCGATGGCGTCAGCGAGCTGACCGTCAGCAGCTGCGACGGGCGTCCGTTGCCCCTCCAGGTCGACGGCGACTACCTCGGCGAGGTGCAAGAGGCGCGCTACACGATCCGCCCGCGGGCGCTGAGCGTCATCTCCTGAAAGCAAGGGCCGCGCCGCCCGCGAGGCGCAGCTAGCCCGCGCCGGGGGTGACCCTGTAGGCGTCGAACACCGACTCGGTGTTGCGCAGGCGGTTGATAGCGCTCTTAAGCGAGTGCGTGTCGGCGACCTCGATCACGAAGCGGTTCTTGACCATCGGGGGGTTCGACAGGCAGCGCGCTTCGACGATGTTCGCTCCTGACTCGGAGAAGACGCGCGAGAGGTCCTCCAGCAACCGGTGGCGGTCCCATGCGTCGATTTGGATTTCGACGACGAACGCTCGCGCCTGGTCTCCCTCCCACGAGACGTTCGTGAAACGCTCGGGGTTCTTGCGCAGCAGCTGCGCGTTGGGGCAATCCTCGCGGTGGATCGTGATCCCGCGGCCGAGCGAGATGTAGCCGACGATCGGGTCTCCCGGGACCGGACGGCAGCACTTGGCCAGGCGCAGCATCACGTCGCCCACGCCCTCCACGCGGATCCCGTACTGGCCGGATGAGCTAGTCGGACGCCGCCGGGGAGGGCCGACGCGCAATAGATCGGTGGCTGCCGTCGCGGCGTTGTCTGCAGCCTCGCCGCGCTTGAGCCGCTGCATGATCTTGTTGACGACGATCTTTGGCGAGATCTTCGCCGCGCCGAGAGCGATGTAGAAGTCGTCGGCCTTGCGGTAGCCCATCTCGCGGATCACGTCGGCGAGCAGTGCCGAGCCGGTGATCTTCTGGGCCGGCAGACCCTGCTTTTTGAGGTGGTCCTGCAGGACCTCGCGTCCGGTGTGCTCGGTGTCCTCGCGCGACTCGGCCTTGAACCACTGCTTGATCTTGTTGCGCGCCCGTGTCGTTTTGACCATCGCCAGCCAGTCGCGCGAGGGGCCCCGCTCGCGCTTGCCGGTGAGGATTTCGACGATCTCACCCGAGTGCAGTTCGTAGTGCAGCGGCACGATCTTGCCGTTCACGCGAGCCCCGACACAGCGGTGACCGATCTCGGTGTGGACCTCGTAGGCGAAGTCGAGCGGTGTCGCTCCGGCCGCCAGCGACTTGACCTCGCCCTTGGGGGTGAACACGTACACCTCGTCCTCGAACAGGTCGATCTTGAGGTTCTCCATGAACTCCCGGGGGTCGGACAGCTCCTTCTGCCAGTCCATCATCGATCGCAGCCAACCGAGCTTCGCCTCCTCGCTGACGCTCTCTGCTTCCCCGTCTGTCTGGCCGCGATCGTTGCGCCGCTGCTTGTACATCCAGTGCGCGGCGACGCCGAACTCGGCCAGCTCGTGCATCTCGTGGGTGCGGATCTGGATCTCCAGCGGCCTACCCTCGGGGCCGATCACGGTCGTGTGCAGCGACTGGTAGCGGTTGAACTTCGGCATCGCGATGAAGTCCTTGAAACGGCCGGGCAGCGGCTTCCACAGCGAGTGGATCACGCCGACGGTGCCGTAGCAATCCTTCACCGATTCGACGATCACGCGCATCGCGGTGAGGTCGTAGATCTCGTTGAACTCACGGCCCTTCTTGGTCATCTTCGAGTAGATCGAGTAGAAGTGCTTGGCGCGTCCGGCTATCTGCGCGTCGATGCCGACCGCCCGCAGCTCCGTCTGCAGGTACTCGCCGGCCTCTGTCACGTAGCGCTCGCGCTCCTCTCGCTGCTGGGAGACCAGATCCTTGATTTCCTGGTACTTGCGCGGGTGCAGCGTCGCGAATGCGAGGTCCTCTAGCTCCCACTTGATCGCGTGGATGCCGAGGCGATGCGCGATCGGCGCGTAGATCTCGAGCGTCTCACGCGCCTTGTCGTTCTGCTTCTGCTTGGGCAGCGCGTCGATTGTGCGCATGTTGTGCAGACGGTCGGCGAGCTTGATCAGGATGACCCGCACGTCGGTGGCCATCGCCACCATCATCTTGCGGTAGTTCTCCGCCTGCGCCTCGTCGCGCGACTGGAAGGTGATGCCCGTCAGCTTGGTGACGCCGTCCACGATCTGGGCGATCTGCTCGCCGAAGCGCTCTGAGACCTCCTCGATCGAGGCGGAGGTGTCCTCGACCGTGTCGTGCAGCAGCGCTGCGCAAAGCGTCTCGGTATCGAGCCGCATGCCGGCGCAGATCCGCGCAACGCCGACGGGGTGCACGATGAAGTCCTCGCCGGACTTGCGGCGCTGCGCGGCGTGGTGCTCGCAGGCGAAGACGAACGCGTCCGTGACTCTCGCGCGGTCTATCTCGACAGCCGAGTCGGCGGCGTGCTCGGAGACGATCGCGAACAAATCGCGCAACAGCCGCCGCTCGAACACGTTTAGGTCGGGCGCGGGCGCCACCGAAGCGCCGCGCGCGGTGGAGGGCTGCTCGGCATCGGTCGGTGGGTGCCCCAGATCAGTCATGTCTAAAGCGTAGGGAACCGGGCCAGTGAACTGAAGCTCTTGTCCTTCACATTTCAAGCGACCTGCAGCTGCATCGAGCCGAGCAGGGCGCGGCCGTCCGCGAGCCGCTCGGTGTGCCAGCGGAAGGTGGCTGAGAGCTCGAGCTTCGTGCGCTCGGCTGGCTTGACCAGGACGCGTTCGGCCGCAGTGTCGATCTCGATCAGCTCGAGCTCCTCGAGGATCCGCAGCAAATCGGCGGCCACGGGGACCGGGCGCGGCGGCACGCGCGTGTCCGATCCCACGCGTCCCGCGAGCAGCCGTTCGAGGTCTACCCCGGACGCGGAGCCGGCTTTGCGCAGCTCGCGGTAGAGGTGGCGCAGGGCATCTCGCAGGTCGTGGTTTCGCTCGAGCGTCTTTTCGGCGAAGCGGATCTGAGCGTCCCCCCAGAGCAAATGCGCGTGCTGGCCCGAGCCCCCCATCAGGGCGAGCCTGTGCTCGCTCGGATGCGTCGGCGGGTCCAGTAGGGCGACGTGCATGTAGTCGGCTGCTATTTGCGGTTCGCGTTCGAGGGCGAGATATGAGCAGAGCGGAAAGTCGCCGATCCTTCCGCTCAGCTGCTGGTGGCGGGCGGGCGCATCGGCGCACAACACGAGCACGGGCTCGCCGCTTGCGAGCAGCCCGCACAGCGTGCCGGGGATCGATGACCCGCGACGGTCGTGCACCTTGCGCTTGCCGCGCAAAACGCCCGTGTCTCCTCGGCGGCCCGGCCCGCCGGTGCTGGCGAGCTCCTGCCACAGAGCCTGCAGGTATTCCTCGCTCTCGCCGAGAAGCACGATCGGTTCGGGGTCCGAAGGCTGCGCGTGGCGGAGATTTAGGCGGGGTTCTGATACGCCGTTCCACTCGTTGACCTCCAGCGCGAACACCCCGTCGGTGGGGGTGTCTTCGTCGACCGGCAGCGCTCCACCCATCCCGAAGGCGACGGCACGCAGGCGGCTCGACCCGGAACGCACGGTGAAACGCAGGTGTTTGCCTTCGCCCATGCTGTGCGGGTCGGTGAATCTCGCCGCCGGCAGCAGCAGGGAGACCTTCGGGTTTCCCTGCCCAAACGGAGCGAGAGCCTGCAGTTCCTCGGCCAGATCCAGGCCCAGGTCGCTGCCGGAGGCCACGGCGTCGATGCGCAGCGTGGAAAGAAAGTCCTCGGGGGTGAGGGTGGCTTCGGCGTGCGCCGTAAAAGCCTGCCTGAACTGCTCCAACCGCGAGCGGTCGACCTCTAGGCCGGCTGCGGCCCGGTGCCCTCCGTAACGCAGAAGGTGCTCGCCGCAAGCGTGCAGCGCCTCCAGCAGGTCGAAGCCGTCGATGCTGCGGCCCGAGCCCTTGCCGGACTCCTCGTCGAGGGCGATCACGACCACCGGGCGGTTGTGACGCTCGGCTAGGCGAGAGGCAACGATGCCGATCACGCCGGAGTGCCAGTTCTCCCCTGCCAGGACGTAGGCGGCCCTGTCACCCTGCTGGGCGATCTGTGCTTCGGCTTCAAACAGGATGCGTGTCTCAGAGTGCCTGCGCTCCTGGTTTGCGCGGTGCAGCTCGTCGGCGATCTGCGTCGCCCGCACTGGATCCTCGGTCATGATCAGCTCGAGCGCGGCGTCAGCGCGATACAGGCGCCCGGCGGCGTTCAGGCGAGGCGCGAGCGCGAAGCCGACCGCGCGTTCGCTGACGCGGCTCGGGTCGACGCTGGCGACGGCCATCAGGGCCTGCAGGCCGAGCTTGCTCGTGCCCTGCAGGCGACGCAGCCCGCGGGTGACGAGGTTGCGGTTCTCGCCGCGCAACGGGACGATGTCGGCGATCGTCGCGAGCGCCACGAGGTCCAGGTCTTCTTCGAGCTGCTCGATGTCCTTGCCGGCCGCTTCCCACAAGCCCTGGGCGAGCTTGTAGGTGACGCCCGTGGCGCAAAGGTCCCTGCACGGGTACTCACAAACCACCGGGTGCAGGATCAGCGCGTCGGGCAGTGAGCCGTCCGCCGGGGGCGTGTGGTGGTCGGTCACGATCACCTCGAGACCCCTCTCCTTCGCCGCCCGTACCTCCGCTACCGCTGTGATCGCGCAGTCGGCGGTGATCAGCAGCTTCGTGCCTCTTGCCGCGAGCCGCTCGACCGTGTCCGGATTCAGGCCGTAGCCGTCGGTGGAGCGGTCAGGCAGATACCAGTCGACCTTCCCGCCCAGCGCGCGCACGGCGCGGACAAGCACCGCTGTCGAGCAAACGCCGTCGACGTCGTAGTCGCCGTGGACAGTTATCTGCGAGCTCTCGCTGATGTGCGCGAGCAGACGCTCGGTGATCTGCCCCATGGTGGAGAACTCCTGCGGATTGTGATCGGAGCCGCCGGCGAGAAAGTCGCTCGCGACCTTCGGGTCCGTCAGTCCCCGGCGCACGAGGATCTGCGCGATCACGGCGCTCACGCCGAGTTCCTTCTGCAAGTGAGAGACCTCCGCAGCCGGACAGGGCGCGATGTCGAAGCGAACGGTCTCCATCTAAGGCCACACTACGGACCGGGTGAGACAGAACCGTGAGCGCTCGCTGCGGTGGGGGCCCATCACCGCTGGTGCGTGGGCGTCACCGCTGGCGTTCGCGGCTGGCGCCCAGCAGGTAGACCGCGGCGATCCCCAAGAGCGCTCCCGGCACGGCGTAGAGGATCACCGCTATGTCGGTCGCTTTCTGTCCCGGCACACGCAGCGCCGACACGCGCGCGCTGTAGATGATCAGCCCGACGAGGATCGACCCGATCAGCGATCCGATGAACGCGCCGACGATTCCTCCCCAGAATCGATCCGGCAGCCAGATCGTGAAGTGCCAGATCGCGAGGCCCATGATGACCCACCCGAGCATTCCCATCAGCGTGCCCTCCCGTGCCGGCGGTTGCGCGGCCGCTTCTGCTTGAGGCGTCGCTTGGGGTCGTCCTTGATGACCAGATCCTCGGGTGTCAGGTCGGCCGCGGGATCCGCCTTCGGGGCGCTCGCAGGCGCCTGTGGAGTGGTCGGGCTGGCCGCGCGGCGGACGGGACGACCCTGAGGCTGCTGCTCGACATCGAGGTCGCGCACCAGCTCCTCGAACTCCTCTTTGGAGATCTCGGTCTCGTCGAACCCTTCTGGTGCGAGCGCTGTCTGCCTGCGCCGCCTCAACTCGCTGGCAGCGGACCGTCCTTCGGAGACTGACGTGTACGCCGGGACGTAGCCGACTTCGCCGATTATGCGCTCACGCCGATTGCGGTAGGCCGGCTCACGCTCCTTCCAATGCGTGAGCACCGGGGAGGCGATGAAGATCGAAGAGTACGCACCGGAGGCGATGCCGACGAGCAGAGCGAAAGCGAAATCCTTCAGCGTTTCCCCGCCGAACAAGAGCAGCGCGAGCACCGGCAGCAGCGTGCAGAGGCTCGTCGCCAAGGACCGTGTCAGCACCTCAGACATCGAGCGGTTGACTATCTGGGAGAAAGCCGCGCGCGACATCCGCGGCACGTTCTCGCGCACCCTGTCGAACACGATGATCGTGTCGTACAGCGAATAGCCGAGGATCGTCAGAAGCGCCGCTACGGTCGAGAGCGTCACTTCCCGGCCGGTGAGCGAGTAGACGCCGGAGGTGATCAACAGGTCGTGCATCAGGGCGATCAGCACCGGGATCGCGTACTTCCACTCGAAGCGGATCGCGATGTACACGGAGATCACCAGCAGCGAGGCGATGATCGCGATGATCGCGCTGTTAGCGACCGTGCGACCGAACGTCGGCCCGATCGAGGTGGAGGAGAAATTGCGGGTGCCGGCTTGGTTCGGACCGGGGGCGAACTTCGCGTCGAGGGCGGACTTGATCTTCTGCACGGCGTCCGGCCGCAGCTCCTTGACAGATATCTGAAATCCGTTGCCGCCGACGTTCTTGCTCGTGAGCTTCTGTATCTGGGCGTTCGGGTAGTGCTGGCTTGTGAGCACTTCTCGGATCTGGCTCTCGCTTGCGGCCTTGACGAAAGCCGTCTGGATGCGAGTACCCGATTTGAAGTCGATGCCGAAGTTCAGGCCCTTGCCGCCGATCGCGAGAGCGCCGACTAGCAGGATGAAGCCGGAGAAAGAGAAGAACCACTTCGAGGCGCCCATGAAGTCGAACGTCCAGCCGCGACCGCGCCTGCCGGTACCGAGCGCGGCCGGGTGGGTCACGAGCCGGGAGCGTCCCATCATGCCGAGCGCGGCCTGGGTGGCGAGCACGGCTGTGAACAGCGAGACGAGCGTGCCGATACCGAGCGTGAAGGCGAAGCCGCGCACACCGGAGGTGGCGAGCACGAAGAGGATGAAGGCCGTCATGAACGTCACGACGTTCGCGTCGATGATCGCCGCAAAACCGCGCTTGTAGCCGGTGGCGATGCCGGCGATGACAGAGCGCCCTGAGCGGATCTCCTCCTTGACGCGCTCGAATATGACGATGTTCGCATCCGCGGCGATACCGATCGTGAGGATCCAGCCGGCGATGCCCGGCAGGGTCAGCGTGATCGGTATCGCCTTGATCAGCGCGAACAGATAGATGGTGTATATCGCCAGGCCACCGATCGCGATCACGCCAAGCACGCGATAGAAGGTGATGAGGAACAGACAGACGACAGCGAGCCCCACCAGCCCCGCGAGGAGGCCCTGGTTCAGGGCGGTTTTGCCGAGCGTCGCGGAGACCTGTGATTGCGAGATCAGTTCCAGGCGTAGCGGCAGCGCGCCGGACTGCAGCTCGCCCGCGAGGTTCTGGGCGCTCGTGAGCGTGAAGCCACCGGAGATCTGGGATCCAGTGGTGGCGTCTATCCCTTCGGGGTTCTGCGTGTAGTCGATGAACGGTGCGGTGATTATCTGGCCGTCCAGGACGACCGCGAAGTGCTGCACCGCCTGCTGCTTGTGCACCCCCGGCAACTGGGCCTGCTGGCCGCGTTCGGCGATTTCCCTCGTGACCCGCTGGAAGACCTTGCCCCCACTGGAGGTGAATTCGAAGGTCACATTCGGCTGGCCGCTGCCGCCGCCGCCTTCATCGAGTCCCTGGCGGGGGTTCTTGATGTCGGCGCCGCTCAGGGCGGGGTTGTCGTTGAGCACATACCAGCTTTCGGGGGACGCCTGGACGACCTTGCCGCGGGAGGTTTCGACGGGGCGTGCCTGGACGACAATCGTCCCCGGATTCACGTGCACCGCCTTGAGCTTTGCTCCCTTGGATGCTTTGACGCCCTCCGAGTACAGGTTCGCTTCGGTTTCCTCGGGTCCCCGCAGCACCTTTTCGTGCGCGGTGTCCAGCAAATACCACTCTCCGTAGATGCAGCCGGCGTTCGCGCCGCTGCGCGCCTTGTTCTCCTGCAGGGTGCAGTTCGCCCGCCAGTCCCACGTCGTGTCGTTCTTGCGCAGTTCGGGGGCGCGTTTTTCGGCGCGCAGCACCGCCTTGTACTCGGGTAGGCCCGTGCTCGCGCTAGCCGGTTCGGGTCCACCGGTCACCTTGCCTTCGGTCGGCGCGGGCTTGCCTTCGGGGCCGATCACGTTCGGCTCCCAGTCATAGAAGTACAGCTGAGCGGTCTTGCCGACCTCGGCCTGTGCGCGCTTGGCGTTCGTCACCGCGGGCAGCGCGACGTTGATTTCGTCGCTGCCGAAACGCTGGATTTCCGGTTGCGCGACACCGAGCTGATCGACGCGCTTCTGCATGATCCCGATCGCCCGTTCGATCGATTCGCTGTTCACGCTCGCCTGCGCTGTCGGCCTGGCCCGGTAGACGAGCTGGACGCCGCCCTTGAGGTCGAGTCCGAGACGGGTCTTGGTGGCTTTCACGACCCCGGGTAGGCCGGTTATGACGATCACCGAGGCGATGACGAGCCCGGTTACGAGCAGAAGAATCAGGAAGTTGCGTCGACGGTCAGCCATGCGATCTTCGGGCTATTTGTCGGGTGTGATCACGAGCAACAGCCCGCCATCGTCATCGTATGCGGGGAACAAGTCGGCCTTAGCTGCTGCCGGCAGGTCGCGGTTGGCGCTGACCTGCACCTGCTTGTCGAGGGCTCGGACGCCCCACTCGAGCACGGTATCGACAGGCGCATCGCCGTTTGAGAACTGCAGACCCAGCACCGTCTCGACACGCTGACCTATGACGTCCTCCTCCTCCAGCCCTGTGAACGCGAACGAGTTCTTGCCACAGCCAATGACCCTACCCTCGCGGTCGCAGACAAAGAACGCTGCGTCCGGAGCTGGATAGTAGTCGTCGAGCAGCTCGAACAGGAACGCGAAGCCGCACTTTTCGCAGCCCTTGGGGCGGCGCGTGAAACCACGGGTGCGGTCTACCTCGCTGGTGCGGTGTCCACAGTTTGGGCAAATGAACGGGTGAGACATCTCTCAGCACAGACTACGCGAGCGGCCCGAGGAAGGCTGCGGTCGCTCACAGCAAAAGCGCCTGCGTGCCCGCTGGGTGGGCTGCCGGCGCGTCGATGCCGAGATGCGAGTAGGCGGCGGCGGTCGCAGCCCGGCCCCGCGGGGTGCGCTTGATCAGGCCCTCTTGCAGCAGATACGGCTCATACACTTCTTCGATCGTGTCCTGCTCCTCGCCGACCGCTACGGCGAGCGTCGACAGGCCCACGGGCCCGCCAGCGAACTTGACGCAGATGATCCGCAGTATCTCGCGATCCAGACGGTCGAGGCCGCGCTCGTCGACCTCGAGCAGCTCGAGCGCGGCGTTTGCGGCCTCGGCTGTCACGACCCCGCCCATGCGCACCTCGGCGTAGTCACGCACCCGCTTGAGCAGGCGGTTAGCGACGCGTGGTGTGCCGCGGCTGCGCGTGGCGAGGGCGATCGCCCCGTCCTCCTCGAGGCTGATTTCGAGGATCGACGCCGAACGCTTGACGATTGTCGTCAAATCCTCGATGCCGTAATGCTCTAGCCGCCCTTGGATACCGAAACGGTCTCGCAGCGGCGTGCTCAAAAGCCCACTGCGGGTGGTTGCTCCGATCAGCGTGAAGGGCGGCAGGTCGAGCGTGACGACGCGGGCGCCGGCGCCCTGGCCGACGGTGATCGGCAGGCGGCGATCCTCCATCGCCGGGTAAAAGGTCTCCTCGAGCGTGCGTGGCAGGCGGTGGATCTCATCGACGAAGAAGACGCTGTGAGGCTCGAGTGCAGTCAGGAACGAAGCGATGTCGCCCTTGCGCTCGAGCGCAGGGCCCGCGGTCTGCACGAACGGCACTTCGAGCTCGGCGGCAATGATCTGCGCCAGGGAGGTCTTGCCTAGTCCCGGCGGCCCCGCGAGCAGTACGTGGTCCAGTGCCTCCCCCCGCCCGCTCGCAGCCTCGATCGCGACCATGAACTGGTCGCGCAGGGTGTCCTGTCCGACGAAGTCGCACAGGCGACGCGGCCGCAGCGACCGGTCCAGCTCATCCTCGGCTGTCAGATATGGCGTTTGAATGCGTGCCGGTGTGCTCATGGCGAGGTTTCGCTAGGCCGCTCGCGCACCGCGCAGCGCCTCGGTGATCAGCGCCTCGGCGCTCTGGCCTTCGGCGCCCTTCAGCAGCTGCTCGGCTTCGGCGGAGGTGTAGCCGAGCTCCACTAGCCCCTCGCGGGCGAGCAGCCGCGGCGTGTCCTTGCGGCTCGCGTGGATCGGACCGGCGAGTTCGGTGTCCTCGCCGACCTGTGCCTTCTCGCGCAACTCCACGATGATCCTCTCCGCGGTCCGCTTACCGATGCCGGGGACGGCCTGAAAGCGCGCCGCGTCCCCACCCGCGATCGCCGCCAGGAGCTCCTGGGGGGATCCGCCGGAGAGGACCGCCAGCGCCACCTTGGGCCCCACCGACTGGACGGACAACAGCATCAAGAACAGCTCCCGCTCCCCTTCTGAGTGAAACCCGTATAGCGACAGCGCGTCGTCGCGGACGATCAAATGGGTGTGCAGCGTGGCCTGCTCCCCCACGGCGGGAACGTGGTGCAACGTCTCGCTGGAGACCGCGGCACGGTAGCCGACGCCCCCACAAATCAGCACGACGTGGTCGGCGCGACGGAAGGCGACCTCTCCCCGCAGCAGTCCGATCATGCTCTGGCCGCCGCCAGATCGAGCGCGCGGTTCAGCGGCGCGGCGTGACAGTGGCAGATCGCAACCGCGAGGGCGTCCGACGCGTGGTCCGGGGTGGGCGCATGCGGCAGGCCGAGCAGTGTCTGAACCATCCTCGCGACCTGGTCCTTGGCTGCGCGGCCGTTGCCGCAGACAGCCGACTTGACCCGCTGCGGGGTATAGGAGAAGCACGGAAGCGAACGCTGTCCGGCGGCGAGCATCGTCACGCCACGCGCGTGCCCGACAGCGAACGCGGTACGCACGTTCGCCCCGAAGTACAGCTCCTCCAACGCCAGCGCGCTGCATTTGTGCTGGTCGAGGATCTCGAGCATCCGTTCGTGGATGATGACCAGACGTCTCTCGAGCGGAAGTTCGATCGAAGTCTCTATGACTCCGCCGTCGAGCGCGGCCAGGCGCCCGCCGTTGCGCTCGACGACCCCGTAGCCGGTGTTGGCTAGACCCGGGTCTATACCGAGAACGATCATGAGTTGAGATTCTGCGTCAGTGACCGGACGCCTGCCCGTGCGCTCCCGGCACTCCACGCAGGCCGCCGCTCGCAAAGATGTCGAATTTTCAAAGGCGAAGCGGATAGTTTCTCTCTAGAGATGGCCGAGGGCGCCCAACAGAAAGTCGACTTCGCCGCCGAGGGGCTGCTTGACGGCCTGGAGGGCGAGCAGCGCGCGGAGCGGCTTGCGCTGCTGCGGCAACTCGCCGCCGACGGCGTTCCGACCGAGGAGCTGAAGCGTCACACCGCAGAGGGCACGATCGTGTTCTTGCCCGCCGAGCGTGTGATCGGCGGGCCCCGCCGCTACACCGCCGTGGAGGTTGCGGACCTCGCTGGCGCCGACGTCGAGTTCCTGCATGCCGCTCGCAGGGCGATGGGCCTGCCGATCCCTGGGCTGCAGGAGCGGGTGTACATCGACGCGGACGTCGAGGCGACGCGCATGGCCTCCGTGTTCAAGGCGGCGGGCGTATCCGAGCAGGACAGTCTCGAGATGCTTCGCATCCTGGGTAGGGGTCTCTCCCAGTCGGCCGAGGCGATCCGGGCCCTGGGCCTGCGACTCGTGCTCGAGCCGGGGGTTACCGAGCACGATCTCGCGCAGCGATTCGCGGGCACCGCTGCCCAGCTCACGCCGATGTTGGGACCACTCATCACCAATCTGCTCACTCTGCACCTGCGACAGATGGCCGACAGCGAGGCGATCAGCGCAGCCGAGCGGTTGGGCGGCCGGCTTCCTGGTTCTAGAGAGGTCGCGATCTGCTTTGCGGACCTCGTCGGCTTCACGAGGCTCGGCGAGGAGGTGCCTCCGCATGAGCTCTCGCGGCTCTCGGTGCGCCTGGAGGAGATCGCCAGCGATCTCGCCCGTCAGCCGGTCCGGCTCGTGAAGACGATCGGGGACGCGGTGATGCTCACGTCGGTGGAGCCGGAGCCGCTCGTGGATGTGGCGCTTGCGCTCGTCGACGCCGCCGACAAGGAGGGCGAGCAGTTCCCGCAGCTTCGCGGAGGCGTCGCTACCGGGCCGGCGCTCTCGCGCGCCGGCGACTGGTTCGGACGCCCGGTGAACCTGGCGAACCGGATCACCCAGATCGCGCGGCCAGGCAGCGTGCTGGCCGAGCGGGAGGTGCGCGAAGCGGCGCGCGAGAGCTTCCGCTGGTCCTACGCCGGCGAGAAGCGGCTGCGCGGGATCAAGGAGCCCGTCGCGCTCTACAGGGCGAGGCGGCTGACGGAAGCAGCCTGATGCGGCGATCGGTGGGAGGTCTCATCGCGGTCCCACAGCCGCCAGGGGGCGTCCCCGCAAGCCCACAGGTCGTTCAAGGACACTGCATCCTTGTAGGTATCCATGCACTCCCAGAAGCCCTCGTGGCGGTACGCGTGTAGCTGCCCGTCGCTGGCAAGGCGCTCAAGCGGCTCGCGCTCGAGCACGCTGTCGGGGCTCAGATATTCGATCGCCCCTGGCTCAAAGCAGAAGAAGCCACCGTTGATCCAGTGCTCAGAGCGCGGCTTCTCGTGAAAGCCGAGGACCCGGCCGCTGTGGTCGAGCTGGGTGACCCCGAACTGGAGCTCAGGTTGCACCACCGTCATCGTCGCCAGCGTGCCATGGCCACGGTGAAACTCGAGCAGGCGCGCGAGATCGATGTTCGCGAGCCCGTCGGCGTATGTCGCGCAGAAGGGCTCGCGCCCCAGATGCGCCCCAAGGCGCCTGATGCGAGCGCCGGTTGGGGTGTCCAGGCCGGTGTCCACGCACCGGACATCGATTTCCTCAGGCCAGCTGTGGGCCGAGACGAACGCTTCGATCATCTCGCCCTTATAGCCGCAGGCGAGCAGAAAGCGGCGAAAGCCCTGCGCGGCGTAGAGCTGGATCACGTGCCAGAGGATCGGCAGCCCCCCGATCTCCACCAGCGGCTTGGGGATCTCGGCGGTGCGCTCCTGCAGACGCGTGCCGCGTCCACCGCAGAGGATCACCACAGCGGGCTTGGAATCGACGCTCATGCGCGCGGCATTATCCACCGCTTGCGGCTCGGCCACTCTCCCGCGGCGGGCGCACTAGCCCGCGGCGCGCTCCAGAACCTCGGCCGGCACGTCGAAGTTCGCGTGAACAGCCTCGACGTCGTCGAGGTCTTCGAGCGCGTCGATGAGTTTCATCAGCTTCATGGCATGGGCTTCATCGACCGGTACGAGACTGGACGGCCGGTAGGACAGCTCGGCGCGCTCGATCTCCACGCCAGCCTCTTCGAGCGCGCCGCGCACGGCCGTGAAGTCGGCGGGATCGGTGAACACCTCCATGACGTCGTCTTCGGTGGAGACGTCTTCGGCTCCCGCCTCGATCGCGACGAGGAGGTCGTCCTCGCTGTAGCGCGCCGGGTCGATCTCGATCGTGCCTTTCTTGGAGAACAGGTAGGCGACCGAGCCCGGCTCGCCAAGGTTGCCGCCGTGCTTGGAGAAGGCGTGACGCACATCGGCGCTCGAGCGGTTGCGGTTATCGGTGAGGGCCTCGATCAGCAGCGCGACGCCGCCCGGGCCGTACCCCTCATACAGGACCGCTTCGATTGCCGCCGCCTCGGCGCCCTCGCCGGTGCCTTTGGCGATCGCCCGTTCGATGTTGTCCTTCGGCATCGAGGCGGCCTTCGCCTTGGCGATCGCGAGCGCAAGCGCGGGGTTGCCGTCGGGGTCTCCCCCGCCGTCGCGTGCCGCGACCGTGACCGCGCGCGCCAGCTTCGTGAACTGCGCGCCGCGCCGCGAGTCCACGATCGCCTTCTTGTGCTTGATCGAAGCCCACTTGGAATGTCCCGACATGGCGACAAGGATACTTCCCGTTCGCGCGGCTCGCCCGGACTGGCGCCCCAGCGCCCCGCGGCAGGTCGCGCGGGGTCGAGTCGCGCGACGGCTAGGATGCACGCTCCATGGCGAGCTTGACCGCGGACATTTTCAAGGCGTACGACATTCGTGGCCTGTACGGGGAGCAGATCGACGGCGAGATTGCCGAACGGATCGGCGGCGCGTTCGCGCAGGTCCTCGCAAAGCTTGCCGGCAAGCCCACGGATCAGCTGCGGATCGGCCTGGGTCGGGACATGCGGCTCACCGCCCCCGAGCTAGCGCAGCGCTACATCCAGGGGATCACAGCCCAAGGCGCAGATGTGCTGGACGCGGGAGAAGTCGGCACCGAGATGCTCTATTTCCTGGTCGGCTCCCGCGGACTGGACGGCGGGCTGATGTGCACCGCCTCGCACAACCCCAAGCCCTACACCGGCGCGAAGCTAGTGCGCGACGGGGCGATTGCGCTGTCCGGCGACGCGGGGATCGGTGACATCCGGGCGGCGATCGAAGCCTCGGCTGACCTGCAGGGCAGGCGCTCCGAGCAGGGCAAGGTGCAGTCAGTAGACCTGTACGAGGAGTTCCAGGAGACAGTGCTGAAGCTGATCGAGGCGGACGCCGTCCAGCCGCTGAAGGTCGTCGTCGACGGCGGCAACGGCATGGCGGGGCCGATGGTCGGCCCGCTGCTAGAGCGCCTGGGTCTCGACGTGGTCGAGACGTACTGGACGCCGGACGGGAACTTCCCGGACCACGAACCGAACCCGCTGCTGCCGGAGAACCGCACCTTCATCATCGAGCGGGTGCGCGAGACTGGCGCGGACCTCGGCATCGCCTGGGACGGCGACGCCGACCGCTGCTTCTTCATAGACGAGACGGGCGAGTTCGTCGACGGGGACTTCCTCACCGCGCTGCTCGCGCAGTCGCTGCTAGCCAAGCATCCGGGTGAGGCGATCCTGTATGACGTGCGCGCGTCGTGGGCCGTACCCGACACAGTGCGCGCCGCCGGCGGTACCCCGCACATCAACCGTGTCGGTCACGCTTTCTTTAAGACCCGCATGCGCACGGAGGGCTCCCTGTTCGGCGGCGAGGTCTCGGGCCACTACTACTTCCGTGACTTCTACTGCGCTGACTCGGGGACGATCCCGGCGCTTTTGATCCTCGAGCACCTCTCGCGTACCGGCAAGCGGATGTCGGAGCTCTTGGCGCCCTACCGCGAGCGCTACTTCATTTCGGGTGAGATCAACTCAGAGGTGAGCGACCAGCAGGCGAAGATGCGCGAGATCGCAGAGCGCTACGCGGACGCGCACCAAGAGGAACTCGACGGCATCTCGATCGACTACGAGGACTGGCACTTCAACGTACGTCCCTCCAACACCGAGCCGCTGCTGCGCCTGTGCCTGGAGTCGCTGCGCTCTCGGCAGGACATGGAGCGCCGCCGTGACGAGGTCCTCGAGCTGATCCGCTCGTGAGCCGGGAGGCTGACCCGGCGTCGCGCGCTCGCGCGGCTGGGCGCGGGATCCACTGTCTGGCAGTGCCGACACCGTTCGCGGTGGGGCGTGTGAACTGCTACCTGGTGGACGACGAACCGCTGACGCTGGTCGACGCGGGCCCCAACTCCGCCACGTCGCTGACGGCGCTGCAAGCGGCGCTCACCGAGCACGGGCGGCGCGTGGAGGACCTCGAGCGGATCGTGATCACCCACCAGCACATCGACCACATCGGCCTGGTCGAGATTCTCGCCAATCGTTCAGGCGCTGAGGTTTGTGCGCTCGAGGCGCTCGCCCCGTGGCTGTCCGAGTACAAGCAGCGGATGGAGGCCGACGACGCTTTCTCGATGGACCTGATGCAGCGAAACGGGGTGCCGAGGGACGTCGTCTACGCGCTGCAGGCGGTCTCTGCCAGCTTCCGAGCGTGGGGCTCTGCCGCCCACGTCACAAAGCCGCTTGGCGACGGTGAGCTACTCGAGTTCGCCTCGAGAAAGTGGCGCGTTCACCACCGTCCCGGCCATTCGCCGTCGGACACCATTTTTCACGACGAGCGCTCTGGCGAGCTTTTGGGAGGCGACCATCTCATAAAGCACATCTCCTCCAACCCGCTGATCTCGCTGCCGCTCGACGCGAACGCCGCGCCGAGACGGCCGCGGGCTTTGATGAGCTACCTGCAGTCGCTACGGCAGACCAGGGAGATGGATCTCAGCGTGGTCCTCGCCGGCCACGGGGAGCCGATCGAGGACCACCGCGGGCTGATCGACGAACGCTTCAGGATGCACGAACGTCGGGCGAGCAAGCTTCACCGCCTGATCAGCGAACGCGCCCGCAACGCGTATGAGCTGGCGCAAGAGATGTGGGGCAACGTCGCTGTCACGCAGGCGTACCTGACGCTCTCAGAGGTGCTGGGACACGTCGACATATTGGTCGCCGACGGGCGTGTGAGCGAATCAGAGCGCGACGGCGTGACCTACTTCGAAGCGTCCTGAACGCGCTCGATCACGCCCAGGTGCTCGACGTTCGCTCGGTCTGAGTGATCAGCCTCACCCGCGGGCGCGAACCACGCGTCGAGGATCTCGGTGAGCTCGGCGCCAGAAGTCAGGCGCAGGCTGAGCGCCAGCGCGTTGGCGTCGTTCCAGCGGCGCGCTCCCGCGGCGGTCGCGGCGTCCACGCACAGCGCCGCCCGGACACCAGCCACCTTGTTCGCCGCGATCGAGGCGCCCGTACCGGTCCAGCAGCACACAATCGCCTCATCAGCGCGGCCTTCGACGACGTCGCGCGCGGCCGCCTCCGACGCCCAAGCCCAGTCGTCGCGCTCATGCTCGGCGAGCGCGCCGTGGGGTATCACCTCGTGTCCGCGGCGTTCAAGCTCGCCGGTGAGTGAGCCCGCGACGCCGGTCAGCTCATCGCATGCCAGCGCGATACGCATCGGGCTCAGTATGTCAGCCGTTTGATGCTGCGGCGCCCGCGAGAGAGCCATCTTTGAGTAGCCAACGGTGCAGGCGCAGGTCGTCGGTGAGCTCGGCGTGGAAGGCCACGGCGAGGATCTCCCCCTCACGCGCCGCGACCGGGTGTCCGTCGACGCTGGCGAGGACCTGTACCGCCGGACCGGCCTGCGCTATCCACGGCGCCCTGATGAAGATCGCCCGCAGCGGGCCTCCCTCGAGCCCATCGAGCTGCAGGTCGGTCTCGAAGCTGCGGATCTGTCGACCGAACGCGTTGCGTTCTGCGCGAATGTCCATCAGCCCGAGATGCTCGCGGTCGAGCATTATCAGCCCCGCGCAGGATCCCAGCACCCGGACGCCGCTCGCCACGAGCTGGCGCAGCGGTTGGGCCAGGCCCTCGCGCTCGATCCCGAGAGTCATGGTTGTCGACTCGCCGCCGGGGATGACGAGTCCTTCGAGTCCCTCAAGATCGCCCGGCACTCGCACCTGTCTCACCCGGGCGCCGAGGCAGCGCAGCGCCCGCTCGTGCGCGGCGAAGCCGCCCTGCAGCGCGAGCACACCGATCAGTGGCGCATCCGGGCGAGCACCCACCTCGGATACCGCTACCAGCCGCGTCCCGCCAGCAGTTCCTCGGGCGAGAGCTTCGAGCTCTCGAGGCTCGTCATTGGGGCGCCGAGGCCGCGGGAGGCGCTCGCCAGGCGCTCCGGATCCTGCCAGTGGGTGGTTGCCTCCACGATCGCGCGGGCGCGAGCCGGCGGGTCGTCTGACTTGAAGATACCGGACCCCACGAATACCCCTTCGGCTCCGAGCGCCATCATCAGCGCCGCATCCGCGGGTGTGGCGATGCCGCCCGCGCAGAACAGCACGACAGGGAGTTTGCCACTCGAGGCCACCTCGCGGACGAGCTCGACGGGAGCCTGCAGTTCCTTGGCGGCGCTCGCGAGCTCCGAAGGCTGGAGCGTCGTCAGCCGGCGTATCTCGCCAGTGATCATGCGCATGTGCCGGACCGCCTCGACGATGTCACCGGTGCCGGCCTCGCCCTTGGAGCGGAGCATCGCTGCCCCCTCGCCGATGCGCCTCAGCGCCTCGCCGAGGTTCTTGGCGCCGCACACGAAGGGAACCGTGAAGGCCCACTTGTCGATGTGGTGGGCCTCATCCGCGGGCGTCAGCACCTCGGACTCATCGACATAGTCGACCTCGAGCGCTTGCAGTACCTGCGCCTCGACAAAATGCCCGATGCGGGCCTTGGCCATCACCGGGATCGTCACCACCTGCTGGATACCGGAGATCATCTCGGGGTCCGACATGCGTGCGACGCCACCGTCGCGGCGGATGTCGGCGGGTACGCGCTCGAGCGCCATCACCGCACAAGCCCCGGCCTGCTCTGCGATCTTCGCCTGCTCGGGGGTGACGACATCCATGATGACGCCGCCCTTGAGCATCTCCGCCAAGCCGGCCTTGACTGTGAAAGTCCCCTCGTCGTGCATCAACTCATAGTCTAGCTTCCCGCGCTCGGCGGGCTCTTCGAGGACGGGCGGCGGACGACGGTCCGCTCTACTTGAGCCTGAAGGCCTTGATGCGGTCGTCGTACTGTGTGCTGTCGAGCGCATATACACCGTACGCAAGCGCCTGGATGAGGCTCAACAAGGCGGTGTGAGAGCGTACGTACGCCGGGCTGTTGGAGGAGTAGTAGAGCTTTATCTGCCCGAGCTTCGCCACCTCCGAGAGGGTTGCGTCGGTGATCGCCGCCGTCTTGGCTTTGCGATGACGGGCGAGCTTCATCGCCCTCACCACAAGCGGATGGGGCCGCCCCGCGGAGAGGCCGATCACCAGGGTGTTCTCGTCGATGCGGCCGAGGCGGCTGAGCGCCTCCTGTGACGGGCTGGCAACGACGTCGACCCGGAGGTCGAGCAGCATCAGCAGATGCCGCAGATAGCTGGCGAAGAAAGCCATCTGGTCGGTCCCGGCGACCAGTACCTTTTCGGTGCTGACGATTGCATCGATGAGCGCCTCCACCGCCGTCCGGGAGACCTTGCGTGCGGTCTCCTCGACATTCAGGTGGTCAGCCGCGAGGGCTGTCTCAAACTCGTTCTGGTCGAGCGAGAAAAGCGGCGTGCTGTCCGCGCCGGCGGCGGGAATCTGGGGCTGGGCGTGCACCCGCCTGTACTCTTCGCGTGCCGCGGCCTGCAACTCGGGGAAGCCCTCAAAACCGAGTGCCTGGGAGAAGCGCACGACGGTCGAGCTCGAAGTGTTGGCGCGCCTCGCGAGTTCCTCGGCGGTCTGAAAGGCAGCCTCGTCGAGGTGGTCCACTATGTACTGGGCGACGTCCTTCTGCGAGCGCGAGCACTCGTCAAAACGCGCCTGGATGTACTTGGAGAGGCTTTGGTTCCTACCCACCGCCTTGACGGGCGGCTCCGCAGAGGCAACACGTTTCATCGGCCCTGTTGTTCGACGCCCGCGCCTCACACTCCTTCTGGGCGGCTATCAAGCGCACACGCCGGGCTCATCGCCAAGCGCTCCAGAGGGCCCCGTTCGCTCTATGGTTCTGCGCGTAGTTCGGCCGCCAGGCGGGTGAAGTAGTCCAGTGCTGATGGGTCGGCGAGCGAGTCGACGCTCGCGGCTTGCTCGGGCGCGGCGCCCATCAGGATCTTCTTCACCGGCACCTCGAGGATCTTTCCCGAGAGCGTGCGTGGAACCTGTCCCACCTGACGGACCTCGTTGGGTACGTGGCGGGGTGAGCACTGCTCCCTGATGGCCTGCTTGATGCGCTTGCGCAGCTCGTCGTCGAGGGTGACGCCGTCCTTCAACACGACGAACAGGGCCATCCACAGCTCGCCGTCGCGTGGCACGTCGACCACCAGCGCGTCGGTGACCTGCTGCACGGTCGCCGCGGCCCGGTAGATCTCACTGGTCCCCATCCGCACGCCTTGACGGTTGATCGTAGAGTCCGAGCGGCCGTAGATCACCGCGCCACCGCGCTGTGTTATGCGGATCCAGTCGCCGTGACGCCAGACCCCCGGGTACATCGAGAAGTAGCTCTCGCGGTAGCGCGCCCCGTCCTCGTCGCCCCAGAAGAACAGTGGCATGGAGGGCATCGGCTTGGTGATCACGAGCTCCCCCACCTCTTCGGTCACGCTGTTGCCGTTCTCATCCCAGGCCTCCACCGCGCAGCCCAGCGCCCGGCACTGCAGTTCACCCGAGTAGACCGGGAGGATCGGCGATCCACCCACGAACGCGGTGCACACGTCGGTCCCGCCGCTGGTCGAAAACAACCACACGTCCGGCTTGACGCTCTGATAAACCCACTCAAAGCCCTCCGGTGGCAGCGGCGACCCCGTTGAGCCGATGGAGCGCAGCGAGCCGAGGTTGAACCGATCGGCGGGGTGCAGACCCTCCTTCATGCAGCTCGTCAAAAAGCCAGCGCTTGTCCCGAAACACGTCACCCCGGCGCGCTGCGCCAAGCGCCACAGCATTCCCAGGTCGGGGTGTGCCGGGTTGCCGTCGTACAGGACGATCGCGGACTCGCTCAACAGACAGCCGATGAGGAAGTTCCACATCATCCAGCCGGTCGTCGTGAACCAGAACATGCGGTCGTTCGCCCTGAGATCCAGGTGCAGGTAGGACTTCTTGAGCTGCTCGAGCAATATCCCGCCGTGGCCCTGGACGATCGCCTTGGGCAATCCGGTGGTGCCCGAGGAGTAAAGGACCCACAGCGGGTGTCCGAATGGAACCTGCTCGTAGGACGGCGCTGCGCCATCCCCCAGCCGTCCGAGTTCGCCCCAGGTGAGCGTTCGTGGCGCCTGGGTCGCCTCGTGCGCCACGCCAGTCCCACCGGCGAGCTGCGACAGGTACGGCACCAACACCACGTGCTCGAGTGTCGGTAGCTGCTCGATCAGCTGCGCGAGCACGCCGGTTCGGTCGAAGTCCTTGCCGCCGTAGCGGTAGCCGTCCACGGCCAGCAGAACCCGAGGCTCGATCTGCGCGAAACGATCGATGACGCTGCCGGCGCCGAACTCCGGCGCCGCGCTCGACCAGATCGCCCCTACCGACGCGACCGCCAGGAACGCCACGAGCGTCTCGGGAATGTTCGGCATGTAGGCGACGACGCGGTCCCCGCGCCCCACGCCCAGCGCGCGCAAGCCAGCGGCCGTAGCGGTGACCTGCTCTGTCAGCTCACCCCATGTCAGCGGTTGCAGCTGACGTAGCTCTGAGGCATGCAGGACCGCGATCGCCGTCGGATCACGCTCGCGGCACAGGACGTTCTCGGCGTAGTTCAGCTCAGCGCCCTCGAACCACTTAGCGCCTGGCATCCGCTCGCCGGACAGCACCCGCTCATAAGGCTTTGACGCACGCACACCGCAGAACTCCCAAACGCAAGCCCAGAACTCCTCGAGCTCCCTCACAGACCAGCTCCAGAGCTCCTCGTATGAGGTGAACGGCGTGTCGTAGCGGCGTTCCAGCCACTTCATGAACGCCCACATCGAGGTTTGCTCGATCTCGCCGCGGGAAGGCGACCACAGTGGTGTCTGCGTTGGGCGCGCTGACATGCAAGCCCATTATCCTCGGTCTCTAAGTGAGTATCAGTGCGCTGCGCGAACAGTTCCCCGTCCTCGAGCATTTGGCGTACCTGAACGCGGGCACCGACGGCCCGTTGCCGGCGGCGGCGAGCGTCGCCGCGCGCGCCGAGATCGAACGGCAGGAGCGCGATGGCCGCGCGGCCGCGCACTTCGAGCGCCGGCACGAGCTGAGCGCCTCGCTGCGAAGCTCCTACGCGGCGCTGCTCGGCTGCGACGAGAGCCTGCTCGCGCTGACGACCTGCACCACCGAGGGCATGTCGCTCGTCGTCGGCGGCCTCAGATTCACTGCGGGCGAGGAGATACTCACAAGCGATGAGGAGCACCCGGGGCTGTTGGGCGCGCTGATAGCGGCGCGGGAGCTCACAGGTGTTTCGATCAGGACGGCACCGCTCGCGCAGCTAGCGGACGCGGTCTCGCCAAAGACGCGCCTGGTGGCCTGTTCGCACGTGGGCTGGAAGAGCGGCTGCCTGGCCCCGGCGCTGGCGGATCTCGACGTTCCCGTCTTGCTCGACGGCGCCCAAGGCCTCGGCGCGGTCCCCGTCGACGTCGCGGCGCTCGGCTGCGACGCGTACGCAGCCCCCGGCCAGAAGTGGTTGTGCGGACCCGACGGCAGCGGCGTGCTCTACGTCAGCGAGAGCATGCTCGAGCGTCTCGAGGTCGGCAGGCGCGGCTATCAGAACCTGGCCGACCCGAACGCTGGGCTGGGAGCGACGCTCCAGCCGGACGCTCGTCGACTGGACGCGCTTGCGCTGAGCGCCGAGACGCTGGCGTGCTCTCTCGCTGCCCTATCGGTGCTCGCCGACGCGGGATGGCAGGAGGTGCACAGCAGGGCGCTCTCGCTCGCCCGCCGCCTTGCTGAGATGCTCGACGAGCACGGCCGCGACGTGGCGCCGCGTGCTGAGAGCACGCTCGTGTCCTTCGGCAGCGAGAACCCGCCGGCTGAGCGCGCGTGCCTGGCCGAGCAGGGGATTGTGCTGCGCGACATCCCCGGGACCCCGTGGCTGAGGGCGTCGGTCGGCGCGTGGAACGACGAGTCGGACCTCGAGCGGCTGCTCGGCTCGCTGGACCGTTAGGCGTCTGCCCCGAAACTTAACCCCTCCTTAGCACGATTACCGCTTTGCTTTCGTGGGGGCGGCGGGGCCGCGCGACGCAGAGCACCATCTCACCGTTGGCTACCCACACTTTGACGACAGACTCCCAGGTCACCGCTTCGCTTGATGCGCGCAGCGACGTTGGACGCGGCCCACTGAAAGAAGGCCTGCGTGGCCGCGGGCGCCACGTCGCGCTGGCGCCCGCGCTCGCCCTCTCGGCGTTGCTGAACCTCTACGGGCTTTCTCAGAACGGTTACGCCAACGTGTTCTACTCGGCGGGAGTGAAGTCGATGCTCGTCTCGCTGCACAACTTCCTGTTCGTCTCATCTGATCCCGGCGGTCTGGTAACCATCGATAAGCCGCCGCTCGGGCTGTGGGTCCAGGCCGTGAGCGCAAAGCTGTTTGGCTTCTCTCCCTTGAGCCTGCTGCTGCCGGAGGCGGTCATCGGCGTGGCGTGCGTAGCGGCGCTGTATTTCATCCTCGCGGGCCGCTTCGGTGTGGCTGTCGCGTCGGTGAGCGCGCTCGCGTTGGCGGTGTTCCCGTCGCTGGTCGCAGTGGCGCGCGACAACGCGGTCGACCCGCTGCTGATCCTGCTGATGATCCTCTCCTGTGGTGCTGCCCTGCGTGCGATCGGCACGGGCCGTTGGCGATGGCTGCTCGCCTGTGCGGTCCTGGTCGGGCTTGCGTTCAACACGAAGACACTGGCGGCGTATCTCGTCGTCCCCCCTATCGCGCTCGCCTACCTCCTCTGCGCCCCCGGTGCCATTGCCGCCCGCGCTGGCAGGCTGCTCGCGGGTGGGCTGGTGATGCTCTTGGTCTCGTTCAGCTGGATCGCGGCGGTAGAACTCACCCCGGCCCCACAGCGGCCCTATGTCGGCAGCTCGACCGATAACAGCGAGCTCGGCCTGACTTTCTCCTACAACGGCTTCGGTCGTCTCGGCGGCCAGGTCGGCGGCCCTGGGCGCATTCCCACAAGCCCCGGTGGGCTGGCTCGAAGGAGCACCGCGCACACGCCGCGGGAGGTAAACCAGACAGCGTCGAGGCACGCCTCCGAAGGCGCTCGGCGCGAAGTCATCCACTTCGCGGGGCCGACCGGCCCTTTCAGGCTCTTCGGCAACGGCCTTGGGGAACAGGGAGGATGGATGCTGCCGCTCGCGCTCGCCGGTCTGCTCACGCTAACGCTCGCGTGGATCACGCGAGGCTACCGCGCCCGCCGAGCCAGCGCAGCGGACTGGATCTCTTTCCGCAGCGACCCGCGTCTCGCGGGCACGATCGTCCTTGGCGGATGGTTCGCGGTTGAGGCCGTTGCGCTCAGCTTCTCCAAGGGGATCATCCACCCCTACTACGCCTCCGCGCTCGGGCCCGGTGCAGCAGCGATGATCGGTTTGGGCGCGGGGGCGTTCGTCGAGCGGCGTGACTGGCGGCTGGTGCTGTTTGCGCTGGCGGTAGCGGCGACGGTCGCGGTCCAGCTCGTGTTGATGGACCGCGAACACTTCATGCACTGGTTTCGCCCGGCGCTGCTCGGCGTCGGTGCGCTCGCCGTGGTGTGCGTGCTGGCTGACCGCAGAGCGATGCGCGCCGGCATGGCCCTCGCGCTATGCGTGCTGCTCGCGGCGCCCGCGGCGTTCTCGGCCAGCACGTGGGATGCCCGTGTCTACGGAACCTTCCCGGCGGCCGGGCCGCGGCAGGCCGCCGGCCGCGGCACCTACGGGGTGAGCGCCGCGAGCCTGGACACCGACCGTATGCTGGAGCGATTCCTCTCAAGGCGCAGGTCCGGTAGTCGCTGGGCGCTGTTGACCGTGGCCTCGGATACTGCGGCGCCCTTCATCCTGACCGGCACCAACGCGGGCGCACTCGCCGGCTACACAGGCACTGACCCGGTCCTCGACGGGCGCGGCCTGGCGCGTCTGGTGGCAAGCGGGCAGGCGCGCTTCGTCCTGCTCGGCGGGGCATATGCCTCACGGGGCGGCAACGCGGCGACACTCGCGGTCGCGCGGGCCTGTGGCGTGGTGGCGACCCGCGACTGGCTCGGCCGCCCGTCGACATTCAGCGGCCTGGTGCTGTTTGACTGCGCCGGTCACGAACGCGCGCTCGCGGCCTCCTGAGAGGACATGGGCCTCGCACTAGTCGAGGACAGCGAGCTCTCGGTCGAACGCGCGGGCAAAGAGCTCCCGCTCACGGCTCGCCGCCCAGCGGGCGACCTGCGCTTGGCCGTCTGAGACGAGCCGCAGCTGGACCCCGCCGTCACTGGAGCTGAACAGCGCCTCACGCACCAACTGGTCACGCGAGCGCTCCAGGTCCTCCGCGAGACGCAGCAGTACCGCGCAGCGGTCGAGCACGCGCATGTCGGCGCCCCTCAACAACTGCTGCATTGGTCCCGGGGTCGGCATGCCCTTGCGGTGGTAGCGAGCCGCTTGAGAAACGATCGCGACCTCCGACGGAGAGAACCCAGGCAGTCCTCCGCTGAGAATCAAATAGCGCGAGTGCTTGTGATGCTGGTCGTAGTCGATCGACATGCCGATGTCGTGAAGTTCGCAGGCGGCCCACAGCAGCTCCCGCTCGCGCGCATCGCCGGCGTGAAGCCCGAGCTGCGCGAGCTGATCGAACATGCTCAACGCGAGCTCGGTGACATGCTGGGTGTGCGCCGGGTCGATGTCATAGCGGGCGGCGAGGTTACGCACGCTCGAGTATCTGACGTCCGCCACGAGCGGATTCTCAGCGTCGAGGTAGTGCTCGAAGAAGATTCCCTCCCGCAGGCCGGCCTCGGTCGCCTCGATCGTGTCGAAACCACCGATATCGAAGATCGCTTGAACGACCACAGCCGCGGCGAGTATCAGGTCGGCGCGGACAGGCTTGATGCCCGGTATACGGCTGCGTTCGTTGGCGGGCAGCGCCGCGAGCCTGAGTACGAGGTCCTCCAACGTCTCACGCTCGATCACCGTCCCCTGGACCCCGCTTGTGCTCGCGCCCTTGACGCGCTGGGCCGCGGCGGCGAGGGCGCGCACGCTGCCGCCCAAGCCGACGAGGCGCTTGCCGGCGGCACTCAGCCAGTCCGAGCTCTCCAGCTGCTCGGCTACGTGCGCTCGCAGCGCATCCAGCTGACGTGGCTTCGCGGGCCCCTTGCCCGTGAGGAAGCGCTCGGTCATGCGCACCGCCCCTAGGGGCCAGGAACCCCCCTCTCGCGCGCGGCGAGCATCGACCCGCACGAGCTGCACCGAGCCGCCGCCGAGATCGAGCACGCACCCCTCGTCGAGCGTCGTGGAGTTGACGGCCGCTATGTAACCGTAGCGGGCCTCCTGCTCTCGGGTGAGCACCCTCACGTGCAGGCCCGTCTGCTCACGGACGCGGGCGAGGAATTCAGCGGAGTTCGACGCCTCGCGGATTGCGCTGGTCGCGACAGCGTCAACCGAATCGCCAGACAGGCCGTTGGTGTGGCAGAAGTGAGCGAACACGTCGAGCGCCTTGAGCGCTCGCGCCATCGGCCTCGCGCCAAGCCTGCCGCTTGCCGCGAGGCCTTCGCCGATACGAACCGGCTCATAGATCTCATCGACGCGCTTCCACCAGTCGCTGCTCGCCGCGAACACGACGAGCCTGAACGAGTTCGAGCCGAGGTCGATGACTGTTAGCTGTCGCGAACAGGTCACGCCCTGCAGGGTATTGGCCGCGTAGGCGGCTCTTCGGCGCGGGCGCCGCGCGAAGCGTCGATCAGCTCATGCTGATCGCGATCATGCGTTCGATCGGGATGCGGGCGAGTTGCGCGATGTCTTTCTCCACACGCACCTGGGGAGCGAGGCCGCGCAGGCAGTCGCGCAGCTTCGGCAGCGTGATTGCCTTCATGAATCGGCAGCTCGCCGATTGTCTGAAGGGTATGAGGCGCTTGTCCGTGTTCTCTCGGCGCAGCGGGTGAAGCATCCCCGTCTCGTTCGCGAGAATGGACTTTTGCCGGGGGGAGCGGCGCACATGCGCGAGGATCACCGCGCCGCGCTCCGCCGCCAGCGACCTGATCTCCTCCTGCAGACGGGTGGTCTGAGCTGGGTCGCCGACCGCCTCGACGGCTGCCGGCAAACCGCTGGCGTGATGTTCTGCGCTCACCCAGCTGACGTCAGGCGGCCGGTTTGATCCACCCCATCGGTCGGCTCTAAGGATTCCTACGGCGGCGTATTACCGGTCAGGCGGCACGGCCACGCCTGCGGGCGAGCGAGTGACGTGTAGAGCGAATGGGCCCTGCGCTCCACCTCCCGAGGCGCCCTCCGCCACGTACCCGGGAGAGAAAGGGCGGTAGCGGAGGGCCTGTCATTACGGGGGGAATGCCTGCAGCCGGCGCGCTCGGGGAAGACTCGCGCCCAACACAGGCTTACCCGTGCCCAAGCTAACCTTAGGTGAGCTGGCCGATCATCAGCAGTCTGCCGTCTGCGCCCGTATAAAACTACGTAACTCTCGCTCGCGTCACCCGGGGCACGGCGAACTCCTCATGCGCCAGGTCTTGCGGCCTGAGCTGAGTGGAGCCATCACGTAGTTCTCCGTAGCTAGCACCCGTATAGATACGGCAAGGTCGCGTTCTGTAGGGGACTTTCTCCCGAGGCGTGCGCCATCTTCGGCGGTTAGCTTGCACGCATGGCTTCGATAGATCAGACAGGAAGGGGCGACTCCGGTCGCCTGGCACGCAGGCGGCGAGTGGCGCAAACGCTTCAGGGAGCGATACCAGTCCCGCCGATGGGCGCCTACCTGACCGATGGAGAGACGTTGTTCTGCGTGGTTCACGCGCTTACCGAGGAGGTCAAGGGTGAACTGTTCCTCGAGCTTGAGGACTGCAGCACGCTCGAGGTCGTGCTGTGCCCAGCGAGCGCCATACAGAGGCTGGGTTTGCGACCAGTCAAGCCCGCCCTGACCGTATGAGCTCCTTTAGCCCGGGTATCTCCTTGGCGTCTTCCGTCGTTTTTACCTAGCGGCGAGCGCATGGGCTGCTGATGGCGCTCGATGTCCGGAGAAGTGGTGTTACAGCAATGCTGGTCCCATCAGTCGAGAGATAGGAGTGCCGATGTCCACCAGAATCATCTTTGATGGAGGCGGCGAGATCCTTGTCGCTCAGGCCGAGGCGGACGTGATCCATTCGATCAGGCGGGACCATCCAAACCCCGTCACGCTCGAGAGCCTCAGGGGCGGTCCGCTGCATATCAACTGGGATCACGTCGCGTTCATCGAGGAGACCCTCGAGGAACCTCCCGTCGAGGAGCGCGCCCGCTAGCGCTATACCGCGGCCAGCTAGGTGAGGGCAGTGTCGGGCGCGCCGCCGGTGGCCGGCTCGGGGACGAGCCCAAGCCGGGCGAGCAGCGGCTCGTCTGAGAGGTACGAGTGGGCCTCGACGATCTGCCCCTGGTTGTTGACGCGGGCGACCATCGCCGCCGGCGAGAGAAACATTCCTTCGACCAGCACCTCGCAGAGAACCACGAAGTTCGCCTTGTCGAGTGTCTTCACCTCGCGTATCTGGATTTCGTGCTTGACCGGCGAGTTCGCGAGTTCCGAGACCCACTGGCGCATCCCGTCGTGCCCACGGTAGACAGTGCGTTTGCCGACCAGCGACGTCGGGCGAAAGTCGATTTCCTCCGCGGCTAGGCGGACGAGGCTCTCCGCGTCACGCTGATTGAACCCCTCGATGAACAGCCGCCCGAGCTCTTGCAGCGAGATCCCCTCGCTCAACATATTTACGAGTGTAAAACTTGCAAGGCCAGCAGTCCAGCGCAGGAACCAGAGCCGTAGAAATCACTGAATGCAGTCTTTCTGTGCCAGAAAGACTGCAGTACTGGTCCGATCGCCAAACGTTTAGAGGCGGCGCTGTGAGCTGTGAGGGCTTCGGGGTTCGCGAGATACGCATCGGCGGGTTTCGCTCGGCTCGTTCCGTGCCCACTACTTTGCTGAGGGTGCGCGTCACCAACAGCTCGATCGACGTGTTCGACCGCCAGACGACATCCGAGCCAAAGCCACCGAGCCGAACATCCCGAACCCTGGTGGCGGACGGCTTCGCCAACTCAAGCGGCCCTGCCACATCGAATCCGTGTGCGTCCACGGATCTCGTGACCGAGGCGATCCAGCGACCGTCCGGCGACCATGCGTAGCCATGAAATCGTTGGTCGTGCGTCAGTTGGCTCAGACCCGCCCCGTCGCGACCGATGACGAAGATCGCGTCATAGATTCCCAGCTTGCTGCCAACAAGACTCGACACCCCGCGATGCGGCGCGCGAGTCGCCGCGACCGCGATTCCGATCGCGGCGAGCACCATGACGAGGATGACCGCCGATCGGCCCATCAACCGGATGCTCCCAGCTCGACGTAATCGCGGCTGACCTATCACCCACCACAACCTCGAGAAGCGACGATGACCGGCCGCGGGAGACTCCGACGCCATAGTCGACGTGCGCTGCTCACGCGCCCACATCGTAAGAGGAGCACCATGCTCCCAGGCTGATCTCAAGCGTTGCGCTTCGGACGACCTTCAAGCGTTCTGATGGTGGGCCGGCGCACGCCCGCTTGCGGCCGGGTGAAGCAGAGGCGCGCTCCGTGGTCCTACGCTTCTTGCGGCAGGGCACTAGCGTTGCGGCTGCTCAGCCAGCCAGTCATCAAGCAGGTGGCGCGTGAACCGGATGTGCCTTCCGACTCGATGACAAGGCAAGCGCCCTGCCCGCACGGCCTCATAGACCCAACTCGTCTTCACGTTGAGATACCAGACGGCCTGGTCTGGTCGAAGGAGCCGATCGTCCACCAAAGCAGCCGACAGGTTCACTGTTGATTGTCCGTTCATGCCTGGTCCTGACCGCGGACAGGCCACGCCGGCCAACAACTTGATGCGCGCAGCTTTGGCGACGCCATGAGTCATCGGCGAGCGGTCGCTAACACGAGCATTTCGGCCACCAACGACGACCGAAACGGCCCTTCGTCGACGCTGCGGCGCCCTCCGAACGCCCCGTAGGGAAATCTGCAGGCCCCATCTGAAGGCCCTGATATCGTGGATTTAGCTGATTTGGAGGGGTTTTGTGATGGGCCCGGCAGGACTCGAACCTGCGACCTACCGATTATGAGTCGGCAGCTCTAACCAACTGAGCTACGGGCCCGCTGTCAACCGGATAGACGCTACCAGCGCTTCGCTGGCATGCGCCCGTAGCGCATGATTGGTTTGATTCCTGATCCACGATCAGGAGGAAAGTAAATGGCAGAGCGAGCTGCAATCGTCACCGGAGCGTCCAGCGGCATCGGGCTGGCTATCGCCCGGGTGCTTGCTGAAGAGGGTCACTGCGTGACCATGTCTGCGCGGCGACCGGAGAAGCTCAAAGAAGCGGTGCAGGGGCTACTGGCCGACGACCTGAAGGTGTCTGAAGTGGCGGCCAACGTCGCCGATGAGGCTGATATCCAAGCGGTGGTCGCAGCCCATAAGGAGCGCTACGGCCGCCTGGACGTGCTCGTCAACAACGCGGGCGTCGGCGTAGGGTCGGCGCTCGGCGAGATCAAGACCAAGCACCTCGATATGCAACTCGATGTGAACCTGCGGCAGATAGTCATCTTCTACCGCGAGTGCCTGACGATGCTGCAAGAGGCCGCCGCTGAGCACAAAAACGCTCTCGTGGTCAACACCTCATCCATTTCGGGCAAGCGCAGCGAGGCTTGGTTGTCCGTCTACTCCGCAACCAAGCACGGCGTAGTCGGCTGGACCGAAGCGATGAACAAGGAGCTTGGCCAGCAGGGCATCAAGTCGACCGCGCTGTGCCCGGCCTTCGTGGACACCCCTATGACCGATTTCGTCAAGGGGCACATAAGCGCGGAGGAGATGATCCACCCGCAGGACATCGCCGAGGCCGTCCGCTACCTGTTGAAAGTGTCGCCGGCGTGCGTGATCCCGGAGATGATGTTCGTGCGACCGGGAGACGCGATCTAGCGGCGAGCGCTCATTTGCGTGCTGGTGTCAGTGCAAGCAGCGGACGACGCTTGTGCACCGGAGCGCCGTCAAGGCCGCCGGCGTCTTTGCCGGCACGCGAGCGTTGCCCGCGCAGTCGTAGCGCGCGGATCTCCCCCCGGGGGTCCCCTTCGGGCGCCAGCGCGCGGTGCTCGGCGATCGCCAAACCAAGGTCTGTCGCCCGGGCGCTCTGCAGGCTCCCCTCCAGTTGCGCGACGAGGATCCTCAGCTCGCGCTTCGTCGCCGTGCGCGGCCGCTTGCCGGCGCCGGTGAAGCGGTCCCACGAGTAGGCGAACGACAGGAAGTTCGTGCGGCCGCCCGCACGATGCGCAGCCAGCATCGGGCAGACACCACCCTCGCCGTCGACGTATGCACCCACGATGATGCGCTCGTTCGCCCGCACGCCGGTGAGCATCGCCTGGCGCGTAGCCACTGGCAAGCAGTCGATCGCCATACGCAGGCGTTCGACCGGGCTGCTCGTGCGATCGCGGCGATTTCGCATAGGCTTTGCGCACCGTACTGGCTGTCTAGCCAACGTCCGGCGGCGCACGGCCAAGCGTAGGACACGCCGTCCGCGCGCGCAACGGATCACCTCTGGTTGAAAGGAAACTTGCGCATGAAGCTAGGCGTGCACATCGGCTACTGGGGTCTGGGTCTAACCTCCGAGGACCAGCTGGCGATCGTTCGTGAGGCTGAGCGCCTCGGATACGACTCGGTTTGGACCGCGGAGGCCTACGGCTCGGACGCCGCCACCGTGCTCGGCTGGCTGGCGGGGCAGACCTCTCGCATCCGTCTGGGCTCTGGCATCTTCCAGATACCCGGCCGTTCAGCGGCGATGACTGCCATGACGGCGGCCACGATCGACCAGCTCTCTGGGGGGCGCATGATTCTCGGGATCGGGTCCTCCGGGCCGCAGGTGGCCGAGGGATGGCACGGACAGCGCTTCGCGCGGCAGCTGCAACGCACCCGCGAGTACGTTGCGGTCGTGCGCAAGGTGCTCGCACGCGAACGCGTGGAGTTCCACGGCCAGACGCTTGAGCTTCCGCTCCCCGACGGGCCCGGCAAGGCGCTGAAGCTGACGATCTCCCCCGTCCAGGAGCGGATACCGATCTATCTGGCGGCGATCGGCCCGAAGAACACCGCGCTCGCTGGTGAGATCGCAGACGGCTGGATCCCCACGCTCTTCTCCCCCGAGCACGTGTCCGAGCTGCGCCCATTGCTGCAAGAGGGAGCCGACCGCGCGAACCGCAGCTTGGATGGCTTTGACATAGCTCCTACTGTCAACGTGTTCGTCAGCGATGACTTGGAGAGCGCGCGCAACGCGATGCGGCCGTTCATTGCCCTCTACGTGGGCGGAATGGGCTCGCGTGAGCAGAATTTCTACAACAATCTGGTCCAGCGCTACGGATTCGAGGCAGAGGCGAAAACCATCCAGGACCTGTACCTGGAGGGCAAGCGCGAGGAGGCGATGGCGGCTATACCCGAGAAGCTGATCGATGCCGTCTCCCTCTGTGGCCCGAAGGATGTGGTGCGGGAGCGGCTCGCGGTATACCGCGAGGCTGGGGTCGGGACTCTCGGCATCACACCGATCGCGTTCACCAAGGACGACCGGCTGGAGCAGCTGCGCCTGGTGGCCGAACTCGCCCAGTAGAGCGAGTAGCTGGCGTACCCGATCTGATGGTTCACTCAGGGCGTCAACTTCGAATAGCGCTCGGTGCGTTCGGCGATCCAGGGCACACGTTCCCGATGATCGCGCTCGGCCGCGCCCTGGTGGAGCGGGGTCATCAGGTCACGTTGCAGACCTGGACCCGCTGGCAGGCGCATGTGGAAAGCGAAGGGATGAGCTTCGCGCCGGCGCCGGAGTATCAAGCGTTTCCGACTGGTCCAGAGCCTTTGGATTTCTACGAGGCTGTCATCTACGCCACTAGAGACACCCTGCCACTGATGCGTGAGGTTGCGCCGGACGTCGTGGTCAGCGACATCCTCACGCTTGCCCCAGCGCTCGCGGCCGAGCTAGAGGGGATCCCGCTGGCAACGCTCGTCCCGCACGTCAACCCGCAGTCAGCGCCAGGCTTCCCCGTGTATTCGATGGGCGCCCGCCTGCCACGAACCGGGCTTGGCCGCGCCATGTGGGCCTGTGCGCACCGACCGGTGCGCTGGGGACTTGAGCAGGGTCGGCGAGATCTCAACCGAACGAGAGAAAAGCTCGGACTGGCGGCCACCGACAGGCTCCACGGCGGCAACAGCACGGAACTGGTGCTGGTGGCGACCTTTCCGCAGCTCGAGTATCCCCGTAAGTGGCCAGCGCACACGCACATCGTAGGACCGCTCATGTGGGAGCCGGCCGCCGAGGCGGTGCAGTTGCCACCGGGAGACGCGCCCCTCGTCTTGGTCGCTCCCTCGACCGCGCAAGACCCGGAGCACAGCCTGCTGCACGCTGCGTTGCGTGGGCTTAGCAGAGCGCCTGTGCGCGTCCTTGCGACATGGAACAGGCGCCTTCCGAGCAGTCCCCTACCTGTGCCGGAGAATGCCCGACTTGTCGAGTGGGTCTCCTACTCCCAGACGATGCCTCAGTGCGACGTGGTGGTCACACACGCCGGCCATGGGACGCTCGTGCGTGCGCTCGCCTCCGGCTGCGCTGTGGTCGCCTGTCCGGCTGCCGGGGATATGAACGAGAACGCGGCCCGCGTGGACTGGGCAGGGGCGGGTGTGCGCCTGCCACGCCGCTTTATCTCGCCGCGGCCGCTACGAGCTGCAGTCGAACGGACACTGAGTGACGCTGCCGTCGGGGCACGGGCGGCAGATCTCGCTGATTGGGCAAGGACGCACGATGCTGGCGCCGTGGCGGCAATGCTCATCGAGCGTCTGGCGAACCGCACTGGTAGGGACACAGATCGTGTCGCGTCAGCCACAACGTACTGAGCGCCGTCGGAGGCGTGGCCGAGATCAGCTACGGGACTCGACTTCGGGCCTGTTCGCTTCGGTTTTGGAAAGGACGGGCGGGCCCGTCGAACTCCGGAGAG
>JANWLE010000016.1 GCA_025451035.1 Solirubrobacteraceae bacterium
ACCGCATCCCGCCTTGGGGTCTAGTGGAACTCGTAGTCAAGCAAACAGAGGATTGAAGCTAACCCGCTTTGCTTTCGATGCCATCCAGCGTACCCAGGTCCGTCCTCCTCCTCGCTCACCACCAGCATGGTCGATCAGATCGATGGGCCGTCCTATGCAGCTGGCATCCTGCTCCGGCTATGGTCAGTTTTGAGGAACGTATCTATGAATTGGGACGTGGAGCGCTTGCCGACCAAGAGCGGCAGGTCGCCGAGGTCCGTGGGCGTGGGGCTACTTTGCTTGCTGCCGGCGCCGTGATCGCATCCCTACTCGCTAAACCGGTATTCCATGCTGGCCATCCGCATGGCTTTTGGCAGGTTGCGGGCACGGTCGTCGGGCTGCTCGGGTGTGCCGGTGTGCTGCTCTTTGCGGTCATGCTCCTGCGCCCGTATTCGCTCGGGTTCAGCGTCAAGACGGGAGCTACGTATCGCGCGCTGTGGGACCAGGGCATTCTCGAGCAGCCAATGGTCGATATCGCTCTTGCCGAAGCATTTGAGGAGCGTCGTGAGCAGAACGCCAAGGTCGTCAAACGGCTAGTGTGGTTTCTCGCTCTGGCGCTTGCGTCGCTCTTGCTTGAGACCATTGGACTAGCCACGGCTGCCGCGCTAAGCTCTTAGAAATGTCTGAGCCTCGTCCCCAAAGTCCTCCTCCGCCCGCGAAGCCGACCAATGTGCCGCCGCCGGGCTCGGTGCCCAAACTGCCGCAAACGATCTTCAATCTCGAGAAGCGAGGCGGCGCGGCGCCTCCTCCTCCTTCCCGTCCGCCAAGCGAGCAGTAGCATCGCTGCGAGGAGCACGCGACCCGGACGGTCGCACTCCAGGTAACAGGTCGCCAAGCTGGAGTCGTTTGTGCTGACGGCTCCGCCGGATATGGCGAGTGTCCGCAGGATGCGGTCACAGAGGACGACGTAGGCGTGAAGGCCCGGAGCGAAGCGGCCTTTGGTGAAGGTCCGGATGGACCGGGCCGACCGGTCTCCATTCCCCACCAGCCCCGCCTCCGCCCGGCCCCGGCATGGGCGGGCACTGCCTGCTGGTCGATCCGTTCTACCTGTCCTGGCGCGCCCGGGAGTTCGACATGGCGACCGAGTGCATCGAGCTGGCGGGCAAGATCAACCAACAGATGCCATACCACTGCGTCGCAAAGGTTCAGAACGCGCTAAACAAGGCGGGCCGCCCGTGACGCCCAGCAAACGCAAACGTGGTGACAGATTGACGTAACACGCTTATCTTTTTCTTTTCTCCGCCTGCCTTGCCCAGAGTCCTTGCAGCATTCGATCTTCGGCGACTGCGATGCTCAGCCTGCTGGGAGTCTGCGCTAGGAGTCTTGGCCGCGTTCCGTCCGCGAGCAATGGGAACGTGTGTTCGATGATCCTCTCGCCGCTGCAAACGTCACTCCCGCCCAGACATGGCCCGCACCCGCATCCGTGAGTCGCAAGCGAGACATCAAGCAATTCAGGCAGGCTTGCAAGGAGGTGGGGCTCACCGCTGAAGAGCGGTATAAGGCCAGCGAGGCGCTCCATGCAGAGAAGCAGGCGTCTGCAAAGGGTCGCCATATGAGCTATGGAGAGCTGTTGGCGTGGCTGCAACAATGGAGAGAGCACTGATGTCCACGGTTCTCGCCCTCAACGCCTCGCCCGCAAGCGTCCTGCGCTCAATGCGCGGACGGATCGTCGCTGCCCAGATCGCCTATCCAAAAGTGCTGCACGTGCAGATCCGCGACTCGGCTGGTGCGCTGTGGCGGCTTGCGACCCAGGACGCAGAGTTCTCGCCGCCAGATCCAAGCGAGCTTCTCGGCCGCTCAATCGAGGATGCTGAGATCGACGAGTCGACTGGCGGACTGCATTGCAGGCTCTCTGATGGCTCATTCCTCGACGTGCGCCCCGCCGCACCCGAGGCGCGTGATGATCCTCCTAGCTGGGAGCTGATAGCGCCGAGCGGCCTGGTGCTCGAGTTCGGGCCCGGAATGCGCTGGCAGATCGCGACCCCGCACGCTCCGGCAACGACAGGCAGTTAAGCCAACTGCGGCCGGCTGTTCTCGTCAGCCTCCCCGTATCGCTGCCTGGATGGTGGCCCCCGTGGTAGCAGCCTGACAGTGCGAAGCGGTCACAAATTGTATCGCGGAGCAGAGCGCTGGAAGGCCAGGAAGGAGGTCCGGACGGACCGGACCGACTGGTCTCTCAAATTCGCCTCGCGCCATGCTAACTACCTGCCTGAAACGACATATCGGTCTCTGCAACCGTGGAGAGGAGTCGTTGAAGGCCTTGAGAGCCCTTGGCCTGGATGGCTCATAAAGACTGCAGGGAGCTCGTGTGAGAGCGAACCGGTGAAAGGCCGACCGTTCTCCATTCCCCACCAGCCCCGTCTCCGCCCGGCCCTGGCATGGGCGGTCACTGCCTGCCGGTAGATCCTTTCTACCTGTCCTGGCGAGCCAGGGAGTTCGACATGAGCATCGAGTTCATCGAACTGACCGTTCTCCAAAGCCTCGCGACCCGGATGGTCGCGCCCGTGGTAACGGCTCGCCACCGCGGAACGGTCTCCGCAAACGTGAAGTGAAGCGGTGAAGAGCAGAAGGGAGCCATGGGAGGAACAGAGCTCCCGTTCTCCACAACCCTCCGAACACAAAGCAGGCAAGCCGGTCAACGGCGCACGGATCGCGCTGTTCGGCGTCAGCTACAAGCCCGGTGTCGGGGACATCCGCGAGTCCCCCGCCCTGAAGATCATCAAACTGCTTGCCAAACAGGGCGCAGAACTCTGCAACCACGACCCCCACTCATTGGAGTAATACGCTTATCTCCTCGACTACCCCTCGATCACCGCCTCTATCACATGGCCGTGTAAACGAGGAACTCTGGTCAACTACATGACCACACAGGCAATCAGCGCTCGCCGCCGGCACTGTCAGGGCTGCCGGCGGCGCTCGGCCAGCAGGTCGGTGAATGCTCTCCCGCTGTCGCGCGCACGGCGCCCGCCGCCGCGCACGGCTCCGGGCACGTCCCGCAACCGCTCCTGCGTATCCTCGGCGAGTGCCCGCTCCGCTCGCTCGGCGATCGCCTTACGCATGAACTCCGACCCAAAAGATTGAACAAGCGCTCCACACGAGGGTCGCACGGCGAGCGGACCGCTGAAAGACCTTGAGGCCGGGGGATGCCGGCCTCCCCTCACTAGCCCTGCGTAGCGAGCAGGGATGCGGGTTCCAGTGCAAGCGCGCGCCACCGCGTAGCGGCTGCGCAAACGTCAAGCGGAGCGATGAACGCCACCAGGGAAGGCTGCACGGAGCAGATCTTCCGTTCACCGGACTCGCGCCCCACCACCACACCCCTCGTCCAGACATCCCCCACTCTCCAGCCAAGGTGGCTATCATTCCCTCCTTCGCGTCCCGCTCGCTCGGCTATTCATAATCGACGCCTGTGCGCGCCTGACCACGCATGAACCCCCAGGACCACGAACAGACACTCGACCTCGAGCGGATCCTCGCGATCTTGCGCCGCAGAGCGCCCGCGATCCTGTTCTGCTTCGTGCTCGTCGGCCTCTCGGCGTTCTTCTTCTCGAAGCGCCAGACCAAGAAGTACACCGCCACCGCCTCGCTCGTCTTCAACAACAACCAACAGGCTCAACAGGTCGCCGGCCTGCAGGCGGTCAGCATCAACAACCAGCAGGCGCAGCAGAACACCAACCTCAAGCTCGTCCAGCTCGGCGACATGGCGGCGAAGACCGCCCAGAAGCTCGGCGGCGGCCTCACGGAAAAAACGGTCAAAGGCGGCCTTGAAATCAGCGCTCAGGGCGAATCGAACATCGTCGACGTGGCTGCCACCTGGACCTCGCCGGCGATGGCCGCGCTGATCGCGAACACCTACGCCGAACAGTTCGTCGACGAGCAGCAGAACGCAAACCACGCCTACTACGCCAAAGCGCTGGCCCTCGTCAACAAGCAGCTGGCGGCGATGACCCCGAAGGAACGCAACAGTCCTTCGGGACTTACACAGGCCGGACGCGCCCAGTCGCTGGGAGTCCTCGCTGAATTGAAGAACGGGAATGTTCAGGTCGCTCAGTCCGCGCTGGCGCCAACCTCGCCTAGCTCGCCCAAGACCACCCGCAATACGATCCTGGGTGCCGTCCTGGGCCTTCTGCTTGGTCTCGGCCTCGCGTTCCTTTTGGAGCGCCTGGATCGGAGGATCCGTGAGCCGAGCGACCTCGAGCGCATCTACGGGCTCCCGCTCCTCGGCGTGATCCCCGAGAGCACGGTCCTTTCTCAGCACACCGACAGGCCGGAAGGCACACGCCATGCTCTGCCCGAGTCGGAGGTCGAGGTGTTCCGCATGCTGCGGACGCACCTGCGCTACTTCAACATTGATCGCGACGTACGCGCAGTGGTCGTTACCTCGGCATCACCGGGTGACGGCAAGACGACCGTGGCAGTCAATCTCGCCGAGGCCGCGACAACAATGGGCTCGCGCGTGCTGCTGCTCGAGACAGACCTACGTCGTCCCACGCTCGCCAGACAGCTCGGGATCACAAGCAACGCCGGGCTCGCCGGCGTGCTCATCGGCATGCTGCCTCTCAGCGAGGCAATCAGGACGATCACGCTGGAGCCCGACCCAGCGAAAAAGACAACTCAGCCTGCCCGTTCTCTAGATGTCCTTACGGCAGGCGTAGGTACACCGCCAAATCCTTCCGAGCTGATCGAGAGCCACACGATGTCCGACTTGATCTCACAAGTCAGATCTCAATACGACCTCGTGATCTTCGACACCCCCCCGCTCGCGGTTGTCTCAGACGCCTTCCCACTGCTGCGTCAAGTCGACGGTGTCATCATCGTCGGCCGCGTAGGCGTCAACCGCCGCGATGTCGCCGAGCGCCTGCACGAGGTCCTCAAGGAAGTCGACGCTCCCCTGCTCGGCGTTGTCGCCAACGCCTTCAAGCCAGGCCGACTCGGCTCCTACAGCTACACCTATGGCTACTACGGCCACGGCTACCGCTACGGATCAGATCAACCAGCCACGGCCGCTGATGTCAACCCCAACGGCTCTCCACCCTCCAGCGAGCCCACCGAGACGCAAGCCACAGCCCCGTCTGACACCCAGTAGCCGTCTCTTTCCCCGCCTCGAGGCCAGCAGTAAGCAGTTCGACTAATACGCTTCACATTTTGCGATCTCAATCGTAGGTCTGCACCGAAGCGGCATAGCGCGGTAAGCAGTATCGGGGTTAGCCGTACCAGTCCTGGCGACGTCGCGACCTATTTCCCTCTGTCTATTTGCATGATATTACTCATGTCATACAAATAGATTTTGATATTGATTGTGTGCCTGTGCATGGTCCTACACGCTTGTTTCTCGCCCTCTTTGATTCGGCCCCACATCTCGCATGTGTGTCGCGACAAAGCCCTGGCTATACCACATGTCGAATGTAGTTGACATGCCGCGGTCGAGCTGCTTAGGATCCTGCCGGCGTTTATTTGAGAGGCAAACTTCGCTGGAGGCCGGCTTTCGCAGGCGGCGGACATTTTCGACAGAGACAGGGGGGTCGTATGCGGGTCAGCGACGGTCGGGGGGCGGCACGTCCTAGCGCGACACGGATCGCCCTAGCGGTGATCGCAAGTGCGGTCTCTCTATGCACGTGGAACGCGAACATGGCCCTTGCATCCTTCACGCGGGGAGCTTCACACGCCGCTTTGACCACGGCTTCTCGGTCACATAAGAGTAAGCACCGTTCGCACAAGACCCGATCTTCCGTTAACGCTCGCAGGCATAGCCGCAGGCGGTCGCGCGTAACCCATACGGCACTTGCGAAGCCGCAAGGCCTCGGCAGTCACGGCGGGTCGGCGAGCCCCTTGAGCTCGAGACCAGAAGAAGCCACCGGCCCTTTGGAAAGCCCCTGGCTGGGGCAGGGCGCCTCGAGGCGGGCTACACCGTCGGTTAGGCCCTCGGCTACCCGCCCGTTTGACCTGTGTCCCCCTCACCCGAACGATCCGGGCCTGAAACGGTGTATGCAGATCGCCTACCCACGTGCGTTTCGCCACGAATTTGCCCGCAAACTACGTGAAATCGCGGAAGCCGAAGGACCGCTGCCTGGGAAATCTCACTACACGATTGGCCATGGCCCCAATGAAACCGGGTTTGACCCCGCGGATCTCCAGAGCGCTTACAACCTTCCATCCAACAGCGCCGGGTTTGAACAGACGGTCGGGATTGTCCTTCCCTTCAATGACCCAAATGTCGCATCGGACCTGTCGGTATATCGCGCGAACTTTGGCCTTCCTGAATGCACAACCACCAACGGTTGTTTCACGAAGGTAAATCAGAACGGTGAACAGGGCAATTACCCCGGAGGAGAATTCGAGGTTGCGGCAGAGACCTCGCTGGACGTCGACATGGTCTCGGCCATCTGCCCATATTGCAGAATCTTGCTTGTCGAGGCCAATAGCTGGTCAGAAACGGACTTGGGCACAGCCGAGGAAACGGCCATCAGGCTGGGCGCCACCGAGGTCTCTAACAGTTGGGGTGGGCCTGAGTTCTCAGGGGAGTCCGCCTACGACCACTACTACAACCACCCCGGTATCCCGATCACCTTCGCCGATGGAGAAGATAACGGCTACGGCACGGCATATCCAGCGGCGTCGCCTTATGTGATCGCGGTCGGCAGCACCCAGCTCTTTGAAGAACCGGGTCCCAACGGGCGCAACTGGTATGAGCGAGTTTCCGCAGAAACCGGGAGCGGGTGCAGCCCGTATGAGTCAAAGCCAAGCTGGCAGAAAGATACGGGCTGTGCTCACAGGATGCTCAATGACATGTCAGCCACCGGCAGCGAGATCAACCCTGTCTCCATATACGACAGCTACTTAGAAGAAATCCTGATCGAAGCAGAAGGCAAGATAATCAAAGAAACGATCGGAGAAGGATGGGAATCCGCTGGCGGAACGAGCACCGCCGCGCCCATCATCGCCGCGACCTACGCCCTCACAAACGAATACACGCGTAAGCTTGGACCAGAGGCGTTCTACACATACGTCGGCGAGGGCGGCGCCTACACGGACATAACCGACGGCGACAACTTCACCGGCGAACGCGAAACGACCTGCAGCACGTTCTACTTCTGTCACGGCCAGCCGGGTTACGATGGCCCCTCAGGACTCGGCACGACCTGGGGAGCGCCAATAGCAAGACCAGCCGCACCAGCGGTGACTACGCTGCCCGCGAGCAACATCCATTGGAATGTCGCCACTCTGAACGGGACAATCAATCCGGAGGGAGACAACACCCAATACCATTTCGAACTGGGGACAACGACTGCCTATGGCCGCAACATTCCCTATGAAGGAAACGCTGGCTCTGGCGTGGAACCCGTCGCCGTAAGCGTCGCGGGCGAATACCTCGAACAGAACACCACCTATCACTACCGCCTCGTCGCCTCCAACGGGGGCGGCACGGGGTACGGGGCCGACCAGACCTTTACGACCCCCTACGTGCCACCCGAAGTACGGATCGGTAGTGCCACCCTCATCGGGCCAACAGTCGCGACCGTGCACGCCGAAGTGAAGCAGCAAGAATACGGCAACCCGCGCACGAGCTACTTCGAATATGGGCCCACAACCAGCTACGGCCAGAAGACGCCCGAACGCAACGAAACGTCGTACACAGGTTGGACGGCCATCGAAAGCGCCCTCAGTGGCCTGGCTCCGAAAACGCTTTACCACTTTCGCTACGTCGCCTACAACAACGGCGGGACGGCATACAGCTCTGACGCGACGTTCACCACAACCCCGTCACCGAACGCCGTCACCGAACCTGCCAGCGAAGTTCGCACGACGAGCGCCCAGCTAAACGCGAAGCTCAACCCGGGCGGCCACAGCACGACCTACCAGTTCGAATACTGGCCGACCGCGAAAAGCTCGGAAGTCAAAGACCTGCCCACGAGTCCAGCAACCGCCGGCTCGGGCACGAGCAATGAATACGTCGCCCAGACGCTCACCGGCCTTACGCCGTACCTCTCCTATAGCTACCGGGTCCTAGCCACCAACAGCGTCGGCACGACCCGCGGCGAACCGGTGACGTTCATCGCGGCCGCTCCATTCGTCGCCGAGCCGACGCCCAGCAATCCCGAAGGGATCGCCGAATCGGGCTTTGAATCGGTGTCCTGCGTAAGCGGCGTGATGTGCATGGCCACCGGCCTTGCGAGCAACGGCGAAATTCGCAGTTATCAGCCCCACTCGGAGTATTGGACAGGTGGCGAATGGGTCAGCGAGACGATCCCGATCGTCCCGGGAGGAAAAAACGAGTATGTCGGCCCGGTGTCGTGCAGCGCCACCACCCGCTGTATCGCTCTTGGTGGCGTCGAATCAACCGGCGAACGGTTGTCGATGGGCTGGAACGGTACGTCGTGGAACACAAACGTCATGGTCATCTCCGGAGAAGCGAAAAACGTCGGCTTCAACGGCCTCTCGTGCATTCCGCAGGCCGTCACCTGCTTCGCTGTCGGCTCCGACTACCCAACCGAATACCAAGGAGAACAGACAGCATGGGTCGCCGAACTGTCGCAGTACGGCATCACCTGGATCACGCAGAGCGTGCCACGACTTGGCGTGCGATCGAGATTCGCGGCGATTTCGTGCGCGGCGGCGAACGCTTGCACCGCCACAGGAACCTACGAACCGCTCAGCGTCTACGAAACATTCGCCTTTGTCGACCGGTGGAACGGCACCGAATGGAAGCAGCAATCACTGCCAGGAGCAGCCCATCTAGTACTCAACAGCATTTCCTGCCCAACCACCACTTGGTGCATGGCGGTAGGTCAGCGCGAAGGCAAGAGCGTTGCCGAGCGGTGGAACGGGACCGAATGGATCACCACGGGCGAACCGCCGGCAGTCGCCGGCCGCGGAGGCGCGGGCAGCCTCTACTCCGTGAGCTGCCGCTCGGCGACCTACTGCACAGCCGTCGGCGGCGGAACCCAGGCCGACGTATGGAACGGCAGCGAATGGAGTGTTCTCTCCACCGTCGGCAACTCGATTGAATACCGCGCGGTCGCATGTCAGCAAGCCAACTGCACCGCAGTGGGCTCGTCGTATCCCGGCGGGCACAAGACCGCGACCGCCGACGGTGTCGGGCCGCCTGTCGCCGAAACCCGCCAGGCTACGGGCGTCAACAACGGCAACGCGACGCTGAATGGCGTGGTCAACGCGTACGGCAACGAAACGACCTACCAGTTCGAATACGGGCCAACCACCGCATATGGATCGAAGATTCCTACGACGCCCGGCAAACTCCCAGCCGGCTACAAATCCGAAACGATCACTGCGGCGCTGAGCGGCATCAGTGAAGGCACCTACCACTACCGCATCGCCGCCACGAGTAGTGCCGGCACAACCTATGGCGGCGACCGCGTCATAAGTCCGCACAACTGGGCCCTCATACCAGCAGCTACGCCTGTCGGGAGCATGGCGTGGAAATTCGGGCAAGCATCGTGCGCAAGCGTGACCAGCTGTGTGGCGGTTGGAACGCAGACCACAGGGTCTTACGTCGAACTCCCTCTGGCTGAGACTTGGAACGGCAGCGAATGGAGGGAAATGACCACACCGCTGCCAAGCGGCGCCACGAAGGGAGCACTGCGTGGTGTCGCGTGTGCATCCAGCAGCTCGTGTGAGGCGGTCGGGACCTACGAAACCAGCTCTGGTCCAGCGAAGGCCCTTGCGATGGGATGGAACGGCACGAGCTGGACAGACCAAACCGTCACAGCGCCCGGCGGCGCGCGCGCGGAACTGTACGCGGTGACCTGCACCAGCAGCACATCGTGCATCCTCGTCGGGCAGTATCAGGCCGCGGCCGGCTACGTCCCGCTCGCCGAGAGCTGGAACGGGTCGGAATGGAAAGTGCAAACGACCCCAATCGGCACCAGCGGCTACGAAATTCTCTACTCCATCTCCTGCACGTCCTCGATCGCGTGTACAGCGACTGGCACCGCCCTGAAAGAACCTCTGGCGCTGCGCTGGAACGGCAGCACTTGGACGAACCAAACGACAGTCAACCCCAACGAAGGGTTTGAGGAATTGTCTGCGGTGTCCTGCACCAGCAGCACCTCATGCCTGGCCACCGGAGAGAGCGGCAAATCGCTGATCGAAGGACCGTTCCACGTCCTCTCCGAGTTATGGAACGGCAGCGAATGGAGCCGCGTTAGCATCTCGGCAGAAGGCAATCTGCGCGGGCTCAGCTGCGGCTCTGCAACCTCATGTACGGCCGTTGGCCAGGGCCTGATCGAGGGGTGGAACGGCACCGAATGGACACCGCAGACGCCGATCATGCCGCCGGGACAGACAAGCCTTCAGCTCGAAGGCATCACCTGTCCGACAGCGGCAGCTTGCATGATCAGCGGTCAAGCTAACCACGGCTACTTCACCAACATCGGGGTCATCGAGTCATTCGGAGCGCCGATCGTCAACACCGAAGCGGTCTCCAACCTTCAGACTTCCGCGGCGACTGTCAACGCGTCGGTGAACCCCGACGGCGAGGTAACGACGTATCGCGTCGAATACGGAGCGACGACTGGCTACGGCAGCAGCGTACCGACACCCGAAGCGACGATCGCCTCCGAACAGAGCGCTGAAAAAGTCAGCCAGGTAATCAGCGGCCTAGCTGAAAAACACACCTACCACTACCGCGTGGTCGCCACCAACAGCTCTGGGACGACAAACGGCGAAGACCGGACCTTCACCACAGGCGGATCCAACAAACCTCCCACGTATTCGTCTTCGTTTGGGACCTATGGGACGGGTAACGGTCAGCTGCGTGAACCCGAGGGTGGCTTGGCGACGGATGCGGCTGGGAACGTGTGGGTGTCTGACACGGAGAACAGCCGCCTTGAGGAGTTCAACTCCAAAGGCGAATTCGTACGGACCGTGGGATCCTCCGGCGAAGGCGCTGGCCAGTTCAAAACGACCTATGGGGTGACGGTCGACTCCAAAGGCAACGTCTGGGCGACCGACGAGGGCAACAACCGCGTCGAGGAGTTCACCGGCGAAGGCACCTTCATCAAGACGTTCGGCTGGGGCGTCGCAAACGGAGAAAGCAAATTCCAGGTGTGCACCTCCTCCTGCCGAACGGGCCTGAAAGGGTCCGGCAACGGCGAGTTCTACGTCCCCGAAGGCATAGTCGTCGACTCCAAAGGCAACATCTTCGTAGCCGACCGCGGGAACAAGCGGGTGCAAGAGTTCAACACCGAAATCGCGTGGGTCCGGAACATCGCCAAGAGCGAAGAAAAAGAAGGCCCCTTCTACCTCGGGCTCGACCCTGCCAACGGCAACGTCTGGGTCGCCTACTCATGGGACAACAAGATCGGCGAGTTCTCAAACGAAGGCACACTGATCCGCACCTGGGGCACCACCGGCTCAGAACCCGGGCAGCTCAAAGACCCCTACGGTGTCGCCGTCGGCGCGGAAGGCAACATCTGGGTCTCCGAATACGGGAACAATCGTGTCCAGGTCTTCACCCAGGCCGGCGAATACCTCTACGGGTTCGGCAGCAAGGGCAACGGAGCCGGCCAGTTCAACGAGAGTCCCCACGGACTCGCCTTCTACGGCACCAACGTGTACGTGCTGGACAGCGGTATCTGGTGGGAAAACACCGGCAACAGCCGCATCGAGAAGTGGGTCATCGAATAGCAAGGACCACACCCCCCCTCACCACCGTCTCAGCGAACGGGACGACCTCTTCAGCGAGCCGCTCCACGAGCGACGCCGCGTCGAACCGCACAAGGTCCTCAAACATATCGGCACACCCCCAGTGTGTCGCCAATGCCTGCAAGCCAAGTCGTCTGGTGCGAGCTCTAAAGCGAGCAAGCACGAGAACCACGACTCCCGCAAGGGCCTCTACGGACATCCCATCTCACGTGCGATGGAGATCCTCGAACCGCTGATCGAAGGAGCGATCACGGCTCCCGCGCTCGCGCTCGGCTCCCACACGAGGTCGTCCTGAAGGGCGATAAACTTTTATGTGTGCTCCGCTTCTCTCGGTCGGTCACGAGGCCGAGTGGGCGCAGATAAACCGAGAAGAGCAAGAGCAGCTCCGGGCGAGCAACATGGCGCTGACGCCGGCGCAGCGGCTGACGGTTGGGCAGAGCCTCTCTCAGCAGGCGGTGTCATTGATGGTTGCCGGATACAGGGCAGGCCTTGTCCCTGAGCGAGCCCTCTGGACCTGATCTCGCCGGCGTCGCCGCTGACGCCGATGCGGTCGGGTTGAAGCACGTCGTGATCGGTGGATTCGCTGTGATCGCGCATGGGTTTATCCGTGCCACCAAGGACAGCGACCTGCTCGTAGGCGACGGACCGCAGGCCAACGCCGCGGTGCTGCGCTTCCTGGAGCGCGTCGATGCCGTGAGGATCAGCGACGGCAAGCGGCTCACCGCCGAGGACGTCGCCGGCGCCAAGCGCCTCAGCGTCAACACCTCCCGCGGCATCGTCGACATCATGCGCGGCGGCCTGCCACCGCTCGACTACGAGACGGTCTCCGAGCGCGCGGAAGTAGTGGAGTGGGAATCGCAGACAGTGCATGTCGCCTCGCTCGCCAGCCTCGTGGGCTTCAAGCGCCTGGCCAACCGCCCCTCCCCGGACCTCGAGGAGCTCGAAGCGATCCACGGCCCGCTGCCGATCGAGCCGATCCCCGGCCTAGACATCGCTCCGGCGGATGACAGCTGAAGGCGCCCGTCAGCACAAGCCGCCGTCAACGGCGTCCCCAGCCGCTCAGGACGCACGGCGCTAACGACCGGCCGGCCGACGTTCTCGCCAAGCCAGGCCGTCTCGGGTCCTTAGGCACAGTCCGAAGGACGCACTTGCAAGCGCCCTTCACCGCACGGTGACCGTCACGCCACCGCCCCTCGGCCTGGCCGGGGACGTCCGCGAGCGCCGCCCAAAGCGTTCCCTGCTCCACTAAATCTCGATGAACGAGGCGAGCGGACGGCTACCGCGTAGGCACTCCGCGAAAAGCAGGACGGTGAAACCCAGCGGACGCGTAGACCGGAGTAAATGAGGCTCCGCTCATAGCCGCTGCCGGTCAGGCGCTCGATCAGCGCCTGGAACGCGGCCCTGACTCGGTAACGCTCCGCTCAGCCGCCGCCGAACGACTGCTGCAACGCCCGAACGTCCGCGACGTACTGCTGCGTAGACGGATACATGCCTTCGCTCAGGACGGACGGCAGGCCCTGGTAGTAGCCGGCGGCCGCCAGTTCCTCGTCGCCACCCGTGGCCTGCAGCAGCGAGCGCAGCAGCAACACGCCACCACGCACGTTTTCCAGCGCGGATTCTGGGTCAAGCGGGGTTGGGCCAGCGAGCGCTTCGTTGATCCAGCTCCAGGTCCCGGGCGTGATCTGCATCACGCCGCGCGCGTCCGCGCTCGAGACGAGTTCGTTGTTGAACCCGCTCTCCTGGTAGGCGATCGCCTCAGCCAGCGACGCCGGCACACCGTTGGCGGCGGCGATAGAGGAGATTTCCGCTGAGCTCACGGTCTGCTGGGTCGTATACGGCGGGCTGCCCGGCGAGCCTTGCGCCGCTTCCCCGACCGGCTGGGACTGTGCCGCCGAGGCCGTGCTTGCTTCCGGCGAACGGCCGCTCACGCCAGCGCCCAGGGTCAGGCTCGCGCCAGCCAGCAGCGGAGCTTCGGCGTCAAGGCCGTTCGCGGCGGCGAGCTGCGCGACGGTGACCCCGGCACGGGCGGCGAGCGCGCTCAACGTGTCGCCCGGCTGAACGACATACTGCGAGGTCGTGGAGGCTGATTCGCCGGCGAGCGCGCCGTCAGCGTCGCCGTCGGCATCCGAGCTGACAGGTATGGCGGCTTGCAGCTGCGCTTCTCCGGCCTGCGGCGGGATCGTCAGCTGCGAGCCAGACAGCAGTTCCGCGGTCGACCCAAGGCCGTTCGCTTCGGCCAGCTGGGTGACCGTCACGCCGTCTGTGGCCGCGATCGATGACAGCGACTCGCCGGGCGTGACGACGTGCGTGAACGCCGAGGCGCCTTGCGCAGCGACCAGCACGAGGAGTGCAGCGAGCGAGACCGCGAGCTTCGGCAGATGCACGGCACAAGCGTTCCCGCTCAACGCGGGCGGCAAGCATTTGCAAGCGTCCTTTCGCGGTAGCAAGCCAGCTCACGGTCTCGCTCTCACGGTCTCGCTCTCACAAAAAGTGAGGCTCGCCGAAGCGAGCAGCGGTGGACAGCACTTGCTCACGACCTGGCCATTCCCTCTCAGAACGTGTTCAGCAGGCGAGTAGCGGGGGCGTCCGGCTTCTCTGCCTCACCCGGCCTTGCCGCATCCCCACATATGACGTGGGGGGACACGCCCGGCATACCATTTCGAAGGCACTTGCCTGACCATTACGACGGCCACTATGGCCCGGCTCGACGCAGGCCGCTCTCGGCCGCCGTCAGGCCGCTGATGGGCTGAGAACATCCTGCGCAGCGCAGCCTCCAGCTAGACCCAGGCTCCAGATCTGAGTGTTGCGGTCGGGTCGGTGTAGAAGGCTGGCCGGTGCCTTGAGGCCGCCGACCCGCCGCCGGCGCTCGCTCACCTCAGTGCGTGTGACCGTGATGCGCCTTGGCGTGCGCCACGCGCCGCTTGGGCGCGAGGATCGTGACCGTGGCGATCGCGACCCGGTGAGGATCGGCGAATTCCGCGAGCGCCTCGATGGTGAGCCTGCCCCGACGTGCCAGGATTTCGCGGGCGGCCCTGGTGAGAACTATTCGCAGCCTGGCGTTGGCGCCGTAGGCGATCGAGTATCTCGCCTGACCATAGTCCGCGTGTCCGGCGGACCGCCTCGGGCTCCGTGGGACCAGCAGGATCCTGCCGGCGCACCGCGGCTGCTTGGCGCAGTTGATCGGTAGAGCGATCAGGCGCTCGCCGCTTGCCCGCAGCCTCTTTTTGCTTGTGGTCACACCCGATTCGTTGGGGGTCGTGAAAGTCATATCGGCGCTCGCGGTCGTGCCCGATGCGTTGCTCGCGACCAGCCTGAAGTGGTAGGCGCTCGCCGGCGTGAGCCCCGTGATCTGCGCCTGCACGGTAGAGCTGGTCGCGGAGGCTGGCTCGCCTGGTGCCGCGGCCAGTAGCCCCGTCGGCGTCCTGGTGCCGTAAGCGGCGCTCAGGCCATATTCGAAGTAGTAGGTGCTGGCCGCGCCGTAGGTGTTGACCGCGCCACTGAGCAAAGCCGATACGGGCGTGACTTCCTTGGCTTCACCGGCTTCGACGATGGGCTGGCTCACGACCGTGCAGTCGATCGATGGCGGGCTGACACCGGGAGGGCAGAGAAACGTTGCTGCGGTGCTTGACGCGCTGAGTTGCAGCGAGCCGCCACTCAGCAGCAAACCGAGCACAGCGATTCGCTTCATCACAACCTCTCCTCACCTGACCAGATCGATATTGCGAGGGCTCACTCGGAGCCCTGATAGGGACGACGGCTAGTTGCTCACCGACGATAACAGTGCCGGGCAATGCTCCCGGACCGCGTAGCGCCGGCCCACGGCAGGCAGACCGTCTTTGCTCACGCCGGGGCATCTCGACAGCACGGTCCCTGCCTCAGGCGAGGCGCGCGAAATCTGCGAGGGAGCTCAACAGACCACCAGAATCCACCTGATGGCGATCTGGTACCCCGCCCGAGGGGGTGTAGATGCCGACCTAGCCGAGCTCGGCGTCGCCGGCGGTGGTCATGCAGCGCTAGCGCTGCATGAGGCTGCAGTCGTCCACAGGACCGAACGTCTTGATAACACGCGCGGTATGCGTCCCTTGTCTGCGGCCTTACGGCGGATAACACCGCTTCCTTTGCATACGCATCGACACCGGCATGGCCCGTGGCCCAGCGCACAACATCAGCCAGTCGCCTAGCCTCAACCCAGACGGCTATTGCCGCAGGCGCCATGTGCCGAAAGCGCCTACGGGCAGGCACCTGGCCTCCGAACCCGATCCCGGCCCTGGCTTTCCGGATTGACCTCTCAAATCACACACACTCTGGGCCTGCACCCGTCAAAAAGCGCTAAAAGCAACGGATGACAACCCAGCCAATACCGCTTGCCCCGCATAGCTCGAGCAGACGGGCGGATAAGCCAGAGCCCATACGCCCAGCGTGCCGAGTGGCGCCATCACGCCCAACCGCGCGCGTTCTGCTGGTCCCGATGCTCGTTGTGGCGCTGCTGAGCGCCGCGGCCCCGCGCGCCTTGGCGCATCCGCCGATGCTCAAGCCGCTCGGTGCGGTGCGGTATCTGGCTGAACAGCGCGCGGGCTTCGGAGCGCCTGCGCATGCTGCGGCGCTCGCCTCACGAGCCGATGCTCACGCACGCACGCTCAGCGGCCCATCGCACACGATCTCAGCCGCCTCCTCCCCGAAGATCACATCCGCCGCAAGTCCGAGCTTCAGCCAGGCATGGACGGCGCTTGGTCCCGCGCCGATGACGACGAGCTTCTACGGCGGGCCCAACTCCGGGCGGGTCGACAGCGCCGCGGTCGTGCAGAGCGGCGCCAACGCGGGTGAGATCTTCATCGGGACCGCGGGAGGCGGCGTCTGGAGCTCCACCGACAACGGGAAAAGCTGGGTCACCCACACCGACCAGGTCGCCAGCGGCCTTGCTATCGGGGCGCTGGCGATCGACCCGAACAACCCGTCGACCATCTACGCGGGCACGGGCGAGGCGAACAACTGCGGCGACTGCTTCTACGGTGGCGGCGTGCTGAAGTCGACCGACGCGGGACAAACTTGGACGGTCGAGAACCCGAGCGGCATCTTCAGCGGCGTCGACTTCTTCTCGCTCACCGTCGATCCGAACAACTCCAAAGACCTCTACGCCGGCACGAGCACCGGCCTGTATGAGTCGACCGATGGCGGCGTGCACTGGAGCCAGATCGGCTCGATCACCGCGCCGACCTCCGGTGTCGCGCTCGACCCGAGCGGCGGCAAAACCACCGTTTACGCGGCTGTGAGCGGAGTCGGCATAGAGAAGTCGACGAACGCCGGATCGAGCTTCACCACGCTCGCCGGCGGACTGCCCACATCCGCCGAATTCGGCGTCACCGCGCTTGGGATCGGTTCCGGCGGCGGTCACGAAACGCTGTATGCGGCGGTACAGCTCAACGGCTCGACGGACGCCAACGGCAGCGACCTGTCGATGTACAAGTCGATCAACGGCGGCGGAAGTTGGACGCGTCTGTCGATCCCGGCATACACGAACCCCGCCTACGCCTACGAAGGCAAGAGCAAAGGCGAAGCGGAAGGCGACCAAGCGTGGTACGACAACACGCTGGCAGTGGACCCCTCTGACCCAGAACACGTCATCGCCGCTGGGATGGCGCCCGTCGAGAGCAAAGACGGCGGCGCCACCTGGAGCAACATCAATGGGCAGAACTTCTTTGGCTCGGGCGCCAACGTACTCCATCCCGACTTCCACGCGACCGCGTTCGCGCCGTCGGGCAAGGTCATCGTCGGATGCGACGGCGGCGTGTATGAGTACAGCTCCACGACGCCTGGTCCGGGTCCCTTGGGTGTCTCCAATCTCAACGCCAACCTCAACACCGGCCAGCTCTACGAGGACTTGAGCGTCTACGAAAACGGCGCGAAGATCCTCGGGGGCCTGCAGGACAACGGCACCGCCTATTTCACCGGCAGCCTTGGATGGCCAGAGGTGAGCTCCGGCGACGGCGGCTACAGCGCGATCAATCCGCTCGACGTCAAACAGCAGTTCGCCGAGGCTGACATGCATCTCGAAGAGACCACCAACGAATGGGTATCGAGCGCTGACATCAGCCCTCCGTTGGGCGTCAACGGCAACTTCGTACCGCCGATGACGATCGTTCCCAACTCGGGATCAATCAAAGAACCCACCGTCTACTACGGCGGCGCCGACCTGTGGGTCACCCCTGACCCGGCCGGACTCTCGCCGGCCTGGACTCAGGCTACGACGACGGGCACAACAGCCAAAACCGCTGTCTCGGCGATAGCGGTCGCGCCGTCAAACCCAGCGGTCGTCTACGTCGGCTTCGACAACGGCACGCTGCTCGTATCCAACAACGCCAACTTGGTTACCCCAACCTTCACCGACATCTCAGTGCCGGGTGCTGCAGATTGGATCACGCACATCGACGTCGCAGCGAACGACCCGGGCTCGATCGCGATCAGCTTCGCTCCCGGCGGATCCAACACCCAGTATTTACCGATCCCACCGATGGTCGAGACCGGGGCCGTCACGCTGACCGGGATCCCGAGCGCCACCTATACGAACATCACCGGCAACCTGCCCAACGAGGTGGCATCCAACTCGGTGGTGTCTGACAATGGC
>JANWLE010000017.1 GCA_025451035.1 Solirubrobacteraceae bacterium
CCGAGGCCGCTCAGCCTGAATAGGGCGACGGTGTCAGGGCTAGGCATATGAGGTATGCCTGCGGAACCGTCGGTGCTGTCCTAGCTGGATGAGCGGCGTGGCCGCGCTGGCAGGACAGGAGACTACGGCTCTTACAGCCGTGCGAGCCACAAAGTCTCGACCGCGAAACGAGCACCAGCTCAAGAGCAGCGGGAACGGAGTCGGTAGACGACTCACGTGGTTCCTTTGGAACCTCCGAGGACGGCACTACGCTGTTCCAAGCCGTGAGTACGGTGAAAAATGCGTGGCGTTGCCACGAGTATGGTGGACACGCTTTAGCGGTGGGACTTTGCTTGGCTCGGTCGTGGCACTAGCGCAGCGTTAGCGGCAACGCAGCCGTGGGTGCCGTGTCCAGCGCTGATCCCTCAAAGCGTCCTCGGACTTCTCGTATGCCTATGTAGTGTCTGGTCGTTCGGGGACGTGGTTGATTTGGTCTGCGTCGTAAGCGAGAGAGTCATCGTGGCGGACGGGCCAGGCTTCGAGTTGGATCACGGTGATCCTGTGGTGACGTTTTTAGTCGAGCCTCTTTCTACTTCGACCTCGAGTTTTCAAATCAAAGAGTTTTCAGATCAAGGTTTTTTTGTAGTGCAACTTTTTAGTAATTTCAATCTTTCTTTTTTCTTTCTGTTACATGCAACCTTTTACACCACCAATAGCTGAGCGTTTCGTTGATAGAAACGCGATTGGGAGCTCAATCAATGCGTAGTCGACTTTTGGGATTCACAAGGGACGCAGTTCAGAGAGAGAGAGAGTAAAAGAGGGGCAGCTTCAACGCTGGACGTTGAAGCAGAGCATCGTTAAAGGATGCTCTCAGGCACGCCGATAACCGCGTGCAACAGGTGATAGGGCGCAAAGGCGCTGGACCAACTGCAACGCCAGCAAGGCATCGCAGAGCTCGAGAGCGAAGGCTCGGGCCCACCGACATACGGAGGCAAGGCTCGCCACTGGCATAGCCATCTGCATGCTGCCGAAGGGCAAGACCGAGACGGGTGTGTGGACGTTGAATCTGAGCAGTTGAGGGTTTGACGGTTAGACCATCGCTGGCGATCTCCTTCCCGATTCCACTGGCGAACACCGTCAACGAACCGCACCTGCATTTTGCTGGGGATGACTGACCGCGAAGAACCGGGAGCGGAAGAAGAACCGGGAGCGGAAAGCGGGCAATCTGTGCGTGTTCGCTTTCGCTGGCACCGGCATTGGCTGGGGTGTCTTGATCTGAGCTTCGTTCGAGAAGCGGGTTGTGGTGCAGGTGCGGAGTGGGTGTTGGCCTCGGGAATGGGGAAGGAGAGGTCTGGTTGCGGGGTAGCTGGGCGGTGACGGCCGGATAGGGCTGGGCCTGAGGCAGCTGGGCGGTGCGGGCTGGCTAGGACGGCGGGTGGCCAAGGGTTCGCGCGGTCTCTGGCGGCTCCGGCAGGGATCGGGGATGGGGCTGGCAGCGTCCGGTCCTGGGGCGCCGCTGGGATCGGGATGGAGTTGGCGCGGGCTTGCGGCGGCTGGGCGGTGACGGGCTGAATAACAACCTCCGCCTCTCCCAATACACACCACGGGTGCTCTTCGTCGCTTTGGCGAGGAGCACCTGTGTCTTTTATCTCGTTGATTGGAGCTAAGGCCACGACTGGCGGTTGGCATTGGAAGTCCGCGATTGATGGCCACCTAGCCGCTCGCGGGCCTCAATCTCGGACCTGGGCGAAGCCGGTCAAGGCTTCACGACAAACCGTGAAGCAGTCAGACGGCAGACGACCGTCAATCTGAGCACCAGGCTCCTGGCGACTCACGGGCAGCGATGATGCCTGGGTGCCTCAGGGGGGGGGTTAACCAACGTTAAAGCAATGGCTATAACCACATCTGCCTTCGCCCGACATCCAACTGAAGACCCAAGCAAACAACCAACAAAGAAATGGACGGCAAAGAGAGAGGAAAGGCGGGTGTGGATAAATCAAATCAAAGAAACTTCAAATCAATGTGACGTAGTCAAATCACCACCTCACCCGTTGAAGAGAGGTTCTCGCGACTAATCCCTCCAAAGGAGTGTGTAGGTCGCTCGACGTGGCTTTGACCGCCCCCGTTTCAACCGGTTTCAGCCTGCTCGGCCCCCTCTGCGTGCAGGACTCTCGCTCGCCCATCCGCGACGCTTCGCTGAAGCACGGGGCTGGCGGCGAGCATGCCGGCCCAGGCAATAGCCTCAGGCCTGAAGATGGCTGTTTCCTTGCTCATCATCGTCACCGCGCGCAACGAGCAAGCGCGCCTTCCCTCTACGCTCACAGCGCTCGCAGAGGCATTCCCGGGGGCGTCTTTGTGGGTCGCTGATGACTGCTCGACCGACGCGACACGCCGGATCGCGATCGAACGTGGCGCCGAGGTCATAAGCCCAGACAGCTCGCTCGGCAAGGGCGGCGCCGCCACACTCGCGGCACGCGCGGCGCTGGCCACAGTCGCTGACCCGGACGCGACGGTGGTCGTGCTCTGTGACGGGGACCTCGGCGAGAGCGCCGGGCGGCTCGACGCGCTGGTAGCAGCGGTCAGCGCCGAGGAGGCTGACCTGGCGGTCGCGCTGTTCTCGCGAAAAACCGGTGGGGGCTTCGGCCTGGCGCTGGGCTTCGCGCGCTTCGCGATCCGCCGCCGCTGCGGTCTGCGCATGTCTGCGCCGATATCCGGGCAGCGGGTGATGCGCGCGAACGTGCTCGCGCAGCTACTGCCGTTCGCGGACGGGTTCGGCATGGAGGTCGGGATGACGATCGACGCCGCTCGCCGCGGCTTGCGGGTGGCGGAGATAGAGGTCGACCTCTCCCACAGAGCTACCAAGCGCACGCTCCGCGGCTTCGTCCACCGCGGACGTCAGCTGATCGATTTCGTGCGCGTCTACCGTGCGCGCGGCTACTCTCGCCGTGTGCGCATCGACCACAGCAGCGGATGATCCTCGCGATCGACCAGGGCACCACCGGCACGACATGCGTGGTCTACGACGAGCACGCCCAGCCCGTTGGTCACGCCTACCGCGAGCTGGCGCAGAGCTTCCCCTCGCCCGGCTGGGTGGAGCACGATCCGCTCGAGATCTGGCTGGCGACGCAGGCGCTTGCTGGGGAGGCGCTCGCCGACGCCGCCGTGGCGAGCGCTCAGCTCACCGCGGTGGGCATCACCAACCAGCGCGAGACGGTGTGCGTCTGGGATCCCGCTAGCGGCGAGCCCCTGCACAGCGCGATCGTGTGGCAGGACAGGCGCACCGCGGGACGCTGCGAGCAGCTGCGCACGGCTGGGGTGGAGCCCTTGCTGCGCTCGCGAACCGGGCTCGTGCTCGACCCCTATTTCTCAGCGACCAAGATGCAATGGCTGCTCGAGAACGTGCCCGGGCTGCGTCGAAGAGCAGAGCAGGGCACAGCGGTGTTCGGCACGATCGACTCCTGGCTCGCGTTCAAGCTCACCGGCGAGCATGTGACCGACCCCTCCAACGCCGCGCGCACGCTGCTGTATGACATCACCGCCGGACGCTGGGACCCCGAGCTACTCGAGCTGTTCGGCATCCCCGAGCGTTCGCTGGCGCGGGTATGCCCCAGCACGGGCGTGATCGGCATGACGGACCCGCTGACACTGCACGGCCACTCCGTCCCGCTGGCTGGTATCGCCGGCGACCAGCAGGCGGCGCTGTTCGGCCAGGCGTGCGTCGAGGCGGGAATGGGCAAGAACACATACGGGACGGGGTCATTCGTGCTGTTGAACGCCGGGGCCAGTCCCCCCGAGCCGACGAGCGGGCTGCTCAGCACGGTCGCCTGGGGCCTCGGGCAGCAGCTCACCTACGCGCTGGAGGCGTCGATCTTCGTCACCGGGGCGGCCGTGCAATGGTTGCGCGATGGGCTCTCGATCATCGAGCGCGCCAGCGACAGCGAGACGCTCGCCCGGACGCTCGATGGCAACGACGGCGTGTACTTCGTTCCGGCGCTCACCGGCCTAGGTTCACCGCACTGGGATCCCCACGCCCGCGGCACGATCGTCGGCTTGACCCGTGGCAGTTCCCGCGCGCATATCGCGCGGGCGGCGCTCGAGGCGATCGCCTACCAGACGGTCGACGCGGTGCGCGCGATGGAGAGCGCATGCCGCTCGCCGCTGAAAGAGTTGCGCGCGGACGGCGGCGCCACCGGCAACGAGTGGCTGATGCAATTCCAGGCCGACGTGCTGGGCGTGCCGGTCGTCCTGCCGCACATCACCGAGACGACATCGCTCGGCGCCGCCTACCTCGCGGGGGTGGGTGTCGGCCTCTGGAGCGTGCCCGAGGTGCGCGCGAACTGGCGTGAACGGGCCCGGTATGAGCCGCGCATGAGCGCCGACGAGCGCGAGAGCCTGCTCGAGGGGTGGCATCGCGCGCTCGAGCGCGCACGCGGATGACCGCAACGGCGTAACTTTGCCGGCTCGCGGAGGTACAGCTGATCTAGATGAGCGATCTAGCACCCATGCGCGAGCAGGTCTACACCGACCCGCGGCCCAAGGAGCACTTCGACCGCTTCCACGAGCGCGCCCGCACACGCGAACCCGACTGGGCGTACGAGCTCACGCGCCTTTTGACCTCGCTCTATGCGTACGTGTTCCTGCGCGTGCGCTCCATCTCCACCGGGAACGTCCCCGGGAAAGGCGCCGTGATCCTGGCGCCCAACCACTTCTCGTTCATGGACCACTTCCTGATGGGCTGCTACATCCGCCGCAAGGTGCGCTTCATGGCCAAGTCGCAGCTGTTCAAACCGCCGATGCAGTTCATCTACTCCCACGGCGGGGTCTTCCCGGTGCGCCGCGGCGCCCGCGACGACGAGACGTTCATCACCGCCGAGACGATCCTCGCCAGGGGTGGCGCAGTCACGATGTACTGCGAGGGGGGACGCTCGCGCACTGGCAAGATGTCCACCGACGCCAAGCGCGGAATCGGTCGTCTCGCCCTGGAGACCGGCGCGCCGGTCGTCCCGATCGCGATTCACGGCTCCTCGCGAATCCGCAACTGGAAGCGGCTTCAGTTCCCCAAGGTCACCGTACAGTACGGGCAGCCGCTGCGTTTCGAGCGCACCGAGAACCCGAGCCGCGAGCTCCAGCAGGAGGTCGCAAACCAGATCCTCGTGGAGATCAAACTGCTCTACGACGGCCTGGAGGAGCACGGCCGCAAGGGCGTGCTCAAGCGCCTGCGCGAGCAAGCTGGCTCCGCTCGCCGCGCCCGCGGTGGCGCCGCCGTCGCGTGACTCTGCTGCGGCAGGGCCTATCATGCGCAAGGCCATCAGCGTGAGGGCCGCAAGGTGCACAGCTCAAGCCACATACCGCCTGCCACAAGCGGCTCGCCCACGGCGGTGAGGGCGTGAACGGCCGGGTGCAGGTGGGCGCGGTGATCCGCCGCACGTTTGAGATCTACGTCGACCAGGCACCGGTGCTGATGCCGGCCGCCGCCGTCGTGTTCGTCGTCAGCTCGCTGCTCAGCGTGGTGTTGGTCGCGGCCGCGCCTGCGCTGGCGATCGTCGCGCTCGTGATCAGCATCGTCGCGACGACGCTGTTCACCGGGATGGTCGTCGAGCTGGTCGCCGACGTGCAGGACGGCCGGCGTGACGCGAGCGTCTCCCAGCTCCTGCGCGCCGCCTCGCCGATGCTCGGTCCGCTGCTGCTGGTCGGCATCCTCGCCGGCTTCGGGATCGTGATAGGTCTCGTGCTGTTCGTGATCCCCGGGGTGATCCTGATGACGATCTGGTCGGTCGCGGCGCCAGCCGTGGTGCTCGAGCGGCTCAGCGCCACGCGCGCACTGGGACGCAGCCGTGAACTAGTCAGGGGCAACGGCTGGAGCGTCTTCGGGGTGATCGTGGTGATGGTCGTGCTCGTCGTGATCGTCGGCGGCGGGGTGGAGCTAGCCGCCGAAGCCGCTGGAACGGCCGCCGGGCTCGGCGCGAGAGTGATCATCGGAGTCCTCACTGCCCCGCTCTCCTCGCTCGCGGCGGCCGTCCTCTACTTTCAGCTGCGCAGCTCTAGGAGCGATGAGGTCGTCTCCGGCGCCGCCTCGCTGTAGGGGGAGGAGCGCCCGGGCCGGGTGGCGCCCACGCGATAGGGTGCTCGTTTCATGGCCGGCCTTCGCGCATCACAGCTGCTGCGCGCGCAGCTGCTAGACGGCGTCTCGCTGCTGCTGGCCGGTGCGGTCGAGCCCGCACCCAAACAGGCTCTGGGTCCAGCTGTCGCGGACGCATTCGCCTCGCTCGGCGCGAGCGTATTTGAGATCCCTGTGCGGGCGCGCGAGGAGCAGGCGCTCGATCAGGCGGTGGGCAACGCGCTTGCCGGCACGGGCAGGATCGACATGCTCGCCGTCGACTGCGCCGGCGTCTTCGGCGAAGAGCTCGCCGAGCACGGTGACTCCCAGCGGGCCTTGCGCGGCTGCGTACAAAGCGCCTGGAACGCGACCCGCGCTCTCGCAAACGGCGCTTTCCTACCAGCTGGCGCCGGGGGCAGGGTCGTGTATCTGGCCGCGCCGGCGGGGTACGACGGAGCGGGGGCCCTGCGCGCGGCGCTCGAGAACCTCGCCCGCACGCTTTCCACCGAGTGGGCGCGCCACCAGCTGACGACAGTGACGCTCGCGCCTGCAGCCGAAGGCGCGGCGGACGAGGTGGCGGCGCTCGTCGCCTACCTCGCCTCGCCCGCCGGCGCTTACTTCTCGGGCTGCGTGCTGGAGGTCGGCTGCTAGCCGGTCATCCCTCCGAACATGCCACCGGTGATGTGCAGTGTCTGGCCGTGGACATAGTTGGACCACGGAGAGCAGAGGAAGAAGACGCCGCCGGCGGCCTCCTCGGGGCTGGCCGGGCGGCCCAGCGGGATCAGCATCGAGGCCATCTGGCGCAGCTGCTCGGGGATGCCGAGCTGGATCTTCTCGCCATCCTTCTCCATCGTGTTGTCCTCGACCTTGGCCTGCGTCAGGCGGGTGTCGATGAAGCCGAAGGCGACCGCGTTGACGTTGATCTTGAACTGACCCCACTCCTTCGCGAGCGTCTTGGTCAATCCCACCACGCCGGCCTTCGCGGCGGAGTAGTTGGCCTGGCCCGGGTTGCCGAAGGTCCCCGAGGTCGAGGATACGTTGACGACCTTGCGGAACACCTCGCGTCCCTCCTCGCGCTCCTTCTTGGCGGGCTCGCGCAGATGCGGAGCCGCGGCGCGCAGGACACGGAACGGCACGATCGTGTGGATGTCGAGCATCGCTTGGAAGTGCTCGTCTGACATCTTGTGGATCGGCGCGTCGAGCGTGTAGCCGGCGTTGTTGACGATGATGTCGATCTTGCCGAAGGCGTCGACTGCCTTCGCCACGAGCTGGTCCGGCACGCCCGGCTTGGTCAAATCGCCGGCGAAGACAGCCGTCTCGCCGGAGATCTCCGAGGCCGCCTGCTGCGCGACGTCGTTATCGAGGTCGTTGATCAGGACCTGTGCCCCTTGCGCGGCGAGAAGTTCAGCGGTCGCGCGTCCGATGCCGCGCGCCGAGCCGGTGATGATCGCCGACTTGCCGTCGAGTACTCCCATAGTCGTTAGGTCTCCTGTTGTCGTGGTGGCTGGTGGCGGAGGTTATCTATCTGGGCCATCGGGCGGGAACGCAGCGGCGCGCGTCACTCAAGCCCCGCCGCTGTGAACGAAGCCGAAGTCTTGTGTGTAGGTGGCGCCGATCTGACCGCCGCAGGCGGACGCCGGTGCCTTGGCGGCCACGCCGATGCCGGTGTCCCGGAAACGGCTGTCGAGGATGTTCGCCAAATGCGGCGGCGAAGCTATCCAGGCTCGCACGATCGCATACGGGGTCGACTGCTGGAGTGTCCCGCAGCCGATGTTCTCCCCGATTTCGTATCTGAGCTGCCGGCCCCGCAAATAGCCGCTCGCACGTATCCGTCTGAGCAGCGTGTCGTCGTGCGGGCCGAGGTGAGCGAAATAGCCCTCGGCGACCATGCTCTGCGTGTGGCTCTGCGCCGAGCGCTGCAGGCGCCGGTCGATGCGCAGCGGTCGCTCGCCATGCAGGACTCGCTCCTGGTTGATCAGGCACAGCGTCGCCGCGCGCATCGCCCGCAGGTTGCGTGCATCCGGCGTGAGCTTCGCCTGAGCGCAGCGCGCCGGATCGAGCGCCGTCGCCCGGGCCGCAGCGTTGGCCGCGGGCGGCTGCGAGGGGCTGTATACGGCAAGCATTGCGGCCAGGGCCAACGAGACTCTCAGGATCATGCTCGAGGCATCGAACCGGTCTGCGTTCAGCATGAGCTGCCCGCCGGTTTGCGCGCGGACGTCGGGGGCCGTGGCGGCGCACAGCTCACCTACAGGTCCAGCAGGCGCCCGAGGATCTCGCGCATGATCTCGTCAGAACCGCCGCCGATCGGACCCAGACGAGCGTCGCGCGCGGCGCGCTCCACCCAGTACTCGCGCATGTAGCCCGCGCCGCCGTGGATCTGCAGGCACTCGTCCATCAGCTCGAAGCACGCGCGTTGGGTCACGAGCTTGGCGATCGTGACCTCCCGCAACGCCTGCTCGCCCGCGCAAAAGCGCCGCAGCGCGTCGTAGGTCACGCAGCGCGCGGTGTGCGCGCTCGCCGCGAGGTCGGCGAGCTTGTGGCGGATCGCCTGGTGCTTTGCGATCGGCCGTCCGAAGGCCGTGCGCTCGCGTGCATACTGCGCCGTGCGTTCATAGGCGAGCTGCATCGCGCCGACCGCTCCGAGCGCCATCGCCAGGCGCTCCCACTGGAAGTTGGCCATGATCAGCTTGAAGCCCTCGTGCAACGGGCCCAGCAGGTTCTCCTGCCCCACGAACACGTCCTCGAAGGAGATCGTCGCGGTATCTGAGGCGTTCCAGCCGAGCTTGCGCAGCTTGGATGAGCTCACCCCCTCGCCGCGGTCGATGATCAGAAACGAGATGCCGTTGTGGCCGCCCTCTGCCGTCGTCTTGACCGCGGTGACGATGAAATGCGCGCGCACTCCGTTTGTGATGTAGGTCTTTGAGCCGTTCACCAAAAAGCCGCCGTCCACGCGGGTGGCCGTCGTGCGCAACGACGCCACGTCGGAGCCGGCGTCGGGCTCGGTGATGCCGAGCGCGCCGATCTTCTCACCGCGGATCGCCGGCGCCAGGTAGCGCTGCTTCTGCTCCTCTGAGCCGAACTTCCAGATTGGCGGCGTCGCGATGTTCACGTGCGCGCCGATGCCGGCCGCCGTGCCGCCCGAGCCGATGCGCGCGAGCTCCTCCACCAGCACCGCCTCGTGCAGGTAGTCGCCGCCTTCCCCGCCGTACTCGGCGGGGTACTTCAGGCCCAAGAGCCCCTGGCCGGCGAGCTTTGCGAACACCTCGTCGGGGAACCATTCCTCCGCCTCCCAGCTCTGCGCGTCGGGGGACAGCTCCCGTTCGATGAAGCCACGGACCGATGAGCGCAGCTCTTCGTGCTCGTCCGTAAACGGCGGCGTTGCGCTCACAGGCCGTAGGAGCGGCCGATAACGTCGAGCATGATCTCGTCGGTGCCCGCGCCGATGCGGTTCAGCCGCGCGTCGCGCCAGGCCCGCTCGACGCCGTACTCGCGCATGTAGCCCGCGCCGCCGTGGATCTGGATGCACTCGTCGGCGACCTCGACCGCGACCCGTGCGGCGTGGAGCTTGGCCATCGAGATCTCCCTGACGGGGTACTCACCGTTGGCGAAGCGCCACGCCGTCACGTAGACCATCTGGCGCGCCGACTCGATCTTGGTCGCCATCTCCGCGAACTTGTGGCGGATCACCTGGAAGTGACCGATCGAACGGCCGAACGCCTTGCGCTCATTGGCGTACTCCAGGGTCCGCTCGAATGTCCGCTGGGCGCCCGCCACGCAGCCGGCGGCGCCGATCAGACGCTCGCCCTGGAGCTCCCACATGATGTTGTAGAAGCCCTTGCCGACCTGTCCCAGCACTGCCGACTCGGGCACACGCACGTCCTGGAAGGCGAGCAGCGCCGTGTCGGAGGCGTGCATGCCGAGCTTCTCGAGCTTCTTCTCCCTGATGACGCCGGGCGCGTCCATCGGCACCAAGAACAGGGTGAAGCCGTCGTAGCCGGCGTCCGCGTCGGTCTTGGTGACGAGCACGATCACATCCGCGCGGAGACCGTTGGTGATGTAAGTCTTTGAGCCGTTGATGAGGTAGCCATCGCCGTCCTTGACCGCGCGTGTCTTTATGCCAGCGACATCCGAGCCGGCGTCGGGCTCGGTGATGCCGATGCAGAGGATCTTCTCGCCCTTGATCGCCGGCACGACCCATTCCTGCTTCTGCTCCTCGGAGCCGAACGCGAGGATCGGCGGCATCGCCATGTCGGTGTGGACCGCGACGCCCATCGCCAGACCGCCCGAGTTCGCCTTGACGATCTCCTCGGCGAGAACGAGGCTGGTGTAGTAGTCCCCGCCCTGGCCGCCATAGGCCTCGGGCTTGTCCAGGCCGAGGAAGCCAAGCTCGCCCATGCGCGTGAAGACGGAGTCGGGGAAGGTCGTCTCCTCCCATTCCTCGGCGTGCGGCGTGAGCTCCTTCAAGACGAAGCTGCGGATCGACTCGCGCAGCGCTTCGTGCTCGTCGGTAAAGATGAAGTGCTTGCGCTTGGCCTGATGGTCGGGCTTCAGGACGGTCTCGGTGCTCGCCATTGGTGTGGCTCCTCTGGTCGGTCGTGCGGTGGTTGGACGCTAGCGCAGCCAAAAAGAAAAGTAAACAGTAGGACTTCTTACTTTCGACGATGGCGAGAAGTGGTTAGGATGCCTAGCGTGTCCGAGCAGAGCAGCGGCGCCGAGCCCACCGCCCACCCGCCTCAGCCGGTTCTCTACGCCGTCGCGGAGAACGGCGTCGCGACGATCACGCTGAACGAGCCCGCCACGCGCAACGCGCTGTCGGCGGAGGTGCTGCAGGGGCTGATCGACGCCTTCACACGCGCCCGCGACGAGGAGGCGGTTCGCGCAGTCGTGCTCGCCTCCTCGCACGAGACGGTCTTCTCCTCGGGCGCGAACCTGTCGGGCTTCTCGATCGACGCCCCGCTTGTGCACCGCCACTTCGCCACCGAGCGCTTCGTCGCGCTTTTCAAGCTGATCAGCGCGCTCGGCAAGCCGACCCTGGTGGCCGCCTCGGGTCACGTGCTCGCGGGGGCGCTCGGTATCGCGCTCGCCTGCGACTTGATCGTCGCGAAGGAGGAAGCGACGTTCGGCACGCCCGAGATCAACGTCGGCGCCTTTCCCTTCATGATCATGGCGCTGATCTACCGCAACGTGCCCCGCAAGAAGGCCAACGAGCTGCTCCTGCTTGGCGAGCGCTGGAGCGCCCAGCAGGCGCTGCAGGCAGGAATCGTCAACAGGGTCCTGCCAGCAGAGGAGTTCGAGCAGGCCGTGCAGGAGTGGGCCGCCAAGCTCGCCTCGAAGTCGCCCGTGATCATGCGCCTCGGCAAGGAAGCGATGCGCCGACAGATGGACATGGATCTCGACGACGCGCTGGACTACCTACGCGCGCAGCTGACACTCGCGTCCTCCACGGAGGACATTGTCGAGGGCGTGACCGCCTTCTTCCAAAAGCGCGAACCGCAGTGGAGGGGACGATGAGCCGATCCGCCCGTGAGGACAGACGATGAGCACCGACGAGAAGACGTCCCTGCTGCGCCCGCTCGCTGAGGATCTGCACGCGCGCCGCGCACAGATAAGGCTAGGCGGCGGACAGGAGAAGATCGACAAGCAGCACGAGCGGGGCAAGCTCACGGCGCGCGAGCGGATCGCGCTGCTCGTCGACGAGGGCACGTTCGTCGAGCTGGGCACCCTCGGCAAGCCACACACCACGCAGCGCGCGATGGATGGCGTGGACGCTCCCGCCGACGGCGTGATCACCGGCTACGGCAAGATCGACGGGCGGATGACGGCGGTCTGCGCGTACGACTTCACGGTCATGGCCGGCTCGATGGGCATGACCGGCGAGTTCAAGGTCACACGCCTGCGTGAACTGGCCCTGACCAAGCGCATCCCCTTCATCTGGCTGCTCGACTCTGCCGGCGCCCGCGTGCAGGAGGCGGCCGGCGCGATGTTCGCCGGCTCGGGTCACCTCTTCCGCGAGGAGGTGATCATGAGCGGCGTGATTCCCCAGGTGGCGGCGCTGATGGGCCCGTGCGCCGCCGGTACCGCCTACATCCCCGGGCTGGCGGACTTCGTGCCGATGGTCAAGGGCCGCGGCTCGATGGCGCTCGCCGGGCCGCACCTGGTCAGGGCTGCCATCGGCGAGGACGTCACGCAGGAGGAACTAGGCGGCTCGCGCGTGCACTGCCGCAAGTCGGGCGTGGGGGACATGGAGGTGGCCAGTGACGAGGAGTGCATCGAGCGGATCAAGCAGTACCTCTCCTTCATGCCGCAGAACTGCGAGCAGCTCCCGCCGATCAGGCCCGTCTCAGACCCGGTCGAGCGCGCGGACGAGGAGCTGCTGGACGTGCTGCCCGAGTCCAACCGCAAGCCGTATGACATGTATGAGGTGATCTCCCATATCGTCGACGACGGCGAGATCTTCGACATGAAGGGCCAGTGGGCCAAGACGATCATCACCTGTTTCGCGCGTTTCGGCGGGCGCCCCGCGGGGATCGTCGCAAACCAGCCCAAGCAGCTCGGCGGCATCCTCGACAACGACTCCGCCGACAAGGCCGCGCGCTTCATCAACCTCTGCAACGCGTTCGGCATCCCGCTCGTCTTCATCCAGGACGTCCCCGGCTTCATGGTGGGCACCAAGGTCGAGGCCGAAGGCATCATCCGCCACGGGGCGAAGATGCTCTATGCGGTCGCCAACGCGACCGTGCCGAAGGTGACCGTGATCACGCGCAAGGCGTATGGCGCCGGCTACTACGTGATGTGCGGGCGGGCCTATGAGCCCGACCTGATCGTCGCCTGGCCGAGCGCGGAGATCAGCGTGATGGGTGCCGAGGGGGTCGTGGAGATCGCCTTCCGCAAGGCGGTCGACGCCGCCGAGGACCCCGAGGCCAAGCGGGCCGAGCTGATCGAGAACTTCAAGAAGATGTTCGACGTGTACATCGCCGCCGGCAACGACCTGATCGACGACGTGATCGACCCGCGCGAGACGCGCGCGACGATCTGTCATGGGCTGGAGATGGCCGCGGGCAAGAAGGTCGAGCGGCCCTACAAGAGGTCTGGAGTGGTGCCCGTATGAGTCTCGACGATCCCGTCGTCATTACCTGCTCGATCTCGGGCGTGATAGCAAACCGCGAGCAGTGCCCGGCGATCCCCTATACGCCGCAGGAGTACGGGGAAGAGGCCAAGCGGGCGGTGGACGAGGGGGCCTCGATGATCCACATCCACGCCCGTAAATCCGACGGCACTCCCAGCTACGAGATCGAGGACTTCGCCGCGATCACCGAGGCGATCAGGGACGCAGTCGACGATGTGATCATCAACTACTCCACCGGCACGATCGGCGTGCCGGTGTCAAAGCGGATCGAGTACCTGCGCGCCTGCCGCCCGGAAGTCGCCGCCCTGAACATGGGCTCGATGAACTACGCCAAGTACTCGCGCTCGCGCAAGGACTTCGTGTTCAAGATGGTCTTCCAGAACCCGTTCGAGGAGATCGTGGAGCTGCTGCAGGCGATGAACGAGCTGGGGATAAAGCCCGAGCACGAGTGCTTCGACCTCGGGCATGTCGGCTCGCTCACGCCGCTGGTGGACATGGGGGTCTTGAAGGCCCCCCTTCACATCGACTGCGTGATGGGAGTGATCGGCGGCATCCCACCGACGGCACGCAACCTGGCCGCGATGGCCGACAACATCGCGCAGGTGCCCGGCGGCCCGCACCACTGGGGGGTGATCGGCATCTCGCGCGACCAGTGGAACCTGATCGCCACGGCGCTCACGCTCGGCGGCTCGATCCGCGCGGGCGTCGAGGACAACCTGTACCTGCCCGACGGCACGATGGCGCGCTCCAACGGCGAGTTGATCGCGCAGGCGCGCCGGATGGCTGAAGACGTCGGGCGCCGGCCCGCCACGGTCGCCGAGGCGCGCGGGCTGCTGGGCATCGGCTGATGGGACTGCCGCTCGGGGGCATCCGCGTGCTCGACCTCTCGCGGCTGCTGCCGGGAGGCTTCTGCTCGCTGCTGCTGGCCGACTTTGGCGCCGAGGTGCTGAAGGTCGAGGACACCGCCATGGGCGACTACATCCGCTGGGCGCCGCCGTACTACGACGGCGCCGAGGACAGCGCTCGCTCGGCGCTGTTCCTCTCGCTCAACCGCAACAAGCGCTCGATCAGGATCGACCTCAAGAGCCAGGAGGGACGCGAGGTCCTGCTACGGCTGGTGCGCGAATACGACGTCGTGCTCGAGTCCTTCCGCCCGGGCGTGCTCGATCGGCTTGGCGTCGGCTACGAGCTCATGCGCGAGGAGAACAAGGGCATCGTCTACTGCGCCATCACCGGCTACGGCCAGAGCGGACCAAAGCGCGAGGCCTCTGGGCACGACATGAACTACCTCGGCCTCGTCGGCCTGCTCGGCCTGAGTGGCGAAGCGGGCGGCCCGCCCGTCCAGTCCGAGGGCCAGATCGCCGACATCGGCGGCGGCGCGTTGATGGCGGCGTTCGGGATCATGGCGGCGCTGCGCGAGCGCGACGGCTCGGCGGCTCGGCCCGGCTCCGGCGAAGGCCAGCTCGTCGATGTCTCGATGGCCGACGGCGCGCTCTCCTGGCTCGCGATGGTTGCCGGCAGATACTTCGCCGACGGCTTGGTGCCCAAACGTGGCGAGCAGATCCTCGCGGGTGCTCTCATCTGCTACCGGCCCTACGAGTGCGCCGACGGCTGGGTGACCCTGGGCGCGCTTGAGCCGAAGTTCTGGCAGGCGTTCTGCCGTGGCGTCGGGCGCGAGGAGCTCATCGAGAGGCAGTTCGAGAACCCCGGGTCAGAGGCTCACGCGCAGGTGAGCGAGATCTTCCGCTCACGCACACGCGCGCAATGGGAGGCGTTCGCGGGCGAGCACGACTGCTGTCTTGAGCCGCTGCTGGACCTCGACGAGGCGCTCGCCTCCGCGCTTGTGCGCGAGCGCGGCATGGTCGTAGAGCTGCACCAGCCCGGAGTAGAGGGCGGCGTGCGCCAGCTCGGCGTGCCGATCAAGCTCGATCGCACCCCTGGCGAGCACGACCGCCTGCCCGGGCCTGCGCTCGGCGAGCACACCCGCGCGGTGCTGTCCGAGACGGGCTATACCCACGCGCAGATAGAGCAGCTGCTTGCGACGGGCGCCGTCGCGCTACCCCCAGACGGGGAGCAGGGGACCTTCATGGCATGAGGGACGAGGCTTCGAGCGAGCTGCTGAAGATGAGCGAGCTGGCGGAGCGCTCCGGCGTCAGCCCCGGCACCATCAAGCACTACCTGCGCGAGGGGCTGCTCGGCGATGGCGTCAGGCGGACCAGCCGCAACATGGCCTACTACCCCGTCGAGTTCGTGCAACGGATCGAACTGATAAAGCGCCTGCAGGAGGAGCGCTACATGCCGCTGCGGGTGATCAGGGACGTGATGGACGATGACCCCGAGCGGGTGCGCGCCCTGATCGAGCTGGAGGACCGCATCCTGGAGCGCGCGCTCGCGCACGCAGACGAGCAGCGGGTCTCGGCCAAGGCGGTGGGCGAGCGTTACGAGATCCCTCGCAACGTGCTCGAGCGCCTGCAGGAGATAGGCGTGCTCACCCCCGACCGGCGCGGCTATGACCGCGACGACGTGAAGATCATCGAGGCGATCGCCAGCTTCCGCGCCGGAGGCTACGAGGAGGAGCTCGGCTTCACCGTCTATGACACGTTGCGCTACCGCGAGGCGCTGGAGCCACTGGTCGCGGAGGAGGTGCGTGCTCTGCTGGACCGTCTGGTGGGCGAGGTCGAGATCGAGCGCGCGGTGGAGATCGTCGAGGCCGGCGCCGAGCCGCTGCGGGAGCTCCTCGGTGCGATGCATTCCAAGCTGCTGCTGGCCGAGCTGCACCGCCAGCGCGCGCGGGGCGAGCGCGACCAGGAAGGCTGACGGGCGAGGGCCAAGCAAGCGATATGCTTCAACGGTTGACTGACTAGTCAATCTATTCGGCCGGGGGTCTGGCGAGGGTATGCATTTCAGAGTCGCGGCAGTCCAGCTCAACTCCGGCGCCGAGAAGACCGCGAATCTCGCCGCCGCCGACCGCCTGGTGCGCGCCGCCGCCGCCGACGGAGCCAGCTTGATCGTGCTGCCCGAGAAGTGGCCCGCGATCGGCTCTGAGGAGCAGCTGCGCACAGCCGCAGAGACACTCGACGGCCAGGCGATCAGCTGGGCGCGCCAGACAGCGCGGGAGCTCGCCGTAGACCTCATCGCCGGCTCGATCTGCGAGCAGCGCGAGGGGCAGACCAAGCTGTCGAACACCTCCGTGCACGTCGGCCCAGACGGCGAGATCAAGGCCGTCTACCGCAAGCTGCACATGTTCGACGTCGAAGTCGATGGGCGCGTCTACCGCGAGTCGGCGCTCGAGCAGCCAGGCCAGGAGATCGTCCTGAGCCAGACCGCCGACGGCGTCAGGCTCGGGCTGTCGGTGTGCTACGACCTGCGTTTCCCGGAGCTCTACCGCATCCTGGCGCTGCAAGGAGCACGCGTGCTCCTGGTTCCCGCGGCGTTTACGCTCGCCACCACCCGCGACCACTGGGAAATCCTGCTGCGCGCCCGGGCGATCGAGAACCAGTGTTTTGTCCTCGCCGCCAATCAGATCGGTGAGCATCCCGGCGGCCAGCGCTCCGGCGGGCGCTCGATGATCATCGACCCGTGGGGGACGGTGCTCGCGCAGGCGCCGGACAGTGAGGGTCACATCTTCGCCGAGCTTGACCTGGCGCGGCTTGAGGAGATCCGCACACAGCTGCCGGCGCTGGCCAACCGCCGCCCCGGCGCCTACCGCTGGCCGGAAGCGGTGAGCTGATGGCGAGCGCTCCCCGCACAAAGGCCGCGATCGACAAGCAGCGCGCGATCCTCGACGCGGCCGTCAGGGTGTTCGCCCGGCAGGGCTTTCACGCCTGCCGCGTGTCGGACATAGCCGACGAGGCCGGCGTCGCCTACGGGCTCGTCTACCACTACTTCGACTCCAAGGACGAGATCCTCAACACGCTCTTCCGCGAGCGCTGGAACGTGATGCTCGCGACCATCAAGGAAGTCGACACCGAGCCGCTGAAGCCCCGCGACAAGCTGCAGGCGATAGCGTCATTCATCGTCGACAGCTATCGCCACGACCCCGAGCTGATGAAGGTGATCATCGTTGAGGTCACGCGCGCGGCTAACTCGTTCGGCCAAACACACCTAGGTGAGATCCGCGAGGCCTACCTGATGATCGCTGAGATAGTCACCAAGGCCCAGCGCGAAGGCACGTTCAAGCGCGAGATCGACGCGGAGTTCGCGGCGATGGCCTTCTACGGCGCGATCGAGCAGGTGCTCACCGGTTGGATCTTCGGTCTGCTGCCCGAGGGTGAGGAGCACTTCGAGCGCGCCAAGAAGCTCGTGGTCGAGACCGTCTGCGGCGGACTGCAGAGCGAGCCCGCGGCGGCCAAGTGAGAACCCACCCGCGAGCCGCCCTGGATCGCGCGGTCGGCTATCAATAGACTGCAGCCCTATGGATAACGACCTAGTCAAGCGCCTGATGTGGTCCGGCATGCTCGCCGGCGTCGGAGCGCTCTCCAGCGTGCTCGCCCAGCGCGTCGCCGTGATGCTCTGGCGGCGCCTGTTCGACGAGGAGCCGCCGGAGTGAGCGACCCGCCAGCAGCCGAGCAGGCCGCCAATGGGTTCGCGCCGCCGGCCGGGCAACCGTCCGCGCAGAGCCCGATCGAGCAGCTCTATGACGCCGAGCGTCCCGAGCTCGCCGTAGCCGCCGCGTTCGCCGGCGGCCTGGTGTTCGCGATACTTTTGCGCCGGCTGCGCTCCTGACCATGTGCCCGCCCCCGCAAGACAAAGAGCACTCACAGAACATCGCAACCGCGATCGCCGAGGTCTCAGAGCGCGCCTCACTGCTCGTACGCGAGGAGATCGAGCTCGCCAAGACCGAGATCAGCGAAAAGGTCGGCAAGATCCTCAAGGGCGTCGTGGTCGGCGCGGCCGCCGGCGTCTTCGTCCTCACCGCAGTGTTCTTCATCCTGATCGGCTGCGCCTGGCTGCTCTACTTCGAGCTGCCGATCGGCAACGAGTTCACGTACTTCTGGGGTTTCTTCGCGATGGCGGCGATTCTTCTGGTGCTGGGCGCGATCGCTGGATTTCTCGCCGCCAAGGCAGTCAAAGCCGGCTCCCCGCCGGTGCCCGAGATGGCGATAGACCAGGCGCGCAAGATCCGCGAGACAATGGGCGCGCCAGCCGGCGAGACGCCGTTCGCAGCCCCTGCAAACGCCACGGACACAAAGGAGCAGGTTGATGCCACAGCGCTCGGCCGCCGAGATTCGTAGCTCGATCGAGGCCAACCGCGCCGAGCTCGGCGTATCGCTCGAACGCCTGCGCAGCGAGGTCTCCGAGCTCACGGACTGGCGTGCGCAGATCAACCGCCATCAGCGGCAGGTTCTGGTCGGCGCGGCCGTCGCGGGTTTCGTGATCGGCGGCGGCATCGCCGCCTTCGGCGGGCTTTTGCGCCGCCGCCGCTAACGCGCGCGGCCGTCTACAACAGGCTGCGCGGGATGGCGCCCACGCCGAGCAGGCCCGGGCCCGTATAGGTGCCGATCACGGGCCCCACCTCGGAGGTGAAGATGGGCTCGCAGTCGAAGATCTCCCGGCAGCGCTCGATCAGCCGCTGCGACTGCTCGGGCGCCTGGATGTGCTGGACCACCCAGCCATCGGCGCCGCTCGCCTTGAGCTCCTGCGCGTACTGGACCATGCGCTCGAAGGCGCGTCCCGCGGTCCTGACTCGCTCGACCGGGGTGATCTCGTACTCGAGCGAGAGAATCGGCTTGATCTTCAGCGTGCCCCCGAGCCATGCCTGCGCCTTGCCGATACGCCCGCCGCGTCGGAGGAACTCGAGCGTGTCTAGGCAGAACCAGATCCGCAGAGCGCCGCGCGCGTCGTGCACGCGGGCGATCACCTCCTCGCGGTCGGCGCCCTCATGCACCGCCGCGCAGGCGGCCAGCAGCAGCAGGCCCATTCCGCCGCAACCGGTTTCCGCGTCCAGGACAGTCACCCGCTCGCCGACGCCGCGCTCCACCAGCAACTGGCGGGCCTGGCGCGCCGCCTCGCAAGTACCGGAGATGCCGCCCGCGAGATGGATCGAGACTATCTCCTGGCCAGCGTCGAGCAGCGGTTCCCAGACCGCCAGGAAATCCCCGATCGAGGGCTGGGAGGTCGTCGGCAGCTGAGGGTCGGCGCGCAGCCGCTCATAGAACTCGTCGAGGCTCGAGATCGCCAGCTCGCGCTCCGGTGACCCGCCCCAACCCACATACAGGCTGACCAGATGGATGTCGTTCTCCGCCACCAGCGCGGACGGCAGATAATGGGTTGTATCGGAGACGATCGCCACAGCGGGCATTGGCGAGCACCCTAACAGCAACGCTCGATGCGGACACCGTAGAGGCTGCGGCTCACCGTTTTTGCGAACGCTGGCGTAGAGCTACACTGGCGGCGGTGCCCACGACTCTCCTCACCGGTGGAGCGGGCCTGGTCGGTTCGCGGGTGGGTCGGCTCCTGGCGCAGCGAGGCGACACCGTTCGCGTGGCGGCATGCCAGCGCCTCGGCGCGGAGGATCTGCCGTTCGAGCACCAGCTCGTCAGCTGCGACATCCGGGACCGCTACGCGGTGCGTGAGGCGCTGCACGGCGTGCAGCGCGTGTTCCACGTCGCTGAGCGCGGCGGCCTGCGCGTCGCGTCGCGGCTGCTGTTCGAGGCCAACGTGACTGCCTCGAGGGTCCTCCTCGAGGAGGCTTTGCGCGCCGGCGTGGAGCGCGTCGTCTACACCTCCTCGGTGGCCGCGATCGGTCCCGCCGAGCGCGGTGGGGTGGCGGACGAGCGTCAGCTGTCCAGCGACAGCCACGGCATCCCCTACGTCAGCTCAAAGCAGCAGGCGGAGGTGCAGGCGCTGCGCCTGGCGGCGCAGGGATTGCCAGTCGTGATCGTCAACCCGGCACTGGTCTTCGGTACGGGCGACAGGTACTGCACCTCGACCGATCTCGTCAGGCGCTTTTTGTGTCGGGAGATACCCGCGTATGTCGACGGGGCCGTGAACATCGTCGATGCGCAGGACGTCGCGCATGGGCACCTGCTCGCCGACGAGCGCGGCGTGGTCGGCGAGCGCTACATCCTCGGCAACCGCAATTTCACGATGGACCGCCTGTTCGCTGACCTCTCGCGCATCTCCGGTGTCGAGCCGCCGGTGAAACTGCCGTTGACGGCTGCGCTCGCTGCCGCCCGCCTGGCGGAAAGCCTGCCAGGGCCAAAGCCGCTGACTCGGGAGGAAATACGCGCGGGCTCGCAGTGGTGGGCCTACAGCTCCAAGAAGGCCAAGGACGAACTCGGCTACGTGCCCGGGCACCACGAGGAGACGCTAGTCGCCACGATCGATTGGTATCGCGAAGACGAGCGACGCCTGCAGACCGCGGGCGTGGGGCGCCAGGCGCTGCGGGTCGGCGGCTTCGTGCTGCGCCAGGCGGGCTCGCTGCTGCGCGGCGTGGGTATCAGCTAGAGACGGTTCTCGATCTGCACGAACCCGGATGGCTGTGCCTCGCCGTCACTCGGCGCGCCCTCGGTCGCCTGGCCCTCGGGCAGGCCTAGCGCCTGCGCCAGCTCGCCGGACTCGTACATCTCGCAGACGATGTCGCATCCTCCGATCAGCTCACCGCCGATGAACAGCTGCGGGATCGTCGGCCAGTCCGACAGAGTCGACAGCTCCTGGCGGATGCGCGGATCGGGCAGCACGTCGACCGCGGCGAACGGCGCGCCAAGCGCCTGCAGCGCCGCGATGGTGCGGGCGGAGAACCCGCAGGCGGGGGCTTCGGGGGTGCCCTTCATGAAGAGGATCGTGTGGTTCTCGCTGATCGCCTGTGCGATCGCGTCGCGGACCTGGTTTGACTCGCTGGTGGACATGCGGGGGCTCCTGACTCTTAGTCTTCGGTCTGGGTCTTCAAGGACAGCGCGTGGATCGGCCCGCCGATCTCCGCCCCGAAGATCTCGTAGACGAGACGGTGCTGCTCGACGCGGCTGCGCCCGGCGAAGGCGGCGGCGGTGACCGTCGCGCGAAAGTGGTCGCCGCCGCCGGTGTAGTCCTCGACTTCGGCGCGAGCGCCCGGTATGGCGGACTCGATGCGCTGCTTGATCTCCTCGACTGTGGGCATATAGATCCTCTCTAGAGTAGTGAACTTTGGTGGCTATACTTTGGAAAGTAATGATCACAATCAGCGACAAGGGCGCCGAGAAGGTGCGCGAGTTTCTCGCCAGTCAGCCGGGCGACGTGAGCCTGGCGGGTCTGCGCGTCGGAGTGCGCGGCGGCGGCTGCTCTGGATTCCAATACCAGCTCGCGTTCGACGAGCAGCGCGAGAGCGACACGGTGTTCGAGAGCCACGGCTTGAAGCTGCTGGTCGACAACTCGAGCCTGCCGTATGTGAGCGGCTCGGTGATCGACTACGAGGAGAGCCTGCAGGGCGCCGGCTTCAAGGTGAACAACCCCAACGTGGTTGCTGCCTGCGGTTGCGGCTCATCCTTCCGCGTCGCCGACGAAGAGCCGGTCTCCGCGCTGTAGCGGTCAGGGCGAGGGGCTGCGCGCCGCTGCTGGCGGCGCTGGCGATCCTGCCCGGCTGCGGCTCGCGCAAGCAAGCCCACGCTCGTGCCTCCAGGGCGCAACTGACTGTCGCGGCGGGCACGCCGGTCAAGGGCCCCGCCGGCGGTCTCGCGATCGGTCTCACCGAGCCAAACCCGTACTTGCTGGCCGAGCCGGTACCGCTCCCGGCGTTTACGGGCGCCCGCGGCCTGGTGAGCGCGCTCGCGCCGCGCTTTTTGCGCCTCGACGTCGACTGGGCGGCGTTGGCGCCTTCCGCGCGGACCCCGCCGCTGCTCGCGGGCGAGGTCTCCGGCTGCGCGCGAACAATCGGCCCTTGCGCCGCCTACGCGGGCGTGGCCGCCCAGATGCGCGCGATCGCGGCGCTCCAGCGCCGCTCGGGCGTCCCCGAAGTCCTCGTCGTCTTCTACAACGCGCCCGCGTGGGCGAGTGCCCCGCCCAACGGTTGCGTCGTTACCCGCGCGAGGGCGGGGGCGGGGACATTGACGGCAGCTGGGCTCGCCGCCTACCGCCAGCTCGCGCTCGAGGTGCTTGTGCTGGCGCGGCGCGAAGGCGCCCGGCTGCGCTGGTGGAGCCCGTGGGATGAGCCGAACGAGCCGCTGATGCTGAGCCCCCAGCGCCAAAGCTGCTCTGTCGGCTCCCCCTCGCTGGCGGTGGGCGCCTACACCCGCCTGGCGCGCACCCTGATAGGCGTTTTGCGCGCGCAACCGGGTGGGCCGCGCGGGCTCGTGCTCGGCGAACTGGCGGACATTCCCGCGCCCGCGCCGAGCGCGACCGGCATCGCCGAGTTCGTCGCCGCGCTGCCCGCCGACGTGCTCTGCAGCACCGGCGTCTGGGGGCAGCACGTCTACCCGGGGGGCCATGGCTCTCTGTATGGGTCATCCGCCGATCCCGCTGACGTCGCGGTGCTCGAGCGGGCGCTCGACGAGCGCGGCGTCTGCGGTCAGCGTGCCCGCATCTGGATCAGCGAGACCGGTGTCGGGGCGCTGCACGACCCCGCCGCGCGCGCCTCCGCCAGCGCGCCGCGGGCGGAGTGCCGGCTGCTTCAGCAAGCGCTCTTGCGGTGGTACCGCGACCCGCGTGTGGACGTCGCCTTCCAGTACACCTTCCGCGAAGACCCGGCGTTCCCCGTCGGGCTCGCCTCCGCGGACCTCAGCCACCTCTATCCGTCCTACTACCTGTGGCGCGCGTGGGGTGGCGCGAGGGCCCCGCAGGCTGCGCCGCCACAGCAGCCGGCGCAGTGCTCGGGATGACAGACGAGCCGGCTGAGGAGCAGTTGCCTGCGGTCCTCAGCCGGCTCGTAGAGCGCGCGTCGGCGCCCGCCTGTCCGAGTGCTAGTGCGCGCCAGCCGCCTGCGGCCTGTGGCGTCCCCAGTGCATCTTGTGCACGAAGCCCAGCGCGGTCTCGGGGTTGCGCAGCGCGCCGGCGAACGTCAGGACGGCGAAGCCGATGCCCGAGAGCAACAGCGCGAGGCCGACCATGATGCCGAACAGCGAGAGCTGTTCACCCATGTAGGAGGCGTTCAGCGCGGTCGACAGGGCGGTCTCGGTGACCCAGACGTTGCGGGCCGGGTTTTCCAGCGCCTTGCCGTTGCTCTTCAGCGCTTCGGCTTCGTTGTTGGTGCCAGCGCCGGTGGGGCTCGCAAAGCGAGGCATCTGCGAGTAGACGGCGCCGTGGCTGGCCACCAGCGCGTGGATGCGCATGTAGTTGGCGAAGCAGCGTGCGGTCGAGCCGGAGTTCACTGACTTGTTCGCCGCCGTGCAGGTTGGGAGTTCGAGCTTAGAGGGGTTAAGCCCCGCCTTGCTCACCTCTGCGCGAATCGCGGCCGGGCTCATGTCCGGCGTGCCCGCAACCTTCTGCTGCTTGAGGGCCGTTTGCACTTCATCGCGGCCGCTGACGCTCACCACGATCGCTGCGACGCCAAAGGCGACCAGTACGACCGCTGCGACCAGACCGCCGATCTCGAATACCTTGCGCATGTCTTTCCTTTCGGTTCTGGTCGTGCCTTTGCCGACCTTCCAAGCGCAGTCTTATCTCCGGGCTGCCGTGGCGCATCCGTGCTGGGCGACGCTTGCGATGGGCGGTCCTCCGGCGAGATCTGCGGTTTTGTCCCGTACGCCCGTGGCGGATAGGCCTCCCTGTGTCCGTAGCTTCCCGCAGCTAGCGGGAGGCTACTTGGCCTACTGCGGCTCGTTCTCGAGCGAGCGCCACAGGTAGCGGCAGGCGAGCGTGCGGTATGGCCGCCATGGCTCGGCCATCTGCTCCATCAGCCCAGGGTCGGGGATCTGCTGCAGGCCGTAGGCGCGTTCGATCGCCCGGCGGACGCCGAGATCGCCGACCGCCAGCACGTCGGGGCGCTCCAGGTGGAACATCAGGAACATGTGCGCTGTCCACTCGCCGATGCCCTTGACCGCCACCAGCTCGGCTATGACCCGATCGTCTGGGAGCTCGTGCAGGCGCTCGAGCTCCAGCTCGCCCGAGAGCACGTGTTCGGCCAGCGAACGCAGAAAGCCGACCTTGGCGCGCGACAGGCCGGCCGCGGCCTGCAGCTTCACCGGATCGTCTGCGAGCAGCAGCGCCGGTGTGGGCTGGCCGTCGTAGCGCTCCAGCAGACGCGTGTAGATAGCTCTCGCGGCGCTGATCGACAGCTGCTGGTTGATGATCGAACGCAGCAGCGCGCCGTAGTGGTCATCCTTGCTCGGCCGGCCCTTGCTTTCGCTGGGCAGCTCGCCGTACATGGCGATAAGCCCCTCCAGCACCGGATCGGCGCTCGAGAGATGGCTCATCGCGCGCCGCATCGCCGCTCCCCGCAACGGCGCGGGGCGGCGGGTGCGGGCGGCTCGACCGGTGCTGGGACTGGCCACCGCTTAGCCCGCCAGCGTCGCGAGCCGCTCGCCGTCGAGCGCGTTCAGAGCGCGCTGCAGCGGCGCCGCGATGCAGGTGAAGCTCGGTGTGTCGCGCGCCGTGAAGCTCGACGCCTCGGTGGCGCGCAGGCGTTGCACCAGATCGAGAAACGCGCCGACATCGTCGGTGTCGAAGGCCACCACGAACTCCTGGTCGTCCAGGCCGAAACTGTAGGTGGTGTGGTTGTCCACGGTGGGGTATTCGCGCCCGACCTTGATGTGCTCCTGCATGATCCGCCAGCGCTCGTCGGCCGACAGGCGATACCACTCGCGCGACTTCACGAACGGATAGACGAACACATACTTGCCGAGGAACCCGCGGGAGCGCACGCGCTCGTCTTCGGAGTATTCAGAGCTCTTGCGCATACCCAGAAACGAGTACGGCGTGTGCGCCCAGGCCATCAGCCCGCTCTGCAGCAGCACCACATGAAACTCGTGGATGCGGTCGAGGTTCTCGGCCTCTGAGATCAACAGCAGATCGGCGTCGCCGCGTGTTCCCACCAACGAGAAGGACTGGAGCAGATGTCCGTCGGCGAAGTCCTCGCAGGCGGCCAGGAACTCCAGCTTGTGCTGCCCGCGCGTCGCGGCGTCCAGGCGACGCCAGGCGGGATCTAGCTTCAGGAAGGTGTACTTGACGAAGTGGCGCTCGCTCATGCTCTCTCTCGCTATGCCCTCACGAGTATATGACCTACCCTCCGGCTCGAATTGGGCAGACGAGCTCAATAGATTGGACTCAGTGTCATCGTCTGGGTTGTCGGGCGGTGGTGTCCGGTCGACCGGGTTGGGTCTCGGGCTGGCGACGAGCTGACTCTTAGATTGCTTGTCGATCAGCTGATCTGACCAACACATGAGCGCACCGCGCAGCGCGCTCATGTCGAGCGCGAGACCACACCGCGCGTCATTCAGGACGTAGCGACATCGGTGGAATCTCTCTCAGATAGCGCCGCAAATCGTTCGGTCTGAGCGATTTGTGCCATCGGTCGTCTCCACGCTCGTTACAGTTCATCCGTGCGGATCGCTCTGGTTTCGCCGTATTCGTGGACCTACCCGGGGGGCGTGACCCGTCACATCGAGGCGCTGGCCGCCGAGCTTCAAAAGATGGGGTGTGATGTCAGCATCCTCGCGCCGTTTGACCCGGAGGACTCGCTCGCCACACGGCTTCACCGCGGCGCGCGGCCGCAGCCCCGCGCGCCGGCCGAGAACCTGATCCCGCTCGGCCGCACGATCGGCCTACCCGCCAACGGCGCCGTCTCGAACCTCGCGATGACACCGAGCGCCGTGCTGGCGCTGCGCGCAGCGCTGCGGGACAGCGCCTACGACGTCGTACACATCCACGATCCGGTCGCTCCGCTGCTCGGCTGGGACGCGACCTGCTCCACCCGGGGGGCTGCTCTCGTCGGCACCTTCCACACCTACTCGGAGAACCGCCTGACCAACGGCGGCGCGGCCCTGCTCGGCGCGGGGCGGCGGATGAATCGGCTGCACGCGCGTATCGCGGTCTCGGAGGCGGCGGCTTGGACGGCCGCGCGCTTCTTTGGCGGCCGTTACACGATCATCCCCAACGGGGTTCACGTCGAGGCGCAGCCCACCGGCCAGGCGCAGAGCGGGGCCGAGCCGGACGCGCCGCTGCGGATTCTCTTCATCGGCCAGGCGGTCGCGCGCAAGGGCCTGCCGGTGCTGTTGAGCGCGTTCGAGGCGCTGCGCGACCACGTCCCCGCAACGCTCACGTTGGTCGGCGCGAACACGCAGGAGATAGCGCCGATGCTGCTCGATGACCATGGCGTGCGCGCGCTCGGCAAGGTCTCAGAGCAACAGAAGCGGGCCGAGCTCGAGCGGGCGCAGGTGCTGTGTGCGCCATCGCTGCACGGGGAGAGCTTCGGCATGGTCCTGACCGAGGCGTTCGCCGCCGCGACGCCCGTCGTGGCCTCCGACATCCCCGGTTATCGCGATGTGGTGCGCGACGGCGTCGACGGGCTGCTCGTCGCTCCCGGTGATCCACTCGAGCTGGCGCAGGCGCTGCGTCGGCTCGCGCTCGATGCGCATGAGCGTGCGCGGATGGCGCGCGCCGCGCATGAGCGCGCGCAGCGGTTCGCCTGGCCGCACGTCGCCGCTGAGGTGCTCGAGGTCTATGAGCGCTCGCTCGTGGTGAAGGTCCCGCGTACGCGCCTGCGGGCCACGGCTGTGCGCTACGGACTGGCTCCCGCCGATTTGCTGCCGCGCGTCCCGCCTCGGCGGCTCGAGACCCTGCAGCGCGCCGCGGCGCGCCCGGCGAGACGAGTCTCGCCCCGCCTCGGCGGTCGCGTCGTGCTGATCGCGGCCTCGCTGGCGGCGTTGGCGCTCGCGGCATTCGTGTTCCAGCGCGTCGGCGTGGCGCCGGTGATCGCCAGCCTCGTCGCCTCCAGTCCGGGTTTGGTGGCCGCCGGGCTCGCGCTGATGTGCGCCTCCATGATAGCCCGTGGTTTTGCCTGGCATGCGATCCTCAGCGCCGCTCCGACGTGGCGGCGCGCCAAACGCCGCGACGCGATGCAGGGCACGTTCATCGGGGTGCTGATGTCCTCGACCTTGCCGGCCCGCTTGGGGGAGCCATCGCGTGCGTTGATCGTCGCTCGCCGTCTCGGCCGGGCGCGCGAGACGCTGCCGGTCGTGCTCGGCACGATGGTCTCCCAGACGCTGCTGAACCTGCTGGCGCTGGGCATCCTCGGGTCGATCATGTTCTCGAGCATCGACCTGTTCAACGGGCACGAGCGAGCGCTGCTCGCGGTGGCGCTCGCGCCGATCGCGGCCCTGCTGGTCGTGTTCCTCGCGCCGGTGCTCGTGCCCGCCCAGGCGCTGTCGCGCTCACAGCGGCTGGGACGGCTGTTCTCGGGGGCGCGCGCCTCGCTGCTGCGCGTGCGTGACGGCCTGCGCGTCTTTCGCGACCCTTACAACGCCGCGCTCGCGCTGGCGACGCAGCTGGCCGCCTGGGGCCTTCAGCTGCTGTCCTGCTATCTGCTGCTGGCGGCACTGGGCCTTTCTGACCGCGCCGGCTTCGGGGCTGCCGCGGCGGTGCTCTTCACCGTCAACGCCACCGCGATCGTGCCGGCCACGCCCGCCAACGTCGGCGTCTTCCAGGCCGCCTGCGTGGCGGTGCTCGTCGGCGCCTACCACGTGTCCACCGCCGACGCGCTCGCCTACGGCATCATCCTGCAGGCCGTCGAGGTCCTCACGGCGCTGCTGATGGGGATGCCGGCGCTGGTCAACGAGGGCCTCTCCTGGCGGGAGGTGCGCCTGCGCACGATGCACGCCACGCCGGTGAAGCTGCCGGCGCTGCCCGCCCAGCCACGAGCGGTCGGGCGCGGCGAGCGGCACAGCACAGCTCCCTTGAGCTAGCCGCCCCGGCGGCTACCGCCGCCGGCGTTGTTTTACACACCCTCGCTTTGGGAATGTGTCGTGTCTGTTAGTTTCCCGCTCTGGAGCTCTAAGCAATCCCTGGAGGACCGTGTGACCTATGTGATCAACGAGCCGTGCATCGCCACCAAGGACACCTCCTGCGTGGAGGTCTGCCCCGTCGACTGCATCCATCCCACCCCGAATGAGCCCGACTACTCCGACCACGAGATGCTCTACATAGATCCCGAGGAGTGCATCGACTGCGACGCGTGCGTGGAGGCATGCCCGGTTGACGCGATCACAGCCGAGGATCAGGTCCCGCCGGAGTGGGAGCAGTACATCGAGATCAACGCCGCCTACTACCGCGATCGCTCCTAGCCCCCGCGGAGCAGGAATCCGCGCGGGCCGCGGTGAATGGGCGTATGTGCCAGACGCCTGGGTCTATGTGCTGCGCTGCCGCGACGACTCGCTGTACACGGGCTGGACCAGCGATCTGCAGCGCCGCCTGCGACGGCACGCCGACGGCAAGGCCAGCCGCTACACCGCCAGTCGCCTGCCGGTCGAGCTCGCCGCCGCCTGGCCGATGCCAGACCGGGGCGCGGCGATGCGCGAGGAGGCGCGAATCAAGGGTTTGACACGCGGGGCTAAGCTCGAGCTGCTCGAGGACGGCCTGGGGGCGGCGTCCGCCTAGTCCTCGGATTCAACCGCCCCGTCGGGCGGGTCCTCTTCGCCGAGCTCGCCGAAGAGCGAGGGGTCGCGATCAGAGCCCTTGATGATGTCGTCGGGCGAGCCGTTGGGCAGCAGCCGCCCCTGGCGCGTCCCGAAGTAGATCGCCTGTGGGTGGTGGGCGACGAGCGCGAGTGTCGACTGCTCGGGGATCGGGGCGTATCCGTCTGAGATCTCCATCCCGATCTGCTCGAGGCCGAGCAGCTTCTCGACCTTGAGGTGCTCGGCCTGCTCGGGCACCGCTGGGTAGCCCCACGAATAGCGTCTGCCCTGCGTGGCGGGGATTGCGAGCATCTCGCGGGCTTTCGCGTGCAGCCACTCTGCGAGCCCCTCGGCGGTTTGCACGCCCAATCCGTGCACGAAGAGTTGTTCGGCGAACTCTCCGTCTGACTCCAGCTTCGCCATTAGCTCGGTCACCTCCGAGCCGACGGTCACCGCCTGCACAGCGATCACATCGAGCTCACGGGGCGGCTTGCCGTCCACGGCTGGGCGGAAGAAGTCGGCGAGGCAGATACGGTCGCCCTTCGGTTGGCGTGGGCAAACGAAGCGGGTTAGCTCGGCGCTCGGATCGGCGGGATCGAGCCCAGAATCAGGGTCGGCTACAGGCGGGTCGAGAACCACGATGTCGTTTCCCTGTGCATAGCAAGGGAAGAAGCCGAGTAGTGCACGCGGGTGTAGGTACTCCTGCTCCCCCCACATCCGTTCAAGGCGCGGACGGAAGTCTCCCTCCACGAGCTCTCTCCATGCCTCGCCCTTCACGCCCCTGCCGCCCCAGTGCAGCTTGAAGAGCACATGGGTGTCGAGGTGGGAGTACACCTCATCCATGTCCACCGGCACCTCTTGAACACCCCACCACGGTGGTGTCGGGACCGGGCCGTCAGTGCTCACGCTTGAGCGCACAGAGTCGTCGGCGAAGTTGAGCACCTCCTCCGGCTCTTCACCCTTCTCGCGGAAGGCTGTGGCTCCGGCATGGAGCTTCTCAAGCAACGCGTCGTGCGCGCCCTCATCGATCAGCTGGTCCATCACCGACAGTCCCTCGAAGGCGTCCTTGCAGTAGAAGACGCCCGGCGCGTACTGCTCGTCGGATTCCTTGCCGCCCGGGTACAGCGCGCGGTATGAGAAAGCCCTGTTGATGGCGGCACCCCCGATCAACACCGGGTAGTCCATCCCCTTGGAGTGAAGCTCCTGGATGCACGCGGGCATTTGCTTGGAGGTGGAAACGAGCAGTGCGCTCAACCCGATCGCGGTCGCTTCGTGCTCCTGCGCGGCGTCGAGGATCGTCTGGATCGGCACCTGCTTGCCCAGGTCCACGACGGTGTAACCGTTGTTCGTGAGGATCGTGTTCACGAGCGACTTGCCGATGTCGTGCACATCGCCGAACACGGTTGCCAATACCACGGTGCCCTTTGTGTAACCCTCGATCTTGTCGAGGTAGTTCTCAAGCCGTGCGACCGCCTTCTTCATCACCTCAGCCGACTGCAACACGAACGGCAGAATCAGTTCTCCCGCGCCGAACTTGTCGCCCACCTCCTTCATGGCGGGCAGCAGCACGTTGTTGAGGGTGGGCACCGCTCCGATCTTCTCGACAGAGGCGTCGATCCAATCCTCAACCCCCTCCTTGCGGCGACGCAGGATGTGGAAGTGGAGGGCCTCCTCGGGCTCCATCCCCTCGGTGGGGTTGGCGGTGGTCTGCTCCTCCTCCTCGCCCTTTGACTCGAAGTGGGCGATGAACTTCTCAAGGGCGTCCTCGCGGCGGTTGAACACGAGGTCGTCGGCGAGCTCGCGCTCCTCGTCCGATATCTCCGAGTAGGGAGTGATGTGGTTGGGATTCACCATCGCGAGGTCCAACCCCGCCTCTACGCAGTGGTGGAGGAAGACGGAGTTCAGTACGGCGCGTGCGCCCGGGGAGACGCCGAAGGAGACGTTTGACACGCCCAGCGACGTCTTCACGCCGGGGATCTCCGCCTTGATGCGCCTGATCCCCTCGATCGTCTCGATCGCCGAGGGGCGCCACTCCTCGTCGCCTGTGGTGAGCGTGAACGTCAAACAGTCGAAGATCAGAAGCTCCGGGTCAAGGCCGTGCTCCTCGCAGCAGAGCTGGGTGATCCGCTGCGCGATCTCGAGCTTGCGCTGCGCCGTCTTTGCCATCCCGACCTCATCGATCGTCAGCGCGATCAGCGCCGCGCCGTGCGCGATCGCCACCGGCGCGACGCGGTCGAGCTTGGCCCGTCCCGCCTCGAGGTTCACCGAGTTGACGACCGCGCGCCCCGGGATCTGCTCGAGTGCCCGTTCGATCACCTCCGGCTCGGTCGAGTCGAGCTGGATCGGTGGCTCCTGGGTCAGCGAGATGCGCTTGGCCAGCTCGCGCATCTGCTCGTCCTCGTCGACGCGCTCGGTCAACGCGACGCACAGGTCGAGCACGTGCGCGCCGCCTGAGACCTGGTCCTCGGCGATCTGAACGAGACCGTCGTAGTCGTCGGCGAGCAACAGCTCCTTGGCCTTGCGCGACCCCTGGCTGTTCACGCGCTCGCCGACCATCGTCGGACGCGGCTCCTGCACCAGCGGCGTGGCGGCGATCATCGAGGAGAGGTGCGGCGGACGGGGGGCAGGGCGCGGACCCGCCGCGCGTCCGGCGAGACGCTCGGCGATCGCCTTGATGTGCGCTGGAGTGGTGCCGCAGCAGCCGCCGACCACGCTCACGCCGTAGCGCTCGACGAATTCGGCGAGCGCCTCCGCCAACTGCTCGGGCTGCTCGGGAAAGATCGTCTCGCCGTCGGGGCCCTGCAGGGGCAGGCCGGCGTTTGGGATGCAAGCCACGGGGACGGGGCAGTACTCGCCGAGGAAGCGGATCGCGTCGCGCATGTCTTGCGGCCCCGTCGAGCAGTTGAGCCCGATCACGTCCACCTTCAGTGCCTCAAGCGTGCACAGCACCGAGGAGATGTCGGTGCCGAGCAGCATCTTGCCGCCGTTTGGCAGCAGCGACACCGAGGTGTGGATCGGCAGCTTTCGGCCGGTCTGCGTGAAGGCCTCGCGCACCCCGAACACAGCGGCCTTCACCTCGAGGATGTCCTGCGCGGTCTCGATGATGATCAGGTCCGCCCCGCCGTCGATCAAGCCGGCGGCTTGCTCGGCGAACACCTCCACCAGCTCGCCGAAGCGGATCTGCCCGAGCGTCGGGTCATCCGACGCGGGCAGAAAGCCGGTGGGCCCGATCGACCCGGCGACGAAGCGATGCTCGCCGGCGGCCTCGCGCGCGATCTGCGCGGCCTTGGTGTTGATCTCCACCGTGTGGTCGGCCAGCCCCCACTCGTCGAGCTTCAGTCGCGACGCCTGGAAGGTGTCGGTCTCGAGGACCTGCGCGCCGGCGTCGAGCATTGAGGCGTGCACCCCCCCGATGACGTCGGGGCGGTTGAGCACGAGCGCCTCGTGGCACTTGCCGGCCAGGCCGCCGTAGTCCTCGCTGGTGAGGTCGAACTGCTCGAGCGTCGCGCCCATGCCGCCGTCGTAGATGACGACACGGGTGCGGATCGCTTCCAGATAGTCACGCATCGCCCCGATGCTAGCAGTGAAACCCGGAACCTTGACACGAGCATGTCAAGGTGGTTTGGTCGTGGTACGCCGCCAAGCGCACGTCCACGCGTTCCGCAGCGATTAACGCTCGGAGAAGATTCATTAAGGATTGCCTTTGGGGCGCTCTTGCGTGCTGCGACGAGGGTCATCATGGGTAATGCCTGCCATGGAGATGAGGGCCCCCAACGCGCAGTCCCTAGTCGAGGCACCTCGCGCTCACCCGCGGGTGATCACGGATGGCGCCGAGTGCGTGCCAGCATCCGAATGGACGGCGAGCGGCCGCGAGCCGCAGGTGTTCCTTGACGAGCGAGGGAGGCGGCGGCGCTGGGTGCTCGCGGGCGGGGCGATCGCCGGCCTGCTCGCGAGCGTGTGGCTGGCCGCGCTCATCAGCGGCGGGGTCGGCTTCGCGACGTTGCCGTCGCTGCGGCTCGCGGCGAGCCCGACGGGGGCGGTGAGGTCCGGCTCAGCCGAGCTCTCCAAGCGTCGTGGCTCGGCTCAGCGCCTGGAGGTGGCGCTGCGCGCGCCGAGCGGGCCAGTCCAGCCCGACCGCTCTCCTGCACGGCGGGTAGCGGCGGTGTCCCACAGTGCCTTTGAGCGCCGCGCCTCGCGCAGACGAGCGGGCCGCGTTGTCCTCGCGGCGGTGCTGGCGCGTTGAGCGAAGTGGCGTGTGTGTCCGTGCGCCGCCGACTGTGCCCGTCGGTCTGCGAGCGCAGCGAGGGGATCGCCGGTGTCCTCAGCTAGCCCAAGGCGCCACTCCGGGCAGCAAAAGATGTGGGGCCGGCGTCTCTTGCTCGGCCTGGGCATCGGCATGGTGGTGCTGATGCTGCTCGTCGACGGCATCACGACGAAGACGGTCGGCGCGTCCAGTACGGGTGGCCCGAGCGCCGGCGTCTCGCCGCTGGCAGGCGAACGGCCCGTCCTCGTCTACAACGGGCACGGCGGGCTCGTCTCCCACCAACCCGCGCCGGGCAGGCGCATAGCGCTCACCTTCGACGACGGCCCCAGCCCCGAATGGACGCCGAAGATCGCGGCGATCCTGATGGCCGAGCACGTGCCAGCCACGTTCTTCGAGGTCGGCAGCCAGGTCGTGCGCCACCCCGAGCTGACCAGCATGCTGCACGGCGACGGCTTCCAGCTGGGCAACCACACCTTCACTCACGCCGACCTCTCGCAGCTGCCGCGCTGGGAGGCCCGGCTGCAGGTCTCGCTCACCGAGAGCGCGATCGCCGGCATAACCGGCATCCGCCCACGCCTTTTGCGCCCGCCGTACTCCTCCACGACGAGCGCCGCCACGCCCGTCCAGGCGCGCGCCTGGACGGCGCTCGCGGCCTCCGGCCACATGATCGCGCTCGCCAACTACGACACCGAGGATTGGCGGCGTCCCGGCGTCGCGAGGATCCTCGCCAACATCCTGTCGCAGCCGAGCATCCGCCACGGCGTCGGCGGCATCGTGTTGATGCACGACGCCGGCGGCGACCGCTCCCAGACGGTGGCGGCGCTGCCGAAGCTGATCGCGGCGCTGCGCGCCCGCGGCTTTCGCTTCGTCACCGTCTCTGAGATAGCCGGCATCCCAGCCAGCCAGGCGCAGGTCCCGGCGAGCGCCGCGCAGCGTCTGCGTGGCCGCGCGTTCGAGGTGATGCTCGCCCTCGCCGGCATCGTCACGAGCATCCTGACGTGGCTGGTGATGGGCGTGACGGTGACCGTCGGCGTGCGCATGCTCGCCGCGCTGACGCTCGCGCGAGCCCACCGGCGGCGCGTACGCTCGCTGCGGTTCGACCCCAGCTTCGCGCCCGCGGTATCGGTCGTTGTGCCCGCCTACAACGAGGCGCTCGGCATCGAGCGGTCGCTGCGCTCGCTGGTGGGCTCTCGCTACCCGGGCAGGATGGAGCTGATCGTCGTCGACGACGGCTCGACCGACGAGACCGCGACGATCGTCGAGCAGCTCATCCGCGAGCACCGCGGCCCCGCCGAGCTGCGCCTGCTGCGCCAGCCCAACGCGGGCAAGGCTGCGGCGCTCAACCGCGCGCTCACCGCCAGCCGTTATGAGATCATCGTGACCGTCGACGCCGACACGGTGTTTGAGCCCGATACGATCGCGCTGCTGGTGCAGCGCTTCTCGGACCGGCGCGTCGGCGCGGTCTCCGGCAACACGAAGGTGGGCAACCGCCGCGGGCTGATCGGGCGCTGGCAGCACATCGAGTACGTGATGGGCTTCAATCTCGACCGCCGCGCCTACGAGGTGCTCGGCTCGACGCCCACCGTCCCTGGTGCGATCGGCGCGTTCCGCCGCCAGGCACTCGCGCAGATCGGCGGGGTCTCCGGCGCGACGCTCGCCGAGGACACCGACATCACGCTCGACATCGGCCGCGCCGGCTGGCTGGTCGTGTATGAGAGCCGGGCGCGTGGCTGGACGGAGGCGCCGACCACGCTGCGCGCCTTCTACCGTCAGCGCAGCCGCTGGGCGTACGGCACGATCCAGTCGATGTGGAAGCACCGCCGCGTACTCGTCGCCGCCAACCAAGGCAGCGCTCGCGCGGTCGTCACGCTGATCGTCTTCCAGATGCTGCTGCCGCTGTGCGCGCCGCTGATCGACCTGTTCGCGATCTACGGCCTGATCTTCCTTCAGCCGCTGCCGATAGTCGCGTTCTGGGGCGCCTTCAACCTCTTCCAGATGGCTCTCGCGATCGTCGCCTTCCGGCTCGACGGGGAGCCGATGGGCCCGCTCTGGGCGCTGCCGCTGCAGCAGTTTTTGCACCGCCAAGTCTCCTACCTGGTGGTCTACGACGCGGTCATCACCGCTCTGCTCGGCGGCGCCCTGCACTGGCAGCACTCACAGCGCACCGGTCACATACAGGTGATTGGTGGTGAGCTCGAGCGCCAGGCGGTCGAAGCGGACCAGGCGGGCGCGCTCGAGCACCAGCCGGCCGGGGCGATACGCGCGTGAAAGGCTCCTCGTCGCTGTTCGCGCTCGTCGTGCTGGGGGCAACCAGCCTGGCACTGCTCGCCTCGCCGTCTCATCCAGGCGCCCTGCAGGCGATGACCGTGCCCGCCGGGCCGAGCGCCTCGGCGGGGGTCATCTTCCGCTTTGACCAAGTCGGCTATCCCGTCGGCGGCGCCAAGCGAGTGCTGGTGATGGTCCGCCGGCGGGTGCGCTCACGCCGCTTTGAGCTGCTCGACGCGCAGGGGAGGGCCGTTCTGCGTGCGCCCGCCAGCGGCCCGGCGCGCTGGAACCGGCGCTACCTCGTATACGCGCTTGACTTCAGCACGGTGCGCACGGCCGGCGTGTACACGCTGCGCTTCGCCGGAGCAAGCTCGCAAGCGGTGCGGGTCGCGGACCCCCGCACGCTGTACCGGTCGCTCGCCGACGGCGCGATCGCGTTCCTGCAATCCCAGCGCGACGGGCCGGAACCGATCCCCGGCGCGCTGGGACGCGAGCCCGCTCATCTAAATGACGCCTCCGCGGCGGTGTACCGCACGCCGCGCTTTCGCGGCACGGCGCTCGCCGGCGGGCTGCGCGCCAGCGGCACGCGCGTGAACGCCTCCGGGGGATGGTTCGACGCCGGCGACTACCTGAAGTTCGTGGAGACCGCGAGCTTCGTCGACGTCACGCTCCTGTACACCGCGCGGGAAGACCCCGGCGCGCTCACCGACCTGCCGGCGCTGCTCGCCGAGGCGCGCCACGGCACCGACTGGCTGCTACGGATGTGGGATCAGAGCCGGCGCGTGCTCTACCTCCAGGTCGGTCTCGGCGACGGCTCGAGCGGCCAGCGGATCATCGGCGACCACGATCTATGGCGCCTACCGCAAGCCGATGAAGCGATGGGCCAGAGATCCGGCTCGCCCAGCTATTTCATCGCGCACCGGCCGGTGTTCGCCGCGAACGCCCCTGGTGCACCGATAAGCCCCAATCTCGCCGGGCGCCTCGCCGGCGCGTTCGGGCTGTGTGCTCAGGTGTTCGCGCGCAGCGACCTGGCGTACGCTCAGCGGTGCCTGCTGGCCGGCCAGCTGATCTACGCCCAGGCGGACACCCACCCACGGGGCGGGCTGGTGACGAGCGCCCCGTTCGCCTACTACCCGGAGCGCGAATGGCGCGACGACATGCAGCTCGGGGCCAGCGAGCTGTACCTGGCGACAAGCACGCTCGCGGGCGCCGAGCCCCCCAGCCTGCCCCACCGCCAAGCCGTCTACTACCTGCCGCTGGCGGGCCGCTATGCCAACGCCTACATCACCGCCAGCTTCAGCGGGCACGACTCGTTCAACGTGTACGACACCTCGGCGCTCGCCGACAGTGACCTGGTTCGCATCTTGCGCTCAGGGCCAGCCCGCCGTCAAATACAGGAAAACGGAAAGATCAACGTGCCGAGCGACATACCGTCGCTCCTGAGCGACCGCCACGACCAGCTCTCGCTCGCTCGCCGGCTCGCGGCACACGAACCGTTCGGCCTGGCCAACCCGGCGATGCCCTACGACACCGTCTCGCACGCGCTCGGCTACATCGTGCAGGCGCGGCTGTATGACGCGATGACCCACAGCCACACGTTCGCCCACCTGGCGCAGAACCAGCTCGACTGGGTGCTCGGCGCCAACGCCTGGGGATCCTCCTTCATCGTCGGCGCGGGCTCGGTCTTCCCGCACTGCCTGGCCTCCCAGATCCCGAATCTCGCGGGCTCCCTCGACGGCCGCCCGCCAATCCTGGCCGGCGCCACGGTCGACGGGCCGGCAGCGGTGGGACAGCTACGGGGTCTCGGAGCGCCGAGCGGCTACCGGCGCTGCTCCGTTGGCGGGGACCGGTTCGCCGCCGAGGTGGGCCACGGCCTGGGCTACCTGGACGACGTGCGCTCGCCGCTGACCTCTGAGCCGAGCGACGATCTGGCAGCGCTCACGCTGCTGGCAGCGGCGGTATCAGCTACTCCAAATTGATCCAAAAAATTCCAAACATTTGGAACTAGATGCTAAACTCCAAGGACTTGGATCGATTTGGAGTAATTTGGATTGTATGTAGCCAAGCCACCCGATAGAACCGATCTCTGGTCCGAGCTCCACGGTGAGCGCTTGATGGAGATCTTGGGGATTGAGGTAGCCGACGGGGCGAGGGACTACGTTCACTGGGACAAGCTCCGCCATCTGGAGCCTCCGAACGGGCTCACTCATAGGGAGTGGTGGCTCGTGCTCAAGATGGAGCGTGTCTTGCTGCTGCGCCAGATCCCGCTTACGGATCCGCAGGGGAAAGCGTTCGTATACGGCGTCCCAGATCTCGTAGCGCGTCGCCTGCACTACGTAGACCAGCGTTGCAGCGGCGAGGTGGCGATGCCGGAGGTCGTCACCGCCGACGAGCAGGCTCGCCGCCACTACCTGGTGAACTCGCTAATGGAGGAGGCGATCCGATCTAGCCAGCTGGAGGGCGCCACCACTACGCGCGCGGTTGCCAAGGAGATGCTGAGGACAGGGCGCGAACCGCAGGATCGCGGCGAGCGGATGATCCTCAACAACTACCTGGCGCTCCAGTACATGCGCGATCAGATGGACGAGCGGCTGACGCCTGGGGCCGTGATGGAGCTGCAGCGCATCCTCACGGAGGGGACGCTCGACAATCCAAGCGCGGCAGGCAGGCTCCAGCACTCCGACGAGATTCGCGTCTCGGTCATCGACAGCTTCGACGGCACCGTCATGCACCATCCGCCGCCCGCCGAGCAACTGCCGGAGCGGCTGAAGAGGATGTGCGACTTCGTCAACGAAGCCGACACCGCGGATCGCTTCATCCATCCCGTGATCCGCGCGATTCTGCTGCACTTCTGGCTGGCCTACGACCATCCATTCGAGGACGGCAACGGGCGCACGGCGCGAGCGCTCTTCTATTGGTACATGCGGACGCGTCGCTACTGGCTGGTCGAGTACCTGTCGATCTCAAAGATCCTCCGTGGCGCTCCAGCGCAGTACTCACGCGCATTTCTGTACACGGAGACCGACGAACGAGACGTCACTTACTTCATCGTTCACCAGCTCGAAGTCATCGAGCGGGCCGTCGACCAGTTGCACGAGTATCTGCGTAAGCAGGTGAGCGAGGTTCGTGAAGTCGAACGCCTCCTAAGGGGCTCAGACCGTTTCAACCATCGTCAGCTCGCGCTGCTTGGCAATGCCCTGCGGGGATCGGATGCACGCTACTTGTTTCAGGCACACGCCGCCAGCTATGGCGTGACGCACGAGACAGCGAGAAACGATCTGCTCCAGCTGGCCAAGATGGGACTGCTCGAGCAGCGCCGCGAAGGACGGCGCTACTCGTTCAGCCCGCCGCTTGACTTGGCCGAGCGCTTGAAGGCGCTCGGCCAGCCTTCTATCACTTGATGAACAGCATCTCCGAGTACTTCGGCAGCGGCCAGCGGTCGTCGGCGATGAGCTTCTCCAAACGGTCCGCGACCTCGCGCACATCCTCCATCGCGGGGATCACCGTGTCGCGCATGTACTTCGCCCACTTGTGGGCGCCCTCCGGCTGGTTCTCCTTGAGGTTTGCGTCCTCGAGCTTCACCAGCGCGAAGTGCAGCTCCTTGATGACCGGCTCGAGCTCGGCGACCAGCTCTTCGAGCCCGCTCTCCTTGAGCTCGTTCAGATGGCGCACGGCGGCGGGGAGGATCATCGTGCGGGCGATCGACGCGGCTGTCTCGGCCTCGATGTTGATCGTCACCGCGTACTGCTCGGTGAACACCTCCTCGCGTGATTCGAGCTCTCGCTTGGAGAGGACCTTGTACTTCTTGAAGGCCGCGACAGTCTGGCGCTCGGTCAGCCACGGCAGCGCGTCGGTGCTGGTGCGCAGATTCGCGAGACCGCGCTTCTCGGCCTCGGCGTGCCACTCCTCCGAGTAGCCGTCGCCGTCGAACACGACCTGCTTGTTCGCCGACCAGCTTTCCTTGACGACCTTCGCTACCGCGTTCTCGAGCGAGTTGCCGCGCAGCGCCTTCTTCAGCGCCTCCGCCATCTCGTCGATCGCCTCCGCCGCGATCGTGTTCAGCACCGTGTTCGGCAGCGCGGGGGACATCGAGGAGCCGAGCGCCCTGAACTCGAACTTGTTGCCGGTGAACGCGAACGGGCTGGTGCGGTTGCGGTCGCCGCCATGCATCGGCAGCGGCGGCAGCACCGGGGTGCCGAGACCCAGGAACGACCCCGGCTTGGCGCTCTGCGCCTTGCCCGACTCGATCGCCGCATACACCTTCTGCAGCTCGGCGCCGAGGAAGATCGAGATGATCGCCGGCGGCGCCTCGTTGGCGCCGAGGCGGTGATCCTGTCCGGCGTTCGCGACCGATGCCCGCAGCAGCGCCTGGTGCTTGTTCACCGCCTGGATCACCGACGTGCAGAAGAACAGGAACTGCAGGTTCTCGTGGGGCGTATCGCCCGGCTCCAGCAGGTTCAATCCCGTGTCCGTGCCCATCGACCAGTTGTTGTGCTTGCCCGAGCCATTCACGCCCGCGAACGGCTTCTCGTGCAGCAGGCACACCAGGCCATACCGCCGCGCCGTGTTCTGCATGATCTGCATCGTCAGCATCTGGTGGTCCGCGCCCACGTTCGAGTTCTCGAAGATCGGCGCCACCTCGTACTGGTTCGGCGCCACCTCGTTGTGGCGCGTCTTGATTGGCACGCCCAGCTTCGCCAGCTCCAGCTCCACCTCCAGCATGTACGCCAGAATCCGCTCGGGGATCGAGCCGAAGTAGTGGTCGTCCAGCTCGTGGCCCTTCGGCGGCTGTGCGCCGAACAGCGTGCGGCCCGTCGTCAAGAGGTCCGGGCGCTCGAAGTAGTACTGCTCATCGATCAGGAAGTACTCCTGCTCGCAGCCGATCGTCGTGAAGACGCGCTCCGCGTCCGTCACGCCCAGCAGCTCCAGGGCGCGTATCGCCGCGCCCGAGAGCGCATCCATCGAGCGCAGCAGCGGGATCTTGTGGTCCAGTGCCTCGCCCGTCCAGGAGGTGAAGGCCGTCGGGATGCACAGCAGCGCACCATTCGGGTTCTCCAGGATGAACGCCGGCGACGTGGGGTCCCAGGCGGTGTAGCCGCGCGCCTCGAACGTCGCTCGGATGCCGCCCGTGGGGAACGACGATGCGTCGGGCTCGCCCTGGATCAGCTCTTTGCCGCTGAACTCCGCCAGCGCCGTGCCGTCGCCCGCGGGGCCGTAGAAGCTGTCGTGCTTCTCCGCTGTGCTGCCGGTGAGCGGCTGAAACCAGTGCGTGTAGTGCGTCGCGCCCTTCTCCATCGCCCAGTCCTTCATCGCCTGCGCCACCGCATCCGCCAGCGACGTATCCAGCGCCTCGCCCTTCGCCAGCGTCCGCTGCAGTGCCTTGTACACGTGCTTGGGCAGGCGCTGGCGCTGCACCGCTGGGCTGAACACGTTCGACGCGAACGTCTGGTTGCCTGGGAGAGTCAAATCCGGGGCGCCAAGGGCGGTTCCATTGGCGCTCCACTGCGCGGCTGTCACATTGTGCTGGCGGGTCCTAGGCATGGGCTCGTTCGATTCCTCCTGGAGATCTGGCTGATGGGCGTACGACGCATCCGCATCGTAGAGCCCCAGCGCCAAAGATTGCGCCCTGCCACTGGCGAAACTCCCGCTGCGCCGTTTCGACACCCGGCCAAACGGCGGGATCTGGGGTGGACATCGCAAGTTCGTGTGCGCTCGTAGGTCAGATAGGCGATAGCGCGAACTGTGAGCGGTGGCGATCG
>JANWLE010000018.1 GCA_025451035.1 Solirubrobacteraceae bacterium
CGTCGCGCACCAGCTCGACGCTGGTGCCACCCGCCGCGCACGCGATGACCGGCCCGAAGCTCTCGTCGTGCACGACTCCTATCAGCAGCTCCACACCCGCTTGCGTCATGGGCTGCACGACGAAACCCTCGAGCCGGTGGCCGCTCGCGCTAACCGCCGCCTCGATCTCCCTGGCCGCCGCGCGTACCGACTCGGCACCGCTGAGGGAAAGGCGCACGCCACCCGCCTCGGTCTTGTGCACCAGCCCGCGTGCGAGCGCCTTCAACGCGACCGGCCCCCCGATCTCCCGCGCTGCCGCCACGGCGCGCGTGGCGTTCGCCACCACGCGCGTCTGGATGATCGGCAGCCCGTAGCAGCCCATCAGCTCAGACACCTCGTCTGGCGCCAGCCACCTGCCGCCGCCCTGTACAGCCGCGGCGAGGATCTCCCCGGCGCGCCGCGCGCGCAAGCCGGTCAGCTGTGCAACCGAGCCAGCCGGCCGTGCCCGCCAGCGCCCGTAGCGCGCGGCGTGCGCGAGCGCCCGTGCCGCGTCCTCGGGGAAGCTGAACGCCGGAATGTGGCCGGTGGGGCTCTCGAGCTCGCGCGGCATTCTGGCGCCGCTCATGAACACCGCCGCGACCGGGATGCCGCCGGCTGTCAGCGACGCCTCGCGGATCTCCCGCGCGACATCGGCTGCTCGTGTAGCCAGCGGGCGGACGAAGATCGTGATGATCGCGTCGCAAACATCCGCCCGCGCGAGGATCTCGATCGCGCGGCGGTAGTCCGCGGCGGAAGCGGTCGCGATCATGTCGACCGGGTTGCCGAGCGACGCCTCCGCGGACAAGAACGCCCCCAGCGGCCTGCGTACCCGCGCCGGTAGCTCCACGACCTGCAGGCCCCCAGCCTGGCACGCGTCGGCGCACATGATGCCGGGGCCGCCGGCGTTGGTGACTATCGCGACGCGGTCGCCGCGCGGCACAGGCTGCGCCGCTAGCAGCGCCGCGACGTCGAACATCTCCTGCATGGTGTCGGTGCGGATCACCCCGGCCTGCTCGAACAGCGCGTCGACGGTCACATCCGAGGCGGTCATCAGGGCGCCGGTGTGCGACGAGGTGGCGCGCGCCCCGGCCGGCGAGCGTCCGCTCTTGACCGCGACGATCGGCTTGCTCGCGCAGACGCGGCGGGCGATGCGGGCGAACCGGCGCGGGTTGCCGAACGACTCGAGGTAGAGCAGAAGGACGTCCGTGTCGGGGTCGTGCTCCCAGTACTCGAGCAGGTCGTTGCCCGAGATGTCGGCCTTGTTGCCGACAGACACGAACGAGGACAGGCCAAGCCCGAGCCGGGCGGCCGCCTCGATGATCGCGATGCCCAGGCCGCCGCTCTGCGAGAGGAAGCTGACTCGGCCCGCTACCGGCGCGGACTCGGAGAACGTGGCGTTCAGCCTCACCAGCGGGGCGGTGTTAAAGACGCCCAGGCAGTTCGGGCCGATCAGGCGCATTCCGCTCCGGCGGCAGACCGCTATCAGCCGTGCTTGGCGGCGCGCCCCAGCGCCGCCGACCTCCGCGAAGCCAGCGGAGATGACAAGCAGCGCACGCACGCCAGCGCCGCCGCACGCGCGCGCGACGTTCACGACGTCCGCTGCGGGGACGACGATGACCGCCAGGTCCACGCGCTGAGGCACTTCGCCGATCGAGGCGTACGCTCGCCGTCCCTGCACGGTGCGGGCGCGCTTGTTGACCGCGTACACCTCGCCGGTGAAGCCGTCGCGGATGAGGTTGTGCAGGAGCTCGCCGCCGACGGTGTGGCGCCGCCTGGAGGCGCCGATCACAGCCACCGAGCGCGGCTTGAGGAAGCGGCTGACGGCGGCGACGGCCGCCGTGCCCTCGCGCTCCTCGAAGCGCTCCAGCACTTCGGGTGAAAGCGTGCTCGGCAGCTCGATCTCGATCACGTCCCCGCGGAAGCGCTGCTTGACGGTGAAGCCGCTGTCGCGGAACACGTCGATCATGCGGTGGTTGTGGGGCAGCACCTCGGCTGTCATGAGAGTGATGCCGTGCCTCTCGGCGGCGGCAGCCAGGTGCGCCAGCATGATCGTGGCGATCCCGTGGCCCTGCCAGTCGTCTGACACCATGAACGCGACTTCCGCGCGCTGCGGGCCGGTGCGGATGTAGGCGGCGTGCGCGACGATCGACTGCTCGCTGCCGGTGGTTGCCACGAGGGCGTAGCGGTCGGCGTAGTCGACGTCGACCGACCAGTTCGCCGCCCACTCCAGGTCCACGCCGCCGAAGAAGCGAAAGCCGATCGACTGTGGCGAGAGGCCTTTCAAGAACTCCCTGATCGCCGAGCGGTCCGCGCTGGTGACGGGGCGCACGTGCAGCGTGGAGCCGTCACGCAGTACGACGTCAACCGACTCGACCTCGCGGGGAGGCTGGATCGCTGGGGCGCTCACGGCCGGCTGGCCTCCGGCGCGGACAGTGAGCGCTGGCGAGCGGCTGTCCGCGGCTCGTGGGGATGGCGGGCGACGGTACGCCGGTCCAACGCCAGCGCGACCTCGTCCAGCTGCGCGTCAAGCGCCTTGCGCATGTCGAGGTGAAGGACGGTGTCTGCGGGCAGCTCCTCGGGCGGCTGGAACGAGCGGTACTGCTCGGCCACGATCTCTGGCGTGGCGTCGGAGACGCGTGCCGGATCGGACAGGCGCCTTGTGGCGCGCTCGCAGGCGGTCTTGAGCGGGAGCTCGCAGTGCACGAACAGCAGATTCACGTTCGCGCGCGCGATGCGCCCCAGCAGCAACGCCCGGTCAAACCGGGTGCGGCAGGTGGCGTCCACGATGACGGCATCGTGGTCGCGCAGCACCGTGCGGGCCCGGCTGCCGAGCAGCTCGTAGGTGAGGTGGGTGAAGCTCTCGCGGTAATGCTCGGCGCGGGCACGCTCGTCGGGGCGAAGGCCGGCCGCGGCCTTGCGCATCACATCGGAGGACACCACCGTCATCTCCGCTTGCCGTGAGAGCGCCGCCGCGAGCGTCGACTTGCCGCTGGCCGCGGGCCCGCACAGCACGACCGCAAGCGGCTTACGGGCGCGCCAGCAGAGCCTCTGCGCCAGCTGCCACAGATCCTGTGCACAGGCGAGCTGGCGCTCGCTTGTGCCGTAGCGGTCCTCGCCGGGGGCGAGCAACGCTACCTTGGCGCGCACGAGCGCCCAGTACGCGGCGTAGAAAGCGCGCAGCCACGCGCCGCCGGGACTGAGTCCCGCACGCCGGTATGCGCTGACGAGGCTCTCCGCCGCCGCGCGCGCGCCGCGCGCCTCGAGGTCCATCGCCAGGAACGCCAGGTCCCACGCGACGTCGATACGCCTCAGCTGGGGGTCGAACTCGATCCGGTCGACGACGCGTACCTGAGGTGAGACCAGCACGTGCTCGCAGCGCAGGTCGCCGTGGCCGTCGCGCACGAGCCCCCGCAGAGCGCGGCGCTCGAGCTCGGGCGCGTGCGCCGCGACGAATGCTTCACCGAAGTAGAGCGCGCTCTGAAGGCGCCATCCGGTGGGATGCGCGCTGCGCTGGAGTTCGGCGATGTTCGCCCGCCACGCGGACAGCACCGGCTCATGCCCGCCGCCTGTCGCCGGCGGCGAGCGGCGGTGAAAGTCGGCCAGGAAGCGCGCCGTCGCCTCCACATCGGCGCGCTTCAGCGCGCGACGATCGATCAGACCGGCGAGCGTGTCCCGCTCGTCGAAGCGGCGCATTTCGACGAGGTACTCCACGGCCTCGGGCGTCTCCTCGCGCGCTAGGCGAAAGCCTCCCGGCCTCTGCACGAGCGCGCGCACGCCGAGGTAGATGTCCGGCGCGAGTGGCCGGTTGACCTTCACCTCCTCCCGGCAAGCGGCGTGGCGACGCGCGAGCGTGCTGTAGTCGAGGAAGCCCAGCTCGAGCGGCTTCTTGACCTTGTAGGCGCGCCCACCGGCGAGAAACACCCATGAGCTGTGCGTTTCGCGCAGCTGCACCGCCGGCTTACCGGGATACATCGACGGCGAGGCGAGCGCCTGCAACACCCCCGCCTGGGGGTAGGCGGAACGCAGGCGCTCGCCTCGCCGTCGCCTCTCGCTCGAGCGGGCGCCCTGCATACCGGTAGCTGGAGTCGGCGAAGGTGACACCCAAAAAGCCTGATCGCTTTGGCAGCGGCGGTCATCGGGAGCGATCCACAGGGCGGCTGCGGCTGTTCCGTAGTGAGGGCTGTCAGCGGACGCCCGCCCACGCCAACTTACCCGGGTGTCGCGTCAGCCAAGCTCGAGCACTGCCGCGCCGTTCAGCGCGCCCGCGCGGATATCTTCCAGCGCGCGCAAGGCTTGCTCGAGCGCATACGTCCTGACCGTGGTCCTCACCGGCACGCGCGGCGCGAGCGCCAGAAACTCACTCGCGTCAGCGCGCGTGAGGTTCGCGACCGAGCGCACCGAGCGCTCCCCCCAGAGAATCTCATACGGGAAGCTCGGGATGTCCGACATGTGGATGCCGGCGCAGACGACCACGCCGCCCTTGGCGAGCGAGCGCAGCGCGAGCGTGAGCAGCTCCCCGGCCGGGGCAAAAATGATCGCCGCATCGAGCTGTTCCGGTGGGTCCTGCAGCGAGCTGCCGGCCCACTCGGCGCCCAGCTCCCGCGCGAACCGCTGGCCGGCGTCATCCCCCGGGCGAGTGAACGCGAACACCCGCCTGCCCTGGTAGCGCGCTACCTGCGCGATGATGTGAGCCGACGCGCCGAACCCGTAGAGCCCGATCCGTTCAGACTCGCCGGCCATGCGCAGCGCGCGGTAACCGATCAGGCCCGCGCACAGCAACGGTGCGACCTGCAGGTCCGGATAGTCCTCCGGCAGCGCGAAGCAGTAGCGCTCATCCGCGAGCGTCAACTGCGCAAAGCCGCCGTCGATGTCCATGCCGGTGAAGCGGGCGCGGTCACACAGGTTCTCCCGGCCGCTCAGGCAGTAGCGGCATCGCCCGCAGGTCCAGCCGAGCCACGGGATGCCGATCCGCGCCCCCGCCGGGTAAAGCTCCGTCTCACCGCCGCCTGGGCCGTGCTCCAGCACCGTGCCGACGATCTGATGTCCTGGCACGATCGGCGGCGAGGGAATCTGTAGCTCCCCGTCGAGCAGGTGCACATCGGTGCGGCATACCCCGCACGCGTGCACCTGCACCAGCACCTGGCCGGGACCTGGTTTGGGGCGCTCGCGCTCAACGAGCTCGAGCGATCCAGGCTTGTCGATCTGGACGGCGCGCACCCCAAAAGGATCGCACCGCCGGACGGTCCGTGAAAGACCGCAGCCGTCCTCGGCATCGCACGGATGAAGCAAAAGCGTGCGCGGTGAGAGAGTGCTCTAGACAGCCCGCAGGCTGCCCGCGGAGCCCCGGCAAAAAGTCAGCAGACGATGAGCACAGCAACGACAACCACGTTCATTCGCTCTTTCGATGAGCTCACATCAGCGGACGTGCCGTTCGCGGGAGGCAAGGGCGCGAACCTCGGCGAGCTGACGCGCGCCGGCCTGCCGGTGCCCGACGGGTTTGTCATCGGCGCGAGCGCGTATGCGGCGTTCTGTGACCAGACCGGTCTGCGCGAGCGTCTCGAGCGGATCCTCGCCGGCGTGGACGTCGAAGACGCGAAAGCGCTCGAGGAGGCCTCCACCTGCGCCCGGCGCGAGGTGCTCGGGGCGCCAGTGCCGCCGAGCCTACGAGAGGCGATCGCATCCGCCTACCTGGAGCTCGCGGGCGAGGACCCGCAGGCACCGGTCGCGGTGCGCTCCTCGGCGACCGCCGAGGACACCGCGTCGGCGTCGTTTGCGGGCATGAACGAAACGTTTCTGAACACGTGCGGAGTCGACGCGGTGGTGGGAGCCGTGCAGCGCTGCTGGGCTTCGCTGTTCGGCGCCCGCACCATCTACTACCGCGCTCAACGTGGCTTCGGTCAAGCCGACATGGACATCGCCGTGGTCGTGCAACGCCAGCTCCGTTCCAGCAGAGCGGGCGTGATGTTCACGATCGACCCTTCCAGCGGCGAGCGCGAGACGCTCGTGATCGAGGGGTCCTTCGGCCTGGGCGAGGCCGTCGTCTCCGGCAGCGTCTCACCCGACCGCTACGTGGTGCGCAAGAGCGACCTCGCGATCACGACGCGTTCGGTGCGCCCAAAGGAGCTGGTGATCGAACCGGCGCCGACGGGCGGGACCGTGACACGCCCGCTTAGCCCCCAGGAGAGCATGCGCCCGGTGCTCAGCGACGCTGAGGTAATCACGCTCGCCGAGCTCGGCCTGGCGATCGAGAAGCACTACGGCGAACCGCAGGACACCGAGTGGTCCTTTGACGAGCAGGACCGAGCGTGGATGCTCCAGAGCCGCCCGATCACGACGGTCGACGCCGCCGGTCACGCACAGGGCGAGGTGCTCGTGCGCGGCCTCGGCGCCGCCCCCGGCAGCGCCAGCGGCAGTGTGCGACTCCTGAGCGATGCGCACGATACCCGGGGCTTTCGCCGCGGGGATGTCTTGGTGGCGCACATGACGACACCGGACTGGGTGCCGTTGATGCGCCAGGCGGCGGCGATCGTCACCGACTCGGGCGGAATGACCTGTCACGCGGCGATCGTTTCGCGCGAGCTCGGTATCCCCTGCGTCGTCGGCACGGGCGAGGCGACACGCGCCCTGCGCGACGGCGAGCTCGTCACGGTCGACGCCACACGCGGAGTGGTGCTCGAGGGCGCCCCCGAGAGCTCGGGCGCAAGCCAGCCGCAAGGCGCCGCCCCTTCAGCTCGCGCCGCCGCCCCGGTCACCGCGACGCGCCTGCTGGTGAACCTCTCAGAGCCCTCGCAGGTGAGCCGCACCGCCGCGCTCGAAGTCGACGGGGTGGGCCTGCTGAGAGCCGAGATGATGGTCATCGAGGCGCTCGACGGGGCGCATCCCAAGCAGCTGATCGACGATGGCGGCGGCGAGGAGTTCGTGCGCCGCATGGCGGACGCGCTGGAGCTGTTCGCCTCCGGGTTTCACCCGCGGCCGGTCACCTACCGGACGATCGATTTCCGCACGAACGAGTTCCGGGGGTTGCGCGGCGGCGAGCGCTTCGAGCCGCAGGAGGCAAACCCGATGATCGGCTACCGCGGCGCGTTGCGCTACACGCGCGAGCCGGACTTCTTCGCTCTCGAGATGCGCGCGCTGGCACGGGTGTGGGACGCTGGCCACGAGAACCTGCACGTGATGCTGCCGTTCGTCCGCACCACTGCCGAGCTCGAGCGCTGTCGCGCGATGATCGCCGAGACAGGCCTGCTGCAGCGCCGCGGCTTCGAGCTGTGGATCATGGCGGAGGTCCCCTCGGTTCTGTTCAACCTTGCGCGCTACACCGAGCTCGGGATCGCCGGCATCTCGATCGGCTCTAACGACCTGACGCAGCTGATCCTCGGCGCCGACCGCGACTCGGAGCTCCTGGCGGACACCTTCGACGAGCGCGACGAGGCGGTCGTCGGCTATCTCGGGGCGCTGATCGCCCGCGCACGGGAGCTTGGGCTGCGAACCTCGATCTGCGGGCAGGCGCCCTCGGTGCACCCACAGTACACCGACCTGCTCGTCTCGCTGGGGATCGAAAACATCTCGGTCAGCGTCGACGCCGTCGAGCGGACCCGCCGCCTGATCGCCTCAGCCGAGCAGCGGCTGCTGCTCGCGGCTGCCCGCGGCGAGCGCAATGCGGAAAACCCGTGAGGTCTCTCAGTGCCGCCCGCGGATGGCGCGGCGGCCCCGCAAGGCGAGTATGTGGCTGTCCATCGACCTCTAAGGAAGCAGGGATGTCAGTGCAATCAACACAGCGAGCGCCGGTACGCAGATACCCGGCGAGGACTCCAGCCAGAGCTGTGGAGGGGCGCGCCTCGAGCGCCGCGAGTGAGCTGCCGCGGCTGAGTACCGAGTTGCGAGAACGCGGAGAACGCGAGTACCTGCTGGATCGCTTGCACAACCTGCGCAGGATCGTGCCCGTCTTCGCCGAGGAACTCGCGAGCGCGCGCCGCCAGTCGGCGGCGCTGCGTGTAGAAAACCGCCGGCTGTTCGAGCGCATCCGCCAGCTGCAAGAGGGCCGCACGCAGGGGGCGGGCGCCGCGGGCAGCCACGCCGGCATCGACAGCGCAAGGACCACGGCGCCAAGCGCCGCCTAGAGGCTCCCAGGAAAGGGGCAGAGATGATGAGCACGCGCACTCTCTCGGTCGGCGATGTGATGCACCACGGGGTGATCAGCACACCGCCCCAGACACCCCTGATCGAAGTCGCCGCGCAGATGGCCGAGCACCGCGTCCACAGCGTCGTCGTCGACGGGCTGGCGCGCGGGCGCGATGAGCAGGAGACGCTGATCTGGGGGCTCATCACCGACCTGGACCTGATGAAGGCGCTCGCCGGCGAGCGCCTTCACGTGAGCGCCGGCGAGCTCGCCGCGAGTGAGATCATCACCGTCGAGACGACCGATACGATCGACGACGTCGCCCGCCTGATGGCCGAGCACGAGTGCACTCACCTTGTGGTGATCTCTCCCCGGTCCGGTGAGCCGCTCGGCGTGATCTCGAGCCTCGACATCGCCGAGGGGCTCATGCGCGCACAGGAATCACTTCCCGTGAGTTGAAGTTTCTGCCGTGAGCAGCAGACCGTGTCTGTGGCTGTGCGCCGCCTCGGCGGTCGTGATCGTGCCGCTGAGCGGCTGCGGAGGCTCCAAACAAGCGCGTTCCAGCGGCGCCCCGTCCAGCGCCCCGAAGGCTACGCACCAAACCAGCCCGGCGCCCGGCCCGCCGTCGCTGAAGGGCAACACGGTCACCGTCAGCGCCGGTAGCCTCACTGCGAGCATGCGCGCCAGCGGACACAAACCCAAGGTCGACGCGCCGTGGCCGGTGCACTTCACTCTCACCAGAGCCGGGCGCCCCGCCAGGGCGAGCGTCACCTACGAGTTCTTGTTCGCTGGCCAGGTCGTCGCCCACCGCTCGCACTACACGTTCACGGGGAGGTTCTCCGACACCCTGACGTGGCCCAGCTCGGCGGTCGGCTACCCCCTGACTTTTCGCGCGGTGATGTCTTCCGGAGGTACCCTGATCAACCTCGACTACCAGGTCCAGGTCACCCGTTGAACGCGCCCAGCGGTGCGGATGTCGTAGTCGACGATGTCAGCAAGAGCTTCGGCCGGATCGCCGCGCTGCGGGGCGTTTCCCTGCGACTGAAGCCCGGCGAAGCGGTCGCGATGGCCGGCCGCTCGGGGTCGGGCAAGAGCACCCTGCTGGCGCTGATCGGCGGTTTGGAGCGGCCAGACACGGGCCGGGTATTGATCGACGGGCAGCCGATCTGGGCGCAACCGCGCCCCGCCCGGGCTCGTCGCGAGGTGGTCGGCTTCGTGTTCCAGCGCCATTTGCTGCTGGGGGCGCTCTCGGCGCGCGCGAACGTCGAAGTGCCGCTCATCGGCGCGGGCGCCCACCGCGCGGCGCGCCACGAGCGCGCGATGTCGCTGCTCGAGGAGGTCGGTCTGGCGGACCGCGCCGAGCACCTGCCCTCGGAGCTCTCGGGGGGAGAGCGCCAGCGCGTGGCGGTGGCGCGGGCGCTGGCAAACGAGCCGCGCCTGCTGCTCGCCGACGAGCCCACGGGAGCGCTCGACTCGGTCACCTCAGAGCGCGTCTTCGACCTGCTCTTCCGGCTACGCGACCGGCTCGGGATGACATTGTTCGTGGTCAGCTACGACCGCTCGGTCGGTGATCGCGCCGACCGCGCCATCACGCTCACAGACGGCCAGATCGACTCCGAGCACCCACCCGCTGGCCGCTAGCCAGCGCACCACCGATGCTGGCGATCATCTCCACCAACCTGACCCGCCGCGCGGCGCGAACGGTGTTGACCGCATCCGGGATCGCGGTCGGAGTGGCGACGATCGTGGCGCTGCTGTCCTTCACCCAGGGTTTGCGGGAGACCGCCGCCGGGCTGGTCCATCTCGGCGGCTCGGATCTTGGTGTCTTTCAGGCCAACGTGGCCGACCCGACCGCCTCGATCCTGCCGGAGGCGATGGTCGGCCGCCTCGCCGCCCAGCCGCAAATCGCCCGCGCGACGCCGCTGCTGCTCCTCGTCGAAGCTGTCAGAGGGGACCCGTCGGCGATCGTGTTTGGAGCCGACCCGCGCGGTTTCTTCACGGCGAGCCTCGTGCTGACCGCCGGCCGACGCGCCGGGGCGACGCCCGGCCGGATCATGGTCGGAGAGCGCCTGGCGGCAAAGCTCAAACTGCGCGTGGGCGGGAGCGTCACGGTCAAGGGCCGCTCCTACACAGTGGCAGGTATCTACCACTCGGGGATCTTTTTCGAGGACTACGGAGCCGTGATGGACCTCGCGCAGGCCCAGACGCTGAGCGGTCATGCCGGGGAGGAGACAGACGTCGTCGTGCGGTTGACCGAAGGCACGCGCGCCGCGGACGCCGCGAAGGCGATCGAGCGCGCGTTCAGCGGCGTGCAGGTGATCACTGACCCGCAGCAGGCGCTGCGCGCGGGGGCGAACAGCACGTTGATCTCGAAGGCGATCCTCGTGATCGTGGTGATCGCGCTGATCGTGGGCTCGATCAGCGTCGCGAACACGATGGCGATGTCGATCATGGAACGCCAGGGAGAGCTCGGCCTGCTGAGCACCGTCGGCTGGTCGCCGACACGCATCGCGCTGCTGATCCTCGGGGAAGGCGTCGCGGTGAGCCTGCTCGGCGCAGCGGCTGGGCTGCTCGTCGGGGTGCTCGGCGGGCGGCTGCTAGTCAGCGCGCTCGGCGTCAGTGCCTACGTGTCCCCGTCGATCACCGCCTGGGGCCTCGGCCGCGGCCTGCTGGTGGGCGTGGCGATCGGGGTGCTCGGCGGCATCTACCCCGCCTGGAGAGTGACGCGTATGACGCCGCTCAGAGCCCTCGCCGGCACATAGCGCCCCCGCTCAGCCGATCGCGGTGCGCCCCCTGGCACCGCCGGAGCGCGCGCCGCCGTCAGACGGGCGATCGGCGAGCGCCGAGGCGCGTAGCACGCGCTGCACGTCGGTGATCGACAAGAGCCCGACGGGACGCCCGGTCCCGTCCACGACGACGGCCCTGCCCACGCGCGCGAACGCTGGCTGCTCGAGCAGGTGTGAGACGTCCTCGTCTTCGCCGACGATCAGCTCGGGATCCCGCTCGGCGAGCTCGAACACGCGCTCGCGCTCGCGCTGCTCGGCCGTCAACGACTGCGCCTGCCCGATGCTGATCAGCCCAACCGCGCGGCCCGCTACGTCCACCACCGGAAATGAGGTGTAGCGGTGCGCGATGAAGAACTCGCTCACCGCCTGCGCGACGGTCGCGCGGGCTGGGACGCTCACCACCGGCGTCGACATCAGCTCGGCGGCACGCACACCGGAGAAGACGGCGTTGATCTGTGCGCCCATCGCCTGCGCCCCGGCCGCGGCGACGATGAAGAAGCCGATCACGGCCAGCCACAGCCCCTCCGGGTAGCCGCTGAAGAACTCGAGCCCGCCGAACGCGATCAGCACGTAGCCGAAGCCGCGGCCGATGCGCGCGGCGCGCTCGGTCGCGCTCGCCATGTCGTGGCTGCGGCGCCACAACAGCGAGCGCAGCACGCGTCCGCCGTCCAGCGGGAATGCCGGCATCAGGTTGAACGCGAACAGCAGGCAGTTGATCAGCAGCTGGTATTCGACGAGCACACGGATCGTGGCCGGTGTCCCACCGGGCAGCACCAGCGCGACCACCGCGAATGCGCCCGCCACCACGGCCGTCACGGCGGGGCCGGCGAGCGCGTAGCGCAGCTCGTCGGCGGGATCGTGGGCTTCGTTGCGCATACGCGAGACGCCGCCGAGCAACCACAGGTCGATCTCCTCGACCTCGATGCCGTGTCTGCGCGCCACCAGCGCGTGACCGAACTCGTGCGCGAGGATGCTCGCGAACAGCAGTATCGCGCTCGCCAGCCCGAGGGCGTACGCGACGACTGGCTCGATGCCGTGGATTTCTTCGGGGAAGTAGCTCGCGCCGAGCGACCAGGTGATGAGCGCCACTATCACCAGCCACAGCGGACTCACCCCGACCGGGATCCCAGCAATGCGGGCGATGCGGATGCTGCGTCCTGGCATGCTCCCAAGTTAGGGGACGCACCCAGCGAGTTCTACGGGGCTCGCCCGCGGGCGATATCAGCGGAAACTACGGGCGCGTGTCGCTCAGGCGGCGATCAGCACCCTCAGCTTCTCCGGCAGGATCGCCAGTACGTCGTCGATCTCACCGGCGCTCACGTGCTGGCGCAGTACGTGAGCGACAGCGCTCACCGCGATCGACGCCTCGGTCTCGCCCGCCATGCGTCCCTCTTCGGCGACGTGCTGCAAGAACGCGTTGACGTCGTGGATCGGCAGCGGGGTGCGGCTGGGATGCCAATCCTCGTAGTAGACGCCACGGATCAGCGTCGGTAGCTGCGCGGCGAACTTCGCTGCTACCTCGACCGTCAGGCGGTCACGCAGCGAGTGCAGCACGGCCCGCAGCGCGCGGTACGCGTAGTGACGATCATCGCCGCCGAGCTCCTCGGCGACCTCTCTCAGCCAGATGTTCGTCTTCTCGACGCTGCGCTCGATGATGCTTGGCTCGATCTCACTCATACGGGCTCCTCGCGGATCGAATTACGTGGGATGTCAGCGTCCCGCACAGCCCGCAACGTCTGCATCAGTAAAGCACGGCAGGATCGTGCCGTAGAAGGCTGCAGCGGCGAGCGCGAGGCGTTCTCGACCGCCCGCGGGCGCAGCAGGAACAGGCTTGTACACAAAGGCATCGAAAAGTAGTTCAATACCCATAAAGGGCATCTAGATCGTGGCGCAAGGAAGCGACACGAAGGGGTTCGGGTCGAGGTCGTGGCGCAGACGAATAGTCGTACGGGAAGGGCATAGCTTTTGAATCGCGCGGTCCAGGGAATTCTCGAGGTCGCGCGAGGCGTTCTCGCCGAGCTCGATCTGGACGTGGTGCTCGAGCATGTGCTCCAGTCCGCGCAGGAACTGACCGAAGCCCGCTACGCCGCGCTCGGTGTCCTGAATGAGTCCAAGACCGAGCTCGAGCGCTTTCTCACCAAGGGCCTCGACGAGCGCGCACACGCCGCGATCGGGGCGTTGCCGCGCGGGCGCGGTGTGCTCGGCGCGCTCATCACCGACCCCGCGTCGCTGCGACTGGCCGAGGTCGGCAAGCACCCGCGCTCCTACGGCTTCCCCCAAGGGCACCCGCCGATGAGCACGTTTCTGGGGGTGCCGATCCTCATCGACGGAGAGCCGTTCGGGAACCTGTACCTGACCGAGAAGACGGGCGGCGGGCCGTTCTCTGATGAGGACGAGCAGGCCGTGATCGTGCTCGCGGGGTTCGCCGCGGTTGCGATAGACCACGCGCGGCGCTATACAGGTGCTAGCGAACGTCGGGACGAGCTGGAGCGAACGGTCGCTGCGTTGGAGGCCACAATGCAAATAACGCGGGCGGTTGGAGGAGAGACGGACCTCGAGGTGATCCTCGAGCTCGTAGCCAAGCGCGGTCGCGCGCTGGTGTCGGCGCGGACGCTGGTCGTCGAGCTCAAGCGCCACAACGAGCTGCTCGTCGCCGCGGCGGCGGGAGAGCTGCCTGACGGTCTGATCGGCAAGCGCCTGTGGCTGGAGAACACAATCGCCAGCCGCGCGATGAGCACGTCTCGCCCCCAGCATTTGCAGGATGAGCTGAGCCTCGCCCGTTTTGACGAGCACGGTTTGGGCAGGCTCGGCATCAAAGCGGCGGGGGGGCTGGTCGTGCCGCTCGTCTTTCGCGGCGAGCCTCACGGCGCGCTGGTCGCGCTCGATCGCCTGCACGACGGTCCGACCTTCACGCCCGAGGACGAGCGGCTGCTGGAGGCGTTCGCGGCGAGCGCCGCCGCCGCCATCGCGACCGCGCAGTCGATCGCCTCAGAGCGCCAGCGCCAGCGTCTGGCGGCGACGGAGGGGGAGCGCCGGCGCTGGGCGCGGGAGCTCCACGACGAGACCCTGCAGAGCCTGAGCGCGCTGCGCATCGGTCTCTCGACGGCGGGACGCTCAGCCCAGCCAGACGCCCTCGCGAGAGCCGTCGGCCAGGCCGTGGAGCAGCTGGAGGAAGCGATCGCGAACCTCCGTGGACTGATCACCGACCTGCGGCCGGCGGCGCTAGACGAGCTCGGCGTCCAGGCGGCGATCGAAGGCTTGGCGGAGCGCACAGGCCGACACGGCCTGGATGTCGATGTCAGCGTCGAGCTCTTCAGTGACGACGACGACCGTCCCGTTCGTCACCTGCCGGAGATGGAGACAGCCATCTACCGCATCGTCCAGGAGGCGCTCACGAACGCCGTCAAGCACGGCGAAGCCAAACGCGCGGTCGTGGAGGTACACGAGGACCAGGCCACGATCCACGTGATCATCCGTGACGACGGCACCGGCTTTGACCTCGGGCAGGACACCAGCGGCTTCGGGCTGGTGGGTATACGCGAGCGGATCGAGCTGCTCGGCGGAGAAGTCGAGATCGAGTCCGCGCCAGGCCGTGGCACGGCGATCAGGGCGAGAGTCCCCTCGCAGCGCGCGAGCAAAGAGCGCCTAGTCGGCTGAGCGGCAGGCCTGCTGGAGTTTCGGCTTTCCCGCAGTCAAGTGCGGGCGAGCGCCGATGTCCCCCGCGGGCGCTCGCCGTAGTTTGACGCAGGTATGGCGCCACCAAGCGCAATGTCCGGGCACGCCCGGACGGGCGAGCCCCCGGGCGAGGTCGAGGCGACCGAGAGCATCACCTTGCTGCTCGAGCACCTGCACAGCTCCCCGGCAGGGCTCTCGACGGCGGAGGCGGGCCGCCGCCTGCTGCAGTACGGGCCGAACGAGCTGCGCCGCCGCGGCGGGACGCGCTGGCCGCGCGAGCTGGCGCGCCAGTTCACCCACCCCCTCGCGCTGCTGCTGTGGGTGGCCGCCGGGCTGGCCTGGGCGGCTGGCATCCTCGCCGTCGCGATCGCGATCGTGGTCGTGATAATCGTCAACGCGCTGTTCGCTTTCATCCAGGAGGCCGAGGCGGAGCGAGCGGTGGAGGCGCTAGCCCGCTTCATGCCGGAGCGCGCGACGGTGCTGCGCGACAGGGAACAGGCCACCGTCTCCGCGCGCGAGCTCGTGCCGGGCGACATCCTGGTCGTGCGCGAAGGCGACCGCATCTCCGCCGACGCGCGCCTGCTTGACGGCGCGATCGACGTCGACACGTCGATGCTGACCGGCGAGTCGCTGCCGGTGCTGCGCTCCGCGCAGCTGCCGGAGGGCCGCGGACCGCTGCTGCAGGCGAGGGACCTGGTTCTCAGTGGCACGGCATGCACGGAGGGCGAAGCGCGCGCGCTGATCTTCGCGACCGGGATGCACACGGAGCTGGGGCGCATCGCCGCGCTGACCGAGCGCGTCGGCGTCGAGCCGAGCCCGCTGGAACGGCAGGTGCGCCGCGTCGCCTGGCTGATCGCGCTGATCGCGGTGCTTCTCGGCGTTGCCTTCATGCCGATCGCAATGCTCGGCGCGGGCCTGCCATTCACCGACGCGGTCGTATTCGCGGTCGGTCTGCTCGTGGGCAACGTACCCGAGGGCCTGCTGCCGGTGATAACGCTTGCGCTCGCCGTCGGCGTCCGGGGCCTGGTGCGCGACGGAGCGATCGTCAAGCGGCTGAGCGCCATCGAGACGCTCGGGTCAACCGACGTGATCTGCACCGACAAGACGGGAACCCTGACGGAGAACAGCATGCGCCCGGTCTCGGCGTGGACGCTCGACGGCACGACGAGCCTCGCCGCAGGCGGGCAGCGAGCTACGGCCGCCGCTGGCGGTGACGCGGCGCTGCGCGCGCTCGCCGTGACGGCGGCTCGCTGCAACAACGCCAGCCTCCAGGGCGATGCCGCGACGGGTGATGCGACCGAGGTAGCGATGCTCATCGCCGCCCGCGTCCTCGGCGCGGACGTCCACAGAACGCTCCGTGAGCGGCAACGGCGCGCCCAGTACAACTTCGACCCGCAGATCAAGTTGATGTCGACGCTCGACGCCGACGAGGGGGGCGTCCTTCACACCAAGGGCGCGCCCGAGGCGATGCTGCCGCGTTGCACGGTGACGCTCGCCCCCGACGGGGCGCAGCGCGAGCTGGACGAGGACCAGCGCCACGCGATCGCCGAGCAGGTGGAGAGCTTCGCGACGTCCGGCATGCGGGTGCTCGCGCTGGCGCAGAGAGCGATCGGCCCGGGCGCCCCGCCGCCGCGCGAGGAGGCGGAGCGCGGCCTGTGCTTTCTGGGTTTGATCGCGATGCTCGACCCGCCCCGGCCCGAGGTCGAGGCGGCCGTCGCGTCGTGCCACAGCGCGGGGATCCGCATCATTGTGATCACCGGCGACCACCCGTTGACCGCGACCGCCATCGCACGTCAGGTCGGCATCGGCGGGGGGGAACCGAGGGCGATCGACGCATCTGTGATCGACCACAGACATGAGCCCGAGCTGCGAGAGCTGCTCGCGTCGGGCGAGGAGCTGGTCTTTGCGCGCGCCTCACCCGAGGCGAAGCTGCAGATCGCCGACGCGCTGCGCGCACAGGGCCACGTGATCGCCATGACCGGTGACGGCGTCAACGACGCGCCGGCGCTGCGCCGCGCCGACATAGGCGTGGCGATGGGCCGCTCTGGCACGGATGTCGCCCGCGAGGCCGCGACGATGATCCTGACCGACGACAACTTCGCGACGATCACCGCCGCCGTGAAGGCCGGACGGCGGGTCTACGAGAACATCCGCAAGTTCATCGTCTACATTTTCGCGCACGCCACCCCCGAGGTGACGCCGTTCTTGGTCTTCGCGCTCAGCGGCGGCGCCGTGCCGCTGCCGTTGACGGTGCTGCAGCTGCTGGCCTTCGACGTCGGCACCGAGACGCTGCCGGCGCTCGCGCTCGGACGCGAGCCGGCTGAGCCAGGGCTGATGGCACGCTCGCCCAGGCGTCGCAGCGAAGGCATCATCCAGCGATCGATGCTGCTGCGCGCATGGCTATTCCTCGGGCTCATCTCGGCGTTGCTGGGCATGGGCGGCTTCTTCTACGTGCTCATCAAAGCCGGCTGGCATCCCGGTGATCCGACCGGCGCCGGGCATCCACTCAACCATGGCTACCGCGAGGCGACGAGCATGACCTTCTTCTCGATGGTCGCCTGCCAGATCGGAACGGCGTTCGCCGCCCGCACCGAGCGGGCGTCGCTGCGCTCGGTGGGGGTGTTCTCAAACCGGCTGCTGCTGTGGGGGATCGCCTTCGAGCTGGCGCTGGCGGGAGCGATCATCTACGTCCCGGTGCTGCAGTCGCTGCTGGGCACAGAGCCCTTGCCCCCGGACGCGCTCGCGCTCGCGCTGCCGTTCCCGTTCATCGTCTGGGGAGCCGATGAGCTGCGCCGCTACCTGTTGCGGAGAAACCCTTAGGGGGCGGCGTAGCGGCTGCGGATGCCACCTCGCCGCACGGTGGCGGAAGATCGCCTCATGCTTCAGCGCGTCTCCGTCGGGCGCTGGTCGCTCGATGCCTATCGCGGGATCGTCCCTGGCGAGATCCTCGAAGAGCTACACGAGCAAGCACGTGCGCTGCGCGGCGCGCGCGTGCTTCACCTGAACGCCACCGCCTACGGCGGCGGCGTATCGGAGCTGCTGCGCTCGGTGGTGCCGTTGCTGAACAACGTCGGCTTGCGCTGCGACTGGAAGGTGATCTCCGCTAGCCAGGAGTTCTTCGGTGCCACCAAGGCTCTGCACAACGGCCTGCAGGGCAGCCCGCTGCAGCTCAGCGACGCGGACAAGGCCGCGTACCTGCAGTGCTCGCGGGAGAACGCGGGCGCCCTCGAGGACGGCTATGACTTCGTGATCGTGCACGACCCGCAGCCCGCCGCCATGGCGCAGCTGCACGGCAAGGGCAGCGCGCGCTGGGTTTGGCGCTGTCACATAGACACCTCCGAACCCAACCCCGACACGTGGGCGTTCTTGCGTGGCTATCTCGCCGCGTTCGACGCGGCGGTGTTCACGATGAAGCAGTTCGTGCCGCCTGACCTGCCGGTGGGCAGGGTCGAGGAGATCGCGCCGGCGATCGACCCATTGAGCCCCAAGAACCTGCCTTTGAGCCTCGACACGTGCAGGCAGATACTTGACTGGATCGGGATCGAGCTGCCCGGTCGTCTGGTGACGCAGGTCTCGCGCTTTGACGCGTGGAAGGACCCCGAGGGGGTGATCACCGCCTACCGGCTGGTGCGTTCAGAGGTCCCGGAGCTTCAGCTTGCGCTCGTCGGCTCGATGGCGCTGGATGACCCTGAGGGGTGGGACGTGTACCGCCAGTTGTCCGAGCACGCGACGGGAGACCCGTTGATCCATCTCTACACGAACCTGACGGGAGTGAGCAACATGGAGGTGAACGCGTTCCAGCGACTGTCGGAGATCATCGTGCAGAAGTCGATCCGCGAGGGTTTCGGGCTGGTCGTCTCCGAGTCGCTGTGGAAGGGCACGCCGGTGGTAGCCGGCCGCGCCGGCGGCATCCCGCTGCAGATGCCAGCCGGCGTCGGCGGGCTGCTCGTCGACTCCGTCGAGCAGTGCGCCGAGGCGATGCTGAAGCTGCTCAGCGACCCGCAGTACTCGCGTGAGCTGGGCTCGAGCGGCCGCGCGCGCGTGCGCGAGCGCTTCTTGCTGCCGCGCCTGCTCGCCGACGAACTGAGGCTGCTCGCGGACCTCTAGCCCAAGCGGGCCGGCGCGGGCAGCCCGCTTGTCCCAGCGGGCCCTCCGGAGGGCTTGACGAGGGTGTGTACGATCGATGAGTGGCGAGGATCGGCCAACCGTCGTGAGCGAGGAGCAAGCAGCCGGGCCGGGCACGGCGAGCTCCCCGACGACGGGCTCACACAGGCGCCGCGCGCCCTCCGCGGCGCGGGCGCAGGCCGCCCGCCAGCGGGTGCTCAGCCCGCGCGGCGAGCAGTTCAAGGTGATTGGGCGCGCCGGCCCGGTCGAGCTGCACGGCGCCCCGTCGATACCGGCCGAGGCGCGCGAGGAGCTCCTGGTCATCAAGGACGATGAGATCTTCCTGTGCGCCCGGACCGACGGGGAGATCGCGCCCGCGCAGATCTCCGGCGAGGGGTTCTACGCGTATGACACGCGGTACCTGTCGCAGCTCAAGCTCGAGGTGGGGGGCGCCCGTCCCGTCGCGTTGTCCTATTCGGCGCATGAGAACCGCGTGCTGCTCGACTGCACCAACGCCACGCTGCAGCGGGACTCGCTGCCGGCGGTACCGCAGCTCTCCCTGAGCATCGGCCGGGAACTGATGATCGCCGCGGGACGCCTCTACTACCTCGTGCGCCTGCGCAACTTCCTGAGCGAGGCCGTGACGACGACCGTGTCGTTGACGCTGGCGGCGGACTTCGCCGACATGTTCGAGATCCGCGGCACCCCGGCGCGCGCCGCCCGCGGGCACGCGCTCGCGCCCAAGCGCACCGCCCGCGGCATCACGCTCGCGTACCTCGGCGAGGACGAGGTGTTCCGCGAGACCGTCGTGGAGTTCGACCCCGAGCCCAAGCGCGCCGAGCTCGACGCGGAGTGCGTGCAGGCGTTCTGGGATGTCGAGCTCAAGCCCCGCGTGCACGTGGCGCTGCTGATCACCGCCGAGCCGTCTGTCGGCGGGCGCCGCAGAGCCCGCCGGCGGGTCGACACGGCCGCCCGCCATCTGCGTGAAAGCGAAGCGCGCTGGGATGCCCGCTGCACCTCGATCGAGAGCGACAACGAGCTCTTCAACGAGCTGATCACGATCTCCGCGCAGGATTTGCGGGCGTTGAGGATGCCGACCAAGGGCGGGCAGATCCTGGCCGCCGGGATCCCGTGGTATGTCGCGCCGTTCGGGCGGGACGCCCTCGTCACGGCCGGCGAGGCGCTCCTACTGAACACCGATCTGACGCGCGAAGCCCTGCGCAGCCTCGCGCACCTGCAGGCGAGGGAGGACGACCCGTGGCGAGACGCGCAGCCGGGCAAGATCCTGCACGAGCTGCGCGTCGGCGAGCTCGCGGGCGCGGGACTCGTGCCCCACACGCCGTACTACGGCACCGTCGACGCCACGCCACTGTTTCTGATGAGGGCCGCCGACTACTACGCGTGGACCGGAGACCTGGAGACGCTGCGCGCGCTGCGCCCCGCGCTGGACGCGGCGCTGCGCTGGATAGACGAGTACGGCGACCTCGATGGCGACGGGTTTGTGGAGTATGAGCGCCGTTCCGCCGGCGGTCTGCGCAACCAGGGTTGGAAGGATTCGGAGGACTCGATTGTCCACGCCGACGGCAGCCTCGCCGAGGGGCCGATCGCTTTGGTCGAGGTTCAGGGCTACGTCTATGCCGCCAAGTACATGATCGCCGACGTTTACGACGCGCTCGGGCTCCCGCAGGTGGCGCAGCGTCTGCGCGAGGAGGCCAGCTCGCTGCGGGTCGCGTTCAACGAGGCGTTTTGGAACCCGCAGGAGGGCACGTTCGCGCTGGCGCTCGACGGACGCAAGCGCCAGGTGGCGAGCGTCACCTCCAACCCGGGTCACTGCCTGTACTGCGGGATCGTCGATGCGGATAAGGCCGACGCGGTCGTCGAGCGCCTGTTCGCGCCCGACATGTTCTGCGGCTGGGGGGTGCGCACGCTCTCCAGCGAATGCCCCGCATACAACCCGATGAGCTACCACAACGGCTCTGTGTGGCCGCACGACAACGCGATCATCGCCGCAGGCTTGAAGCGCTACGGCCACCAGCAGGCGGTGCTGCAGATCGCGGCATGCCTGTTCGAGGTCGCGGTGAGCATGCGCGACTCTCGTCTGCCGGAGCTCTACTGCGGCTTTGACCGCGCCGAGCGGCCGGCGATCGTCGCCTATCCGGTGGCGTGCATCCCGCAAGCCTGGGCGGCGGCCGCGCCGTTTTTGATCATGCAGGCGATGCTCGGGATCTCCGCGAACGCTCCGTCTCTGGCGCTGACGATAGGACGGCCAGCCTTGCCCGACTGGCTCGGCGAGATCCGCCTGCAGGGGCTGCGGGTCGGTGACGCGAGCGCCACCCTGCTGTTCGAGCGCGACGGGCAGACCACGAGCTTCGCCCTGACTGAGCAGACGGGCCGTTTGAATGTGATCATGGCTGCGGGGAGATAGCCAGCGCCCCACACCGGCGGCTGGGCGCGAGCCTTGCGCCGTGCGTGTTTACTACCGACGCGCCTGCGGGTAGCGTCCCGATGTCTAGTGGTGGGCCACCTGGGTAACGTCATTGTGAGTGCGTGTCTTTGAGACGCACGTCACAACCGCAAAAGTAATCCGCTCTAAGAAGGCCCGTTGGAAAGGAGCTTGCTATGCCAAGGGGTTTGATGCGGTGGGAGCCGTTCAGCGAGCTAGGCGACCTGCGTGGTCGCCTGATCGATGAACTGTTTGAGGGCCGTCAGCGCGAGTGGTCTCCCGCGATTGATGTGGTGCGTGAGAACGGCGATCTGGTTGTCCGTGCCGATGTTCCCGGGATCAAGCCCGAGGAGGTCAAAATCGAGGTCGAGGACGACATCCTGACGGTCTCCGGCGAGCACGAGGAGCGCAAGGAGGAGAAAGACAAGAACTTCTTGCGCAGGGAGCGCCGTTACGGGTCGTTCTCCCGGTCGATGACGCTTCCGCCTGGCGTGGAAGCGAAAAAGATCAAAGCCAAAACGCACGACGGGATCGTCGAAGTCACGATCCCGCTGCCGCAGGAGGCCAAGAAGGAGAAGGTGAAGATCACCCCCACCGTGGGGTGATGTGCCCTCTTTGAGGGGCCGTCGGGGCGCGGTGCTCGCGCTCGGGGCGGCCCCTATTTCTGCGCGTGCGCGGCGAGTGGGTCTCACGCCGCTGGCATGGGTGGTGCGTGGCCAGCTACTCCTCGCAGATATCCGCCACTCTGGCGGCGGTGATCCGCACGATCTCGCGTGGGTCGATGAGCACCGAGTGGGTGTGGTCGCCGGCGGCGCAGAGCACCTGCTGCTGTTTGGCCAGCCTGGCGTCGATGATCTCGGCGAGCGGGACCATCGGGCCGAACGGCGGCACGGCGCCCACTTCCATTGACGGGAAGTCGCGTTCTATCTCAGGCTCGCTCGCGAGCCGCAGGTGCCGGCTCGCGCCGAGCACATCTCGCAGCTTGTGCAGGTCGAGCCTGTCCGCGGCCGAGATCGCCGCGATCACGTACGCCTCGCCGTCGTGCAGGATGATCGTCTTGGCGACCCGCTCGGGCTCCTGCTCTACGGCGAGTGCTTGCTCGCCCGAGCTCATCACGGGTGTGTGCTGAACTAGCTGGTAGGGGACTTGAGCCCCCTCCAGAAACCCCACGACCGCGTCGACACGCGTCGTGGTCATTGCGGCTGGACCTGGCTCGTTCATGTTGACTCCTTGCGTAGAGACGATCGGCGCCTGCGCCGCAAGCTCTGCGCCAGCCAGGTGGCCGGCAGCGGGGCTCCTGCTCTGTTTCCCAGCTACAGGATGCCCGTACGCGCGCCTTTATATATCGGTGCTGGCTACGGAAATTTGCTGCGGTGAAGGCCCCGCACGCCTGCACCGGCGCGGGGAAAAGGCGTATCTCGCGGCCGTTCGGTGTGCCGCGCGCTCGCGCCGCGCCAGATAAGTCGAAGGGCCGTCCTGTCCTCTTTCGAGGAGTGTGGGCGACCCTTCTGATAAGCATGTTCGCTCAGCGGGGGCGCCGCCGTATCCGTGGTGAGTACGGATCTTGCGTTCGTGTGACGCTCACGCTTGGCGTGATGGCGAAAGCGCGATCGGGCGCTGTGCTGAGTCGGCGCGCCCGCTCAGCTCTGCAGGTGGCAGTCTAGCCACTGCGTGGTGAGCTCGCCGACGCGCTCGAGCGCCCCCGGCTCCTGGAAGAGATGCGTGGCGCCGGGGATCACGCTCAGCTCGCTTGGGCAGCGCAGCTGCCGTTGGGCTCGACGGTTGAGCTCGAGCACCTGATCGTCCGCGCCGCCGACGATCAGTAGCGTCGGCGCGCGGACAGCGGCGAGGTTGAGCGCGAGGTCCGGGCGTCCTCCGCGGGAGACGACGGCCGAGATCCGGTCGTTCAGCTCGGCGGCGGCGGTCAGCGCCGCGGCGGCTCCGGTGCTCGCGCCGAAGTAGGCGAGCGGGAGCTCCGCTTCGTTGTCGGTCTCGTCCAGCCAGCGCGTCGCGCTCACCAGCCTAGAGGCGAGCAGCGGGATGTCGAAGACGTTGGTGCGACTGTTCTCCTCCGCCGGTGTCAGCAGGTCGAACAGGAGCGTGGCGTAGCCCGCTTGAGTCAAGCTGTCCGCGATCTGACGGTTGCGGGGGCTGAAGCGGCTGGAGCCGCTTCCGTGGGCGAACAGGACGATCCCGCGCATGCCCGGCAGGCGCGTCAGCTCGCCGGCGAGCTGCACGCTGTCTGCGGGGATCCGGCACGCGATGCGGTCCGTCTGCGCTGGCCGTGGACGGGGGCTGGCGTTGGCGGCGAGCAGCGCCGCCACCTCGCGGTCGCTCGTGGGGGTGAAGTCCTCGTACCACGCCCCGACCGACCACAGGTTGCCGGGAGCCTCGACGCAGATTACCTCCTGCGCCTGCTCTCGCAGCGCGGCAATGGACTCGGGTGCGGCTACCGGCACCGCCAGGATCACCGTCGCGGCCCCGCGCTTGCGCAGCGAGGCGACAGCGGCCATGGCAGAGCGCCCGGTCGCCAGTCCGTCGTCGACGAGGATCGCGGTGCGACCGTGTAGGTCTACCGGCTCGCGCGGCCCACGGACGCGCTGGACGCGTTCTGAGAGGTCTGCCTGCACGCGGTGAAGCAGCGACTGCAGCTCGCTGTCGGTGATGCCCAGCGCCCGCACCGCGCGCTGGCTGAGTACGTGGACGCCGCCCTCGGCGAGCGCCCCGATCGCGTACTCGGGGTTCTGTGGCGCGCCGATCTTGCGCACCACGGCTACGTCCAGTGGCGCCTGCAGGACGCCCGCGACCTCGGCGGCGACGGGGACGCCACCGCGGGGAATGCCGAGGATCACCGGCCGCTGCACGCGGAAACGCTCGAGCAGGCGCGCCAGCTGCCGGCCGGCGTCGCGGCGGTCAGAAAAGCGCGGCGGCTCGATGGGCCGTGGGGCATCGACGCTCCTGAGGGCGCCTGAACCTGAATCACGTGAGGTGCTGCTCATCGCGTTGCTCGCTTCGCTTGGCGCAAACCTGCGATCCGTTGGGTAATGAGTACCCGCCTGTGTGGATGCTGCCCCATTCGCGCCCGGTGCGCCTGAGGAAAGCGCCCGGCCGCAAACCGGCACCCATCTCAGGCGGCCTTTCGCAACGCGTCGAGCTCACGGTGCAGGGCCAGCTCCTTGAGCGCCCGCTGCTCGACGATGCGCACGCGCTCTGCGCTGATACCGAGCTGTCGGCCAATCGCCGCCAGCGTCAGCGGCTTGTTGTCGCCGTTCAAGCCGTAGCGCAGACGGATAACAGAACGTTGGGGCTCGGCGAGCTCCTGCACTATCCGCCGCACCGTGTCCCGCTCAAGGCTGATCAGGACCTCCTCGCCAACCTCCAGGGTCTCCGCGGCGAGCAGCGCGCCGAGCGGCGTCTCGCCGTCCTCCCCGACGGGGCGGTCTAGGCTCGTGATGACACGCGCCGCCTCCGAAAGCGAGAGAACCTCCTCGAGCGTCAATTCCGCTGCCTGTGCTATCTCCTGCTCTGTCGGCTCGCGGCCCAGGTCTTCCCTCAGCGACCGCCGCACAGACCCGATCCTGCGCTCGCGCTGCGCGAGCGACACCGGCAAGCGAACCATGCGCCCCCGGTCGGCCAGGCCCCGCAGGATAGCCTGGCGGATCCACAGCGTCGCATAGGTCGAGAAGCGAAAGCCCTTGCGCCAGTCGAACTTCTCGCTGGCACGGATCAACCCGAGCATCCCCTCCTGGATGAGGTCTAGCAGCGTCATCTCGCCGCCGGCCTGATAGCGCTTGGCAATCGACACGACGAGGCGTAGGTTGTGGCTGATCAGCTTCTCCTTCGCCTTCAAATCACCCCGCTCGATCCGCCTCGCGAGCTCTAGCTCCTCGCTGGCCCGCAGCAGCGGGTAGCGGGAAGCCTCGTGCAAAAACTGCCGCATCGCGTCGACCGTGTAGTGCGTGAGGTCGCCGTTGGCGTAGCTCGTCGGGGCGACCGCCGGCTTACCGCAATCGTCATTGACGTCCACGCCCAGCGCCGTGAGCCGCTCGCGCAGCTCCGAGACTTCCTCGTCGAGGAGCAGCAGCGTTTGCGCCAGCTGGTCGACCTCTGACTCCCTGACGCAGCCACGCTCGACGCCGGAGGCGACCAGCTGCTCGATCTGGGCTTGCTCTGTCTCAGGCATGCTCAAACACCTCCTTGTGGCGATGCTCGGGGGTCATCGCTGCAGCGCCTTCAGGACGGGAACGCGCATCACCTGCCAGACACAGAACGCGGCGGCCAGTACCCCGAACGCGAAGCCGACGAGGGCGCCGCGACCAAGCACCCAGGCGGTGATCGCGGGCGTGACGAACGTCGTCGCGGTGAGCGCGCGGACGAGCAGTTCGCTGGCGAGGACGCCCGCGGCGAGCCCCAGCCCAGCGCCGCCGGCGCTGGTCACCACCGTCTCTGTCACGATCAGCCGCGCGATCCGAGGGCGGGTCCAGCCGACGGCGGCAAGCACGCCGAACTCGGTGCGGCGCTCGATCATCGCCATCGCCACCGTGTTGATCACGACGACCGCGCCGAGCGCCAGCGCCAGCGCGGCGATGATGATCGCCGCCTTGTTTATCAAGCGGCTGTTGGTGTCGACGCGTGCCACCTCGCGCGGATCGCCGAGCGCGAGCGTTCCCGGCGCAGCGCGTTCGACGGCCGCCTGGACGTCGCTTTCGCGGAAGCCGGGCGCGATGGAGACCGCGATCATGCTGATCTCGCCGGGCCTGGCGGAAAGTCGCTGCGTGACGTTCAACGGCAGCACCGCGCCTGAGTCCTCCAGCGAGATGCCCGAGCGGAAGACGCCGGCGACCGGCAGCCTGCGCCCCAGAACATCGACTTCGCTTTTTGCCGAGACGTACAAGCGCGCTGCCGCCGCCTCTCCGAGCAGCAGCTGTTCGCCCTGGGCCCGCCGCCCGGAGACGAGCACCAGACGCCTGCTCAAAAAGCTCTGCTGGGCGGCGCCGAACAAAAGGATGGAGCGGTCGGCGGCGATCGCGTCAGGGAGGATCTGTACGGGTGAGGCGGCGGCGACCCCCGGCAGGCGTTCCACCCGCGCTAGTACCGATGCCGGCAGCGAGGAAGCGCTCAGGTCAGCCAAGCCCGCCTGAAAGACGCCGAAGTCGGCGCGTCCGAGCTTCGCGAGGTCGCCGGCGCTGCGCGAAAGGCCGCCGGTGAGCGCGAGCAGCGCAACGATCGTGGTCACGCCGAGCGCGACGCCGAGACCCGTCAAAGCGGTGCGCCCCCAGCGGCGGGCGAGGTTGGCCGTCACTAGCGCGCTCATCGGGTTCCTCGCGCGCGCGGCGCCCGGGTCCCCGCGGCGGTGGCCTGTAGCCGTCCGGCGAGGCTCCATGCGCCGTGGGATGCCGGTGGCCGGGTGGTGTTCGTCGGCGGGGCGATGCGGCAGGCAGGCATACGGGTCATCACAAGATCGATCTAGGAGCACCGTACGGCGGGGCGTGTGCGCTGTCATGCGTGCAGGTCCGCGGCGCTGGGAGGGGATTCCTACGGATTGCCCGGTGGATGCCGGACGTGCGTGTGTAGCGCCGTGCGCGAGACTCGCCGCCCGCGGCCGGGGACTCTCGTTAGATCTCGCGCATGGTGTGCGGCAGAGTGCGGACGTGTATGAGGTTGCGCAGCTGCTCGATCTCCCCGCGCGTACCGGTACCGAGCCCGTGTCGGGTGGCGTTGACCGTGCCGGCGGAAGTGGCGAGTGCCAGCCAGTCGTGCGGCGTGAGACCTCGGGCGATGCCGACCGCGGCGGCGGCTGTCATCGAGTCTCCCGTGCCGTGGCGGTCGGCGGCCGTCAGCCGCGGACCGGTGACCTCGTGCAGCTGCCCGTCGACGAGCGCCAGCGCGCCGGCTTGGCCGCGCGAGAGGATGACGTTGCGCGCGCCGCGCTCGTGGAGGAGAGCGATCGCGCGCAGCTGGCCGATCAGCTGGTCTTCGGTTGCCGGGAAGCCCTCGCCCTGCAGCTCCTTCTCGCTGATCTTCAACAGGGTCACCCCGCCGGCGAGAGCTCCCGCGAGTGGCTCGCCGGTGAGGTCGGCGATCACCGCGACGTCGTTTTCGCGGGCGTCTTTCGCCAGGCGCGCGTAGATCGCGCCTGCGATCGTCCGGTCCTGGGGCCCGGCGAGGATCAGCGTGCCGCTCCTGAGCGCAGCCAGCAGTGTTTTCCCATACAGGTCGTCGAGCTCGTGGCGGGATAGCGCCGCGCCGGCGATCTCGACTATCGGTGTGCGCTCGCCCGAGCGGCGGTCGTGCACATAGGAGCCGTTTGAGCCCATGGAGGTCACGCTCACCAGGTCGATCTCTTCACCAGCGAGCAGGCCGGCGAGCACATGCCCGGACTCGCCGCCAAGGGCCGTGCAGAGCGTGACCCGTGCGCCGAGGATCGCCGCCATACGCGCAACCCATAGTCCCTGCCCGCCGGCGTGCAGGTGAAGCTCGGGCGCGCCGCCGGACCCTGACTCGATCGTGACTGTGAGAATCAGCGACGGGGCGAAGACGACGACCGGTGGGGGCTCAGCGACCCGCATTGGCGCGTGGGCTGGCTGGTCTCGTCGGCGCTGGGCAGACTGAACGCGAGCACAGGCCAGCGGGCGCCAACGCGAGGCGCCAGGTCACGGTGGGTGACTCATCTTCGGCGATTTTTGCTCCTCCGTGGTTGGGTGCGCCTGCGTGCGGTCCGCGCCCCCTCTACGGTAGCGCTCGGCGGCGCCGGGCTTTCCGTAGTTTCGCCCGTTGACGGGTGGGCTTGTGCGGTCCTGCGCGCACGTGCGGTGGTCGTAGACTTGCAGGCATGAGATCCACCAACACGGCGTGGGCTTGTGTGGCGCTCGTGAAGGGCTTTGGGGGTCGCTGATGCGTGTTGGCTTGCTCACCGGCGGGGGGGACTGCCCGGGGCTGAACGCGGCGATCCGCGCGGTGGTGCGCCGCGGCCTGGTCACTGGCGAGCACAGCTTCTGCGGCTTTCGCTACGGCTGGGCGGGGGTGCTGGAGCAGGACGTGGTGGAGCTCACGCTGCAGAGCACAGCGGGAATCCTCCCTCGCGGCGGCACGATCCTCGGCACGTCCCGCACCAACCCGCTGGCTGATCGGGAGGTGGGGCTCGAGCGCATTCGGCGGGCTTTTGAGCAGCAGCGGCTGGATGGGCTGGTGGCGATCGGTGGTGAGGACACGCTCGGCGTCGCGCTCGCGTTGGCGCAGGAGGGCCTGCCGGTTGTGGGTGTCCCGAAGACGGTCGACAACGACCTGGCCGCGACCGACTTCACTTTCGGCTTCCACACAGCCGTACAGATCGCCACGGACGCGATCGACCGCCTGCATACGACCGCCGAGTCGCATAACCGCGTGATCGTCGTCGAGGTGATGGGGCGCCACGCCGGCTGGATCGCGGCCTACGCCGGTATCGCCGGTGGCGCTGACGCGATCCTCGTGCCGGAGCGACCCTTCGACATCGACGAGGTCTGCAAGCATCTGCGGCGGCGCCACGAACGCGGCCGCACGTTCTCGATCGTGGTGGTGGCGGAGGGAGCGACGCCGCACGAGGGGGCCTCACTGGTGCTCGCCAGCGAGAAGCTGGACGCGTTCGGTCACGTGCGCCTCGGCGGGATCGGTGTGACGCTGGAGAAGGAGATCGAGCGGCGTACGGGCTTCGAGACGCGGGCGACGATCCTCGGGCACGTACAGCGTGGCGGTACGCCCTGCGCCTACGATCGGGTGCTCGCCACCCGTTTCGGGGTCGCGGCGATGAGCGCGCTCGAGGGCGGGCGCTTCGGCGTGATGGTCGCGCTGCGGGCTACCGGGATCGTCGAGGTGGCGCTCACGCAGGCGCTCGCCGAGCCCAAGCTGCTCGACCCAGACCTATATGAGACGGCCGAAGTCTTCTTCGGCTAGCCCGTACGTCATGTCTCGCTCACGCTCGCCTCGCAGATGGCAGTGAGCTTCGAGACCCTCGCGGTGATCGTGCTGGCGGGCCTGGGTGGACCGCTGCTTGCGATCGCGGGCCGTCGCCGCTTCGTGCCGGTCGTGATCGGCGAGCTCCTCGCCGGGGTGCTGATCGGCCCGGAAGCGCTGGGCGCGGTCGATCCCGCGAATGGCACCGTCACGCTGCTCGGCGATATCGGTTTCGCGATGCTGATGCTGACCGTCGGGATGCACCTGCCGCTGCGCGACCCGCGGCTGGCCGGCTCGCTGAGAAGCGGCGCTTGGGTCGCGGCGATCGTCGCGGTGCTCGCGGTCCCGGGCGGGCTGCTCGCGTCGGCTGTCGCCGGCACCGGCCACGCCGCCGTCTACGCGGTGCTGCTCGCGTCGGGGTCGGCCGCTGTGTTGCTGCCCGCCTTCCAGGAGGCGGGCGTCTCCAGCGGCGAGGTGATGACTGTGATGGCGCAGGTCACCGTCGCCGACCTCGTCACGATCGTCTCGGTCCCTGTGGTCCTGCAGCCGGCGCGCGCCGGCAACGCGGCGCTGGGAGGCGTGCTGGTCGCCGCGGCGGTGCTGGCTCTGCTCGCCGTGTCCCGTCTGCTCGCTTCGCGCCACGAGGTGCACCGTCTGCGCCGCCTATCCAAGCAGCGCCGCTGGGTCCTCGATCTGCGCCTGTCGCTGCTCGTCCTGTTCGCGCTGGGCTGGGTCGCCCAGAAGAGCGGAACGAGCATCCTCATCGCGGGGTTCGGCGCTGGTGTGATGGTGGCCGTCCTCGGCGGACCGCACCGCCTCTCGACCCAGATGCGGGGTGTCGCCGATGGTTTCTTCATCCCGCTGTACTTCGTCGTCCTCGGCGCGCGCCTAGACCTCGTTGGTTTCTTCGCACACCCGGGGATGCTCGCTCTGGCGGCGGCGCTCGCGTGCGTGAACACTGCGATCCGCCTGCTCGCCGCCGTGATCACGGGCCACTCGTCAGCGGCCGCGCTCGCGGCGAGCGCACAGCTGGGGGTGCCCGCCGCGGTCGCCTCGCTCGGCCTGGCCGAGCATGTACTCGCACCCGCCACCGCGACCGCGATCATCCTCGCCGCGCTGGTCAGCCTCGCCATCTGCACCGTCGGCGTGGAGTTGCTGGTCGCTCGAGCCGAGACGGCCGGGCCGCTCAGCGCGGGCGCAGCAGCGCCCTGACGGCGCGCGCGATCTGGATGTCCTCGCGTGAGCTGAGTACGAGCGCCCGCACCGGTGCCTCGGCGGCGCCTATCTCGGTGTCGGCGCTGGCCCGCGCGTTGCGTGTCTGGTCAAGCTGCACGCCGAGGAAGGACAGGCCGGCTGTGGCGAGCGCGCGGACATGGGCGGCGTGCTCTCCCACGCCGCCGGTGAAGCTCAGCACGTCGAGCCCCCCGAGGCTGGCCGCCATCGCCGCGATCGCGCCGCGCAGGCGGTGCACGTACACGTCGAGGGCGAGCCGCGCCGAGGTCTCGCCACCAGCCGCGCGCTCGATCACCTCGCGCATGTCGGGGCTGCCGCAGAGGCCCTTGATGCCCGAGTCGTGCTCGAGCCCGTCCGCCACCTGCGCTGTGGTCAGGCTGCCGTGGTCCAGTAGCCACAGCAGCAGGCCCGGGTCGACGCTGCCCGAGCGCGTGGCCATCACCAGCCCCTCCAGTGGCGTGAAGCCCATCGTGGTGTCCAGCGAGCGCCCATCGGCGATAGCGCAAACCGACGCTCCGGCCCCGAGGTGGCAGCTGATGATCCGCAGTCCGTGGGCGTTTAGGGCGAGCACCTCGGGCACGCGTGAGGCCACCCAGGCGTGCGAGAGGCCGTGGAAACCGTAGCGGCGCAGGCCCCATTTGCTGCGCCACGCCGCGGGCAGCGCATAGGTCGCGGCGGCGGGAGGAAGGGTGAGGTGAAACGCGGTGTCAAAGCATGCGACTGCGGGGGTGTGGGGGAGCGCCTCGCTGACCGCATCGAGCACGGCCAGCGACTTGTGCTGGTGTAGCGGCGCGAGGTCAGAGAGCTCGCCGAGAGCTCTGCGCACCGCCGCGGTGATGGGCACCGCCTCACGGAAGAGCTCCCCGCCGTGCACGATGCGATGCCCGACCGCGTCAGCTTGCGAGAAGGGGGCGGCAAGCGCCGCCTTGAGCTCGGCGGGGTCGGCCCGCGCTCGCGGGGCCGCCAGTTCACGCTCGGCCAGCGTCTCGTCGCCGGCGTCTAGCAGCGTCAGCTTGACGCTGCTAGAGCCGGCGTTGACGACCAGTACGCGCACGAGCCCGCCCTACGTGCTTTCTGCCTGCGGCCAGCGCCAGTCGGTGATATCGGGGCTGTCGCTGCCGTGCTCGCGGGTGTAGGCGCGGTGGCGCAGGCGTTCGTCGGCCATCAGCTGGCGCACGTGCGCCGCGCGCTCGGCGAGCCCCGGCACCCTGTCGAGCACGTCGATCACGAGGTGAAAGCGGTCCAGGTCGTTGAGCATCACCATGTCGAACGGCGTCGTGGTGGTGCCCTCCTCCTTGTAGCCGCGCACGTGGATGTTGTGGTGGTTGGTTCGCCTGTAGGTGAGGCGGTGGATCAGCCAGGGGTAGCCGTGGTAAGCGAAGACGACCGGTTGCGAGGTGGTGAAGAGCGCGTCGAACTCCGAGTCGGGCAGGCCGTGCGGGTGCTCGCTGTCGGGCTGAAGGCGCATCAGGTCGACCACGTTGACGAGGCGCACCCGCAGGTCGGGCAGGTGCTCGCGCAGCAGCGCGCTCGCGGCCACGCACTCGAGCGTGGGCACGTCACCGGCGCAGGCGAGCACCACGTTGGGCTCCTGCTCGCCGTCGTTGGAGAACTCATCCCAGATGCCGATGCCGCGCGCGCAGTGCGCGATCGCCCGGTCCATCGGCAGGTAGTCCAGCGACGGCTGCTTGCCGGCGACGATCACGTTGACGTAATGGCGGCTGCGCAGGCAGTGGTCGGCGACCGACAGCAGGCAGTTGGCGTCGGGTGGAAAGTAGACCCGCACGATCTGGGCCTTCTTGTTGACGACATGGTCGATGAAGCCGGGGTCCTGGTGAGAGAAACCGTTGTGGTCTTGACGCCACACGTGCGAGGAGAGCAGATAGTTCAGCGAGGCGATCGGCGCCCGCCACGGGATGTCGCGGGTCACCTTCAGCCACTTGGCGTGCTGGTTGAACATCGAGTCGACGATGTGGATGAAGGCCTCGTAGCAGTTGAACAGGCCATGCCTGCCGGTCAGCAAATAGCCCTCGAGCCAGCCCTGGCAGAGGTGCTCGCTCAAGACCTCCATCACGCGCCCGTCGGGCGCGAGATGCTCGTCGTCCTCGCGCCGCTCGGCCTCCCAAGTGCGGTCGGTCGCCTCGAACAGCGCGCCCAGGCGGTTGGAGGCGGTCTCGTCGGGGCCCATCACGCGGAAACGGTCGGCGTTCATCTTCATGACGTCGCGCAGAAAGGCGCCCAGCACGCGCGTCGGTTCGCTCACGCTCGCGGTCGCTCGCGGCACGTCCACCGCGTAGTCGCGGAAGTCCGGCAGCTCCAGCGCACGCACCAGTAGCCCTCCGTTTGTGTGTGGGTTGGCGCCCATGCGCCGTATACCGGAGGGCGCCAGTGCCGCCAGCTCCGCGCGCAGGGCACCGTGCTCGTCGAAGAGCTCCTGTGGGCGATAGGAGCGCAGCCACTCCTCCAGGGCGCGCAGGGCCCCGGGTTTGGAGGCGAGGTCGGACAACGGCACCTGGTGAGAGCGGAAGGATCCCTCCGCGGGCAGCCCGTCGACCTCCTTCGGTCCCGTCCAGCCCTTCGGGGTGCGCAGCACGATCATTGGCCAGCGGGGGCGGGAAGGCTCGCCTGTGCTGCGCGCCCGCTCCTGTATGAGTGCGATCTCGTCGGCGACCTCCTCTAGCGTGGCTGCCATCAGGGCGTGCATCGTGGCGGGGTCCTCGCCCTCGACGAAGCGGGGCGCGTAGCCGTAGCCTTCGAGCAGCGCGCGCAGCTCCTCGCCGGGGATCCGCGCCAGCACCGTCGGGCTGGCGATCTTGTAGCCGTTGAGGTGCAGCACCGGCAGCACGGCGCCGTCGCGCGCCGGGTTGAGGAACTTGTTCGAGTGCCAGCTGGTGGCCAACGGCCCGGTCTCGGCCTCGCCGTCCCCGACGACGCAGCAGACCAGCAGGTCGGGGTTATCGAAGGCGGCGCCGTAGGCGTGGGCGAGCGAGTAGCCGAGCTCACCGCCCTCGTGGATCGAACCGGGGGTCTCAGGCGCGACGTGGCTCGGGATCCCGCCGGGGAAGGAGAACTGTCGAAATAGTCGCCGTAGGCCCTCCTCGTCACGCCCTATGTGGGGATAGACCTCACTGTAGGTGCCCTGTAGATACACGTTGGCGACCAGCCCCGGCCCGCCGTGCCCCGGCCCGGTGACGTAGATAACGTTCAGGTCGCGCTGGCGGATCAGCCTGTTCACGTGTACATAGATGAAGTTCAGGCCGGGCGTGGTGCCCCAGTGACCGAGCAGCCGCGGCTTGGTGTGCTCCAAACGCAGCGGCTCGCGCAGAAGCGGGTTCTCAAGCAAATAGATCTGCCCCACCGAGAGGTAGTTGGCCGCGCGCCAGTAGGCGTGGAGCTCTTCCAGTTCGGTAGCTGGGAGGTGGCTGGCAGGGCTACTCATAGGGGTTAAGGGGCGCCGCGATCGGCTCACACGTCGATCATCGCGTGCACGACGCCGCTAGCCGTCCGAGTTTCAAGCCTGATTCGTCTCCGTAGAAGACCGCAGTAGCTCTGGTGCGCACCCCGGAGTTCCCGCGGTTCTGCTGCGCCTAGCATCACACCTAGTAAACCAGCGGAGATGCGATGTTCAAGCGAGTGCTCGTAGGGGTGGACGGCAGGTCCAACGGCCGTGACGCTGTGGCGCTCGCCACGCGCCTGATCGAGTCTGGCGGGACGTTGACGCTCGCGCACGTGCACAGCGGCGAGGTCGGCCCGCTCCACGCGCGGACCCCTTCGTTGGCTGCGCAGGAGCGCGAGGCCTCACAGCTGCTGCTAGAGCAAGAGCGCGCTGCGAGTGACGTCGAGGCGAGGCTCGTCAGCGTCGTGGCGGCTAGCCCCGGGCGCGGACTTCACCAGCAGGCGGAGGCCGAAGGCGCTGACTTGCTGGTGGTCGGCTCGTGCTGCCACGGCGTCTTCGGGCGAGCGATGCTCGGCAACGACACCCGGGGCGCGCTCAACGGCGCGCCGTGCGCCGTCGCGATCGCGCCCCGCGGCTACGCCCAGAGCCCTCACACGATCGGCAGGATCGGTGTGGCCTACAACGGGTCCGAAGAGAGCAAGACGGCGCTGGCCGCCTCGCGCGAGCTTGCGGCGCAGACGAGCGCGACGGTTCACGCGCTTGAAGTCGTCTCGGTGTCGTCCTACGCGTTCGCCGGGCTGATGGCGGCAAGCATTGGCGACAGCCTGGAGATGATGCTCGAGGAGGCGAACACGAGGATGAAGGAGCTTCCCGAGGTCAAGGGCCGCGCCGTGTGCGGACTGGCGGGCGAGGAACTCGCCGCCTTCGGCGAGGAAGTGGACATTCTCGTCATCGGGTCGCGCAGCTATGGGCCGGTACGCCGCCTGGTGCTCGGCAGCACCTCAGACTACCTCGAGCGTCACGCCCGCTGCGCCCTGCTGGTGCTGCCCCGGGCTGCCCAGCACGCAGAGATCAGTGCCACCGAGCTCTCAGGCACCGGCGAGTGGCTGCAGCACCAGTGAGCGCTCGCTGTTGAGTTCCGTCTCGCCAGGCGGGCACCGTCGGGGTAGCGGGTTCTCGCGGCTCGCGGGAAAGAGCTTGAGCAGGAAGGCGAGGCTCGGCTGCTGCTAGGGGCCGGTCGCCTTATCGGGTGAGCGACTCGAGAAGCTCGCGCCAGGGTCGAGCCTATGAATCGCGGCCGCGGCGAGAGGCTCCAGTCACGGAACGCTCGATGCTTGGCAGGTAGCCCCATGTGTACCCTTCGAGCATCCATCGTTTCGGGCTTCGGGCCGGCGCACGAGCTTGCCGCCAACAGCATCCTGTCTGGGGTACGCGGGGATATCGCGAGGGCTCGCGATGAGCGGGCGTGGCGCTCGGCGAACGCGTGACGTCATCTGGCATGCTTTGGCTACTTCGTCGCTGAGGCTGAAGAAAGAGGTTGCGATGCAAAGCTGGGAGTTGAACGCGATTAACCTCAAGCCACGACTGCCTGAGATTCTCTCCACCTGCGCTGCGGCTCGTGTAATCGTGCTCGACCTGGCTAGTGGCGAGAGCCTCTCAGACCATGAGGTTCACGAGCACGCGTGGCTTGTAGTGGTGCGGGGTGAGGTCGAGGTGAGCACTGCCTCCGGAGGGCTGGTTCGTGGTGGAGGCGGGCTGTTGGTCGAGTTCGCTCCGGGTGAGCGGCACGAGGTGGTTGCTTCTGAAGATACGCGGCTTCTACTGATGCTCGCGCCATGGCCGGGAAAGGGTCATCCTGGAGCGATGACTATCCGCGAGAAGCTTTACGCCCGTCGTCATGCCGCTAAGCAAGCGTAGTACTTGGAGCCTCGCTCACCCATACCGCTAGCACCTGGGCTAGGCCGAGGTGCTGGGCGAGTGCGGCGCGCGTGACCTCGGACGCCGACGTGTGCCGTCTCCGCGCCTCTCGGTCGAGTGCCTGGGCGAGGTCATCGGGAAGGGACACAGTGGTGCGCTGCATAACGGCATATTTAGCATCACCTAGTCAACTTGAGGATCCTTTCTGCATCCAAAAGGGGAGTTAGCGAACCAGCGCGGCAAGTAGGCTGGACCACCATCGGCGGCCGTGCACGCGGCCAGCCAGCGAGTCAGCGCAGGCCGGCGCGCAGCACGCTCGCGAGCACCACTGCGTTGTTGTGCTCGGTGTCGCGGGCGCCGTAGAGGATCGTCAAGCGTCCCTCGCGCGCGGTTCGGCGCAGCCGCGAAAGGGTCTGTCGCTGATCGCGCAGCTCCGCCATGTAGCGGCGCCTGAACTCCTCGAAGCGCTCGGGGCGGTGATCAAACCAGCGGCGTAGCTCATCGGAAGGCGCGAGCTCCCGCGTCCACTCGTCCAGTTGCGCGCGGTCCTTGCTGACGCCACGTGGCCAGAGCCGGTCGATGAGCACGCGACGCCCATCGTCGGCGCTCGCCGGTTGCTGGACCCGCTTCACCTGGATATCTAGCGATCCGGCCATGTCGTTTGTCTACCCGCTCACGGCGTCAGCCGTAGCACTGCCTCCTCGGCGGGGATGATGTCCTGCAGCCGTCTCGCTGTCTCCCCGGCATACAGCGCGGTGCGCTCGACGGCGCTGTCGGGCATCCCTGCCAGCGGCAGGGCGGGGCTGAATAGCGGCAGCGCGGGACGCTGCCATGCGGCGAGGCTGCCCATAGCCTCAAGCGGCGCGAGCCGGCCGATGGGTGCGCTTGCTCGCGCCAGCAACCTCGCGTACACGGGGCCGAGCTCGCTTCTAGCGCACCAGCGTTCGGTCGCCTGATTCGGCACGACGCGGTGAAGCAGCGGCCAGCCGAGGCCGAACAGCTGTGTTGCGAGCGTCTGTTGGGAGCCCATCACACGGCGCTTGTACTGCGGGTGAGCCGCTGACTCTTCGGTGAGCAGAAAGCGTGTCCCGGCGATCGCGGCGACCGCGCCGAGATCGAGCAGGCGGCGGACATCGGCTGCTTCGGCGACACCGCCGGCGGCAAGCACCGGCAGCTCGCCCGCGACTTCGAGGATCCGTGGCAGCGCCGAGGTGACGGGCTCGGTGCCGACGAGGTGTCCACCGGCCTCGATTCCTTGCACGACTAGGCCATTCGCGCCGGCGGCGATCGCCCGAATCGCCTGCTCGCGGGTGCCGACAGTGATGAGCACCCTCGCGCCTCGCTGGCGCAGCGCGCTCGTCCAGCGCCGCGAGATGCCGCCGTGCAACACGGTGAGCGCCGCGTCATCTGCGGCGCGCTCGACGTGGCCGCGGCGGATGAAAGGCACGAGCAGGTTTGCCGCGACCGGACGCGCCCCGGCGCGCCTGCGGGCGTCCGCGAGCGCCTGCGCGAACGCGGAGACCCCCATCATGCCGACAGTGCCGAGACCCCCCGCGGCAGAAACCGCTCCGGCCAGCTCGCCGCGATCGACGCCGCCGGCCATGCCGGCCTGGACCACCGGGCGCTGCAGGGCGAGCTCGTCGAGGAACGTGGCGCGGTTCATCGTCTCGCCAGCGCCAAGCCGCCGCGGGCGTATGCCTGAAAGAGGGTCCCGGGGCGCTCGCCACTCGCCGCTCGCAAGCAGCATGGGCCGCTACTGGTCAACGTGTGTCCTGTATCGTGCTCTATGGCCTCGGCTCGGCTCAACGCTCAAATGAGAATAGTCGGTACTTTCCAGTGACGACAGACCAAAGCACTAACCCCGCCGACGACGGTGCCCAGACCGAGGACGTCGGTAACTCGATTCGGATCATCCTCGCGGACGACCACGCCGTCGTGCGCAGTGGCCTGAGGATGCTGCTCGACAGCGAGGGGGACTTCGAGGTCGTCGCTGAGGCGAGCGACGTCGACAGCGCCAGACGCTATGTGCGCGGCCACCACCCGAAGGTGCTGATCCTCGACCTGAACATGCCTGGAGGCTCGAGCCTGGAGGCGATCCCCGCGATCCGCAAGGAATCACCCGACACCCAGATCGTGGTGCTCACGATGCAGCAGGAGCCGGCGTTCGCGCGTGAGGCGCTCAGCGCGGGAGCCCTTGGCTACGTGCTCAAGGAGGCCGCCGACGACGAGCTTGTTGAAGCGGTGCGGCGCGCCGCCGCCGGCGAGAGCTACCTGAATCCGCGACTGGGCGCACGGATCGCGGCGGAGCCGCCGCCGGGACCACCCGATGACCTCTCAGACCGGGAGGTCGACGTGCTGAGGCTGATCGCGCTCGGGCACACCAACGCGGAGATCGCAGAGCAGCTGTACCTGTCCGTGCGAACAGTCGAGACACACCGTTCGCACATCCAGCAGAAGCTGAGGCTGTCCACCCGAGCGGAGCTCGTCGGGTACGCGCTCGAGCGTGGCCTGATCAAGGCCGGCGGCGACCACAGCGGCTGACAAGTCCGCTCTTCACCGCCAGATGACCGCGTAGTTTCTCACGCGGCTCGCCGGGGCTCAGCGGATGCCCTCGGTCCACGGGTCCTCGACAATCGCGCTTTGGCCCGTCAGCGAAAAGGAACTGGATGATCCCTGTGGCGGTCTCTGCGCGGCGCTTGGCGGCGATTGGCGCGACGGCGCTCGCGCTGCTCTTCAGCGTGGTGGGCGCTGTCGCGAGCGCGCATCGTTCCCCGAACAGCAAAGAGGCCGCCGCGATCTCCCGCGCGGTCCACCGCTCGCCGGCGCGCGGCGCGGTTCGCTGCTTCAGTGTGCGCGGCATCCTCGTCTCGAGTGCGGGGCCCTGGGCGCGGGCGCGGATCTACCCATGCAGCGGTCGGGGCGATGACGCGCTGGTGGTGCTCGAGCACCGTGGCGGGCGCTGGACCGTGCGTGACCTCGGCACCGCCGACACCGGCTGCAGCGTCGCGCCGATACGCGTGAGACGCGACCTGAAACTCGTCTGCGCCTGAGCGAGCTAGCGCAGGCGGCTGTAGTGCTCGCGCCAGATGAGACGGTGGACGGGTATCCAGCGCGGGATTGAGCGCACTCCCGGGATGAACGGGATGCACACGAACGCGATGCTCAGGAGCGTCATCACGAGCACGACGAGGATGTCGGCGTTTTCGGAGTTCTTGAAGGGTTCGATCTGATACCAGAACGTGTATAGCCACAGCCACGACTGACCGGGGTAGGAGCCGGTCTCGTTCATCATTCCCCACTGGTCGCCGAGCAGATGCTCGGATTCAGCGCGTCCTTCGAGCAGTTTCCCGTCGGCCATGAACAAGAGCGGCTTGGTGTAGTCGGTCTGGAAGAACTGGTTGCTGCGCAGCAGGTTGCCTTCGAGGCCCCCGGTCTGGGCGAGGCCGAGCAGGGCGTTCATCATCGCCGGCACCGGCCCGTACGCGCCGGCCGCCACCCTTAGCGTCCCGTTGGCGGCTACCGTGGCGTTTTCCAAGGCCTTTGCGTACGCTTCGCTCCAGGCCTTCTGCTGGCTGGCGGAGGCTCCCTTGTAAGTGGCGATTGCGCTCTGCAGCGCCGGATCGTTGGCGATAGTCGCCAGCGGTTCGAACACGTAGGCGCTCGGCGTGTCGATGGGGTGGCTGACGCCGAGCCATTCCTGTGGTTTGAGGAACGCCGCGTGCTGGCCTTCGGCGGCGTGGTTGTAGGGGGGGCCGTATCCGGCGATGCCGCTCGTCCCGTCGAGCTCGCTCACGGCGGTGCTCTCGAAGTCCGCGGGCGTCGCCGTCGACCACTGCGCGATCGTGCTCGGCTTCTCGTCAGGGGAGGAGAGAAGGACCGTCAGCACCACCGCAAGCAGCGTGATCACGCCGAGCGCTATGCACAGCTCCTTGACCAGGTCGTAGGCCGCGTAGGGGCCTTTCCAATCCCGTGTCTGCCCGGTGTAGCGGGTCATGAGGGCTCTCCCTGGCGGCCGGGCTGCGCTCCACCCGATGGGGGGGCCTCCGACGGCGGTCCGGCCGGTGGCGGCGCACCGGATGCGGGGCCGGGGGGTGAAGCGCTCCCCGCGGGCGCCGCTGGCGCGCGTTCGGCGAGCTCGAACGGCGGCACCACCCCGTGGCGGCGCACGAGCAGCACGTGGCCCGCGACGAGCGCCACGACAGCGACAGGGAACAGCAGGACGTGCCAGCTGTACATCTGCCCGAAGTTGGTCACGTTGAAGAAAGCGCCCGCGCCGATCGAGTTCATCGCGTCCTTCGCCTGCGTGGAGATCCACTGCGCGTCGAAGTTCTGCTGTGAGACGTACCCGGTGAGCGCCGTCGGGATGGCAACGAGGAACGTGACCGCTCCCGTCATCCACACGCGCGCGCGCCCACCGCGCCAGGCGGCCATCCAGTACTTGCCCCACAGGTGCACGACCATCGTGAAGAAGAACAGCTCCACCGCCCACAGGTGGATCGAGTTGAAGAAGTGCCCGACCCCGGTGTCGTGCCACCAGGCGGGCCCCTTCAGGCCGAGGATCATCCCCGACCCCACGATCACGATCAGCGCGGCGAGCGTAGCCACGCCGAACACGTAGATCCACGAGTCCACGTAGGTGGGTTGCCCGTCGGGCAGCAGCTTCTCTGGCGGCAGCGCGCCAACCGCCGCTTCGCGGGTGCGGACGGTCCACGAGCGCTTGCCCGGTGTCGCGGCGACGCTCATCGCTCGGCCCTACCTTCACGCGCCGCCTGTCTGCGAGCCGCGCCGGGGAAGGGCAGCAGGATCGCAAGCGCGAACACGGCCAGCATCGCCACGATCACGATGATGTTCGACACCGACATCTGGAAGAAGTGCCAGTGCACGACGTGTGCCGGGTTGTTGAGGTTGAAAACGGCGCCGATCACGTTCACAAGCTCGCCTCCTGGTGTGTAGCCAAGCGTGGGGTGCCAGACTACCGTTCGGTCTGGACGGCCAGAACCCTATGTTCGGCTCTCGGCGGGCGCGTCCGTAGAAACCACCAATCCGTACCTGTATCGGCCTAAAGCGGCCAGTAGTGCGCGATCTGCGCCGCCGCACGGGAGGTGAGCAGCCCCTCCGGCGCGGCCGAGCGGGCGGGCGCGGAGTCGCCTAGCGCGGTGAGTGTCTGTGTCACCGACTCGGCCAGCGCACGCGGTTCGTAGCCGCCCTCGAGGACCATTCCCAGCGGCGCGTTCAGCTCGCTTGCGAGATCGCGCAAGTGGCGAGTCATCTGGGCGAAGGACTCTGCCAGCAGGCGGCAGCCCGCGAGGGGGTCATCGCGGTGTGCGTCAAAGCCGGCGGAGAGCAGCACCAGATCGGGGTCGAAGGCGCGTGCCGCGGGCACGATGATGTGCTCGAGTAGCGACAGCCAGAGATCCTCCTCGGAGCCGGCGGGAACCGGAAGATTGATCGTGAAACCCTCGCCGGGACCCGAGCCGACGTCGCTGAGCGCGCCGGTGCCAGGATAGATCCCGGCCTGATGGATGCTCGCGTACAGGACGTCTGAGCGGTAGCGAAACGCCTCGGCTGTCCCGTTGCCGTGGTGGACATCCCAGTCGAAGATGAGCACGCGCTCGGCGTCTAGCTCAGAGATCGCTAGCTGCGCGGCGATCGCCGCGTTGTTGAACAAGCAGAACCCCATCGCGCGGTCCGGCTCGGCGTGGTGGCCCGACGGGCGCACACCACAAAACGCAACCCTCGCCTCGCCACCCATCAACGCCCGGACCATCGCGCACGCGCCACCAGCGGCGTGCAACGCCGCGCGGTAGGAGGGTTCTCCGAGGAACGTATCGGCGTCGATCGCACCTCCGCCTGCGAGCGAGATCTCCCTGATCTTCGCGATGTGGGCAGGCGTGTGGACGAGCTCGAGCTCCCGCTCGCTCGCGGCGGGGGCGCCTCGAAGCTCAAACCCGAGCCAATCCCGCGCGGCTAGCGTTCGCTCGATCGCCAGCAGCCGCTCCGGGGTATCCGGATGAGCAGGCATCAACACGCGGGGGTCGTGCTCCAGGCACGACGGATCGCGAAAATAGAGGCCGACGGGGGGCTGCTCGGTCACGGCTAGCGCCCGCCCGTTCGCCCACCGGCAGGCTGTTGCTGGAGGTCACAGCGTGCGGCTTGCCGACCGAGCCCGGGGCTCCGGCGTGCGCGCCCGCCGCGTCCGGTCGGGGGAATGCTCACCCCAGCACCATGATCTCTCACGCACGCGTGGTCAAGCCCGGCAGTCGGTCGAGGCCCTTCTTGTGGCGGCCCGTCAGAGGGCGGGGGCCGCGGGCTCTCGCGTCGTGTCATCGCCCGCCGGCAAGCCCTCGCTATCCGCCGCCAAAGGCAGGCGTAGCCGCAGAAGCGCGCCTCCCCCTGGTGCCCGCTCGGCGCTCACACTGCCACCGTGCGCCTGTGAGACCTGTCGGACGATTGCCAGACCCAGCCCGCTGCCGGGAAGCGCGCGCGCACTCTGACCGCGGTAGAAGCGGTCGAACACGTGCGGGAGATCGGTGTCGGCGATTCCCGGCCCGTGGTCACGCACGACGAGCTCGCCGCCGCGCAGCGACACCTCTATCGGCCGATCGGGTGGAGCGAACTTCAACGCGTTGTCAAGCAGGTTGTTGACCGCGCGGGCCAGTCGCGCGGGATCCGCCGCGACCAGCGTCCCCCCGAGGTCCCTCTCGATACGGATCTGTGGTGCGCGCGTCTCGGCCTTGCGTATCGCCTCCTCGACGATCTGATCGAAGCGGACCTCCTCTAGTGCCGGCGATGGCTCATCGCCGCGTGCCAGCTCGATCACGTCGTTGATCAGGACCGTCAGCTCCTCGAGCTGCTCGACCACGTCGGACAGGATTCGCTCACGCTCGTTCGCAGGCAACCCCGGTGACTGCTGCAGCACCTCGATGTTGGCGCGCACGCTGGTGATCGGCGTGCGCAGCTCGTGTGACGCGTCTGCCACCAACTGGCGTTGCGCCTGCACCGAGGAGTCGAGCGCCTGCATCGAGCGCTCCAGCGCGTCGAGCATCGCGTTGAAGCTGACGGCCAGCCGGCTCAGCTCGCCGCCTCCGCCAGTGGGTATGCGCCGCTCGAGGCTCTGTGTTAGGGCGACGTGCTCGGCCGCCTCGGTCAGGCGCCTGACAGGGGCGATCGCGGCGCGGCTCACCAGCTGCCCCAGCAGCGCCGCAACGGCGATCCCGCCGAGGGCGACGATGGCCAGGATGAGACGCAGATTCGAGAGGGTATGGTCGATCTCGTTCAGCGAGCGCGCGATCTGGACCGCGCGCGCGGGCGTGTTGCCAGTGAGTGCGACGGTGAGGACGCGTAGGTGGTCTGAGCCGATGTGGGTTTCAGAGAAGTAGCTGTGACCGCCCCTGATCGCAAGCGCGCGTGCACGCCCGTCGATCGGCAGCGTTCCGGCGGCGCCCTCCGGTGAGACCAACACCTGGCCGTTGGCTGAGAGCACCTGGATCACGCCGCGGTCCTGCCCGAGCGAGTTCTTCGGCGTGCGCAGCACCAGCCGGCCGAAGCGCTGATCTCGCGCCGCATTATCTGGGTGGGCTCCGAACAGCAGGATGCGGCGAAGCTGGCCCTCGGGCACGCCGGCGGGTAGCGCCAGCACCGTCGGGGCGCCCGGGCGGTGCGCGAGGAGAGCCCGCTGCAGCCCGCTCGCGGTGTCGCGCAGCGAGCTGTCGATTTGACGGTGAAGCTGGTCTGAGACGAGCAGGTACGTCAGGGCGGAGGCGACCAGCACAGCGACCGCGACCGCCGCGGTGGCTACCAATGTGATCCTGTGGCGAAAGGTCATCGTTCGCGAAGCACGTAGCCCACACCCCTCACGGTGTGAAGCAGACGGGGCTCGCCACCGGCCTCGACCTTGCGGCGCAAATAGCCGATGTAGACGCCGAGCGCGTTTGAGCTAGCCCCGAAGTCGTACCCCCACACGTGCTCGAAGATCATCGATCTCGTCAGCACCTGGCGTGGGTGGCGCAGAAAGAGTTCCAGCAGGCGGAACTCTGTGCGGGTCAGGGTCAGCTCACGCTCGCCGCGGCGTACCTCATAGCTCGAGGGGTCGAGGGTCAAATCGCCGTGGCGGAGCACCTCCTCGCCCGGCTCCTCGCCACGGCGCCGCAGCAGCGCGCGCACCCGCGCCATCAGCTCCCGCAACGCGAACGGCTTGACGAGATAGTCGTCGGCGCCCGCGTCGAGCCCCGCCACACGATCGTCGATGGTCTCGCGTGCGGTCAGCATCAGCACGGGCGTCCGGTCGCCACGCTCACGCAGATGCCGGCACAACTCGAGCCCGCTGACGCCCGGCATCAAGACATCGAGCAGGATCACGTCATAGGCGCGTGCGCCCAGGGCCGCCTCGGCCTCCGGTGCGTCGCGGGCAAGCGTCACCTCGTAGCGCTCGAGCGCTAGCGCGCGCGTGAGCGCCTGGCGTACGGCAGGCTCGTCGTCGACCACGAGGTTGCGCGCCGGCGCGCCGGCCGCGACGGCGTCTCCGGAGCGCCTGAGCGCGCCGGAGGCGCTCATAGCGATGCCCTCATGCTCAAGATTGTCGGCCCAAAACGCTGCAGTGCGGCGAAGAATCTCATAAGAACGCCGTTTCTTATGAACTTCTTGATCGACCGAGCCATGATCGCCAGCGCATGGCGGCTAATCGTGTGGGAACGCCCAGGTGGCTGAACATCGCGCTCGGCGCGCTCTGTATAGGCGCGATCACGGCGGCGATCCTGCTCGTCGGTCCTGTCGCGGGCGGCCAGTCCACCGTCACACGTACGGCCAAGGCGGCCGAGGGCGTGGTGCAGGCGACCGTGTCTGGCAGCGGCAACCTGCAGCCCGCCAGCCAGCTCAACCTCGGTTTCAAGACGAGCGGCACGGTTACCCGCGTATTCGTGACCCAGGGCGAGTATGTCACCGAGGGGCGCCTGCTCGCCGAACTCGACCCCTCAAACGCCGAAGTGACGCTCGAACAGGCCCGCGCGAGCCTGCAGGCGGCCGAAGCCAAGCTCGCCAAGGAAGAGGAAACCAGCGGCGATGGCTCGGGCTCGGGGGGCGCCGCCGTCGCCGCGACGGCATCAGTGCGAGACGCCACCACCCCAAGCGCCACGACGGTGGGGGCAAACAGCGCCGCGCAAAAGACTGCTCCCAGACCCAACAACAAGACCTCCTCCCAATCCGCGGGCGAAACGGCGGAAAGCGAAGGTTCAAACGCCGCAGCGAAAGTCACTGTGAGCGCCGCGACGCGCGAAGCCAACCTCGCCTCCGCGCGGGCCGCCGTGAAAAGCGACGCGCTCACCGTGAGGACCGAGGAAGAGGCGCTTGCCGACACGAGGCTCTACGCGCCGCAAGACGGCACGATCGTTTCGCTCGCCGGGCAGGTGGGTGAAGTTGTGTCGGCGAGCGGTACCACGAGATCTTCGAGCAGCTCTTCAAGCGCGTCCAGCGGCTCGGGCGGGTCGGCGTCAAGCGGCGCCTCCAGCCGTTCGGGCAGCGGCTCCGCGGGCGCGGGCTCGAGCGGGTCGGGATCCACGGGGTCGTCGAGCTCGCCGTTTGCCGTGCTCGCCGACCTCTCCTCGATGCGGCTCGTGGCGCCGCTCAGCGAATCGGAAATCTCGAGTGTGAAGGTCGGTCAGTTCGCCACCGTGACCGTAGAAGCGCTGGAAGGACGTAAGCTCGCGGCGCATGTGAGCGAAGTCGCCACGCTCTCCACCAGCAGCAGCGGCGTGGTGAGCTACGACGTGACCTTCCAGCTCGACCAGATGGACGCGGGCGTGAAGCCCGGCATGAGCGCCACCGCGGAAGTCGTGGTGAAGCAGGCCGAAGGCGTGAACATCCCCACGAGCGCCATCACGGCGGGCTCGGTGACAGTGTTGAGCGCAGGCAAGCAAACGCGCCGGGGCGTGGTGAGCGGACTGGCGGGCAACAGCTCCACGATCGTCATAAGCGGCTTGAGGGCGGGCGAAACGGTGGTGCTGCCCGCCGCCACCAGCACGAGATCGAGCACGAGCCTCACCTCCCGGCTCGCCAGTCGCTTCGGTGGCGGCACGGGCGGGGGCCTTGCCGGCGGCGGCGCGGTGTTCTTCAGGGGCGGTGGCTGATGCGTCGGGCGCCTGTCATCCAGGTGCACGACGTCTCGAAGACCTTCCGGCTCGGACAGATCCAGGTGCACGCGTTGCGCGGCGTGTCGTTGCGCATCGACGCGGGTGACCTGGTGGGGATCATGGGCAGCTCGGGCAGCGGCAAGAGCACGCTCATGAACATCCTCGGCTGCTTGGACGTGCCCACGCGCGGGCGCTACGAGATCGACGGCGTCGACGTGGGTGAGATGGACGAGGACGATCTCGCCGACCTGCGCAACCGCAAGATCGGGTTTGTGTTCCAGAGCTTCAACCTCGTGCCGCGCACGAGCGCCCTCGACAACGTGGAGCTGCCGCTTGCCTACGCCGGCTTGCACCGCACGGAGCGCCGTCGTCGCGCCGAAGCGGCGCTGGACTCGATGGGCATGGCAAACCGCCTACACCACCAGCCCTCCGAGCTCTCGGGTGGCCAGCAGCAGCGCGTGGCGGTGGCGCGGGCGATCGTCACCAACCCGTCGCTGATTCTCGCCGACGAGCCGACGGGCAATCTCGACTCGCACTCAACCGAGGACGTGTTGCGCATCTTCGCCCACCTCAACGAAGAAGGTCGGACCGTGGTGCTCATCACCCACGAGCCGGATGTCGCCGACCAAACCAAGCGCGTGATCCGCCTCTCAGACGGGGAGATCGTGGGGGACACGCGTACGCTCGGGGTGTTTGACCGTCCGCCCGCGCTCCATGCCCAGAAGTCGGCGCACCGTCAGCCGGCCGGCGCGGGCATCGTGGAGGGACCGTCGTGATCGGGCTGGGCACGCTGCGCGTCGCGTGGGGCGGCATCGTCACCAACAGGCCACGTTCGGGACTGACGATACTTGGGATGACAATCGGGGTGGCGTCGGTGATCGTGCTCATCGCCGTCGGCAACGGCTCTTCCAAGGCCGTTGAGTCGCGCATCCAGAGCCTTGGCACGAACGTGCTCATCGTGATGCCCACCGGCGGCGGCTTTCGGCTTGGTGGACGCATAGGGGGCGGCGCGGGCGGGAGCGCCGCCACGAGCGTGTCGCTCACCAAGCAGGACGCTGAAGCCCTACAGAGCCAAAGCCTCGCCCCGGACGTGAAGAGCGCCTCGCCGGTAGTGAATGCCGGCTCGGTGAAACTGGTGTTCGCCAGCTCCAGTTACGAACCGAGCTCGTTTGTGGGAACCACACCCTCCTATCTGGAAGCCCACAGCTACAAGATCGTCGAAGGCGCCTCGTTCACCGCAGCGGACGTCACCGAGCACAGGCGCGTGGTGGTGATCGGCCAGACCGTGCTCGCGGAACTGTTCTCGGGCCAGAGCGCGGTGGGGCAGAACATCAAGGTGAACGGCGGCAACTTCGAAGTGGTGGGCGTGCTCGCGTCCAAGGGAACGAGCGGCGTCACCAACGAGGACGATGTTGTGATGGCGCCCCTTACTACCGTGCAGAGCACGTTGAGCGGCGCCGGACCGGTGAACTCGATCACGGTGCAAGCCAAGTCGCAGTCGGCGCTCGACGCGGCTGAAGCTGAGGTGAGCACGATCATCGAGGAACGCCACAAAATCAAGGACACCGCCGAACCGGGCTTCCAGGTGCTCAACCAGGGGTCGCTGCTTGAAACCTCGAGCTCCACGAGCAGCGTGTTCACGACGCTGTTGGGCGAGGTCGCCGCGATCTCCCTGCTCGTGGGCGGGATCGGCGTGATGAACATCATGCTCGTGAGCGTTACCGAGCGCACCCGCGAGATCGGCATCCGCAAGGCGATCGGCGCCAGACGGAGCGACATCCTCACCCAATTCCTAACGGAGGCTGTGCTGGTGTCGCTCATTGGCGGCCTCGTAGGAGTGCTCGTGGGAGTGATCGGCAGTCAGTTTGAAATCGCCGGCGTACACCCTGAAGTCGCGCTCTGGTCGATCTTCCTGGCTTTCGGCGCGGCAGCCCTTTCGGGGCTGTTCTTCGGCACCTATCCCGCCGCTCGCGCCGCCTCCCTCAGACCGATCGAAGCGTTGCGCTTCGAGTGAATCGCAAGGAAACCGCCATGTCAGAAGAGCAGTCTGCAATCCACGACGACCCCACCGAGCCGACGGAGGCCGAGGCGCAAAACTCCGCCTACGCTCGTGACCATGAAGAGGACCTCGACGAGCAGCGCGGGGACTGGCCGCAGCCGCCGACCCAGCCTGAGCTTCCCCGCCGGCCGAGGCGGCGCCTGATGGGAGTGGGAGCCAATCGGGCAGCGCTCGGACTGATCGGCGTGCTGCTGACCGCGTGCGGTTTCATCGGCGGGGTGCTCGTGGAGAAGGGCCAGAGCTCCTCGGGCGGGTCGAGCTCCACGTCCGGCTTGGCTTCGCGCTTTGCGGCCTTGCGATCGGCAGCGAGCGGCGCCGCCACGGCTCACACTGGGGCGGGCGGATTCCTCGGGGGTGGCGGTGGTGGCGCGAGCGGCGCCGCGGGCGCAACGTTCGGTCAGGTTGCGTATGTGTCGGGCAGCACGCTGTATGTGGCGAACGCCGAAGGCAACACGGTGAAGGTGCTCACCTCCGCCGCATCCACCGTCACCAAGACCGTGAAGTCCGACGTCAAGGGCATCCATCCGGGTGAAACGGTGATCGTCGCCGGGAGCCCTGGCGCCAACGGCTCGGTCAGCGCGGAAACGATCCGTGTGAGCGAAGCCGGCGGCGGGGGCGGCGGTTTGGGCGCGCTGCTCGGCGGCGGCGGCTTCGGGGCGGCGCGGGGCGCTGGCTCTGAAGGAGCCTCGCGCGGAGCAGGTGGTGGCGCGCCTGGCGGCGAACAGGCTCTGTTTGGGAAGTGAGGGCCCGCGACCATAGCCAGCGCCTTGAGGCCCTGGACGTGTGAGAGTTGATAGGCAAATCGAGAGCACAAAGGAGCTAGATGCCTCATATGAGAAACGCCCTGCGCACACCGGCGGCAGGTGTCGTGGCTGTGTTGGTAGCCGCAGTGCTTGGCCTCGCCGCGTGTGGCGGCTCTTCGGTGAGCACCACCTCGCAGTCAAATGCGGCTGCCACGAGCGCCGCGACTTCGACGAGCGGCGCCCCGGGCAACGGGACGGCGTTTCGTGCGGCTCGCCCGCGGATCTCGGCGATGCGCGAATGCCTGCAGAAGAACGGCATCCCGGTGCCGGCGCCCTCGAGTGGGAACGGTCGTCCGGCCGGTGGCTTCTTCGGAGCGCTCGCGGGCGGACGACTGCCCAAGGGAGTGACGCGGGCCCAGCTGCAGGCCGTGTTCAAGAAGTGTGGCGGTGGACGCTTCGGGGGCGCAGGCGGCCCCGGCTTTCGCCGTGTGAGCAGCCCCGCTTTCAGGCAGGCACTGGCGACCTACGCTGCTTGCCTGCGTCAGAACGGCGTGAACGTGCCGCCCCCGAATACGACTGGCAAAGGCCCGGTGTTCAGCACGAAGGGGATCAACACGGCCAGCCCAGAGTTCAAGAGCGCGACCGCCAAGTGTCGCTCCGTCCTGGCTGCGGCCTTCGGCGCCAGGCACTGACAGTCCGGGCGGCAGCGCGCTCTTGCTCGAGCGGCGTCCTGCCGATCGCTCGAGCCGTTGTCGACAGGGACGGGTTCTAGCGGTCTGCCCGTGTGGTGAGCTACGGATGCGACCCCTCGTGTGCGAGTAGGAGGATGGCCTGAGGGCAGACCCACGCCCGGCGCTAAGCAAACACTGGAGGTCAGAGTCATGCGCGCCTTTCAGCTCACAGCCGCGCAGACCACCGAGCTGCGCGAGGTCCCCGAGCCGCAACCGGGGCCCGGCGAGGTGCTCGTCCAGGTCGGGGCCGCCGGGGCCTGTCACTCTGATTTGCACCTGATGCAGGCACCGGCGGAGGCGTTGAGCGCGTTCCCGGTCCCGTTCACCCTCGGGCACGAGAACGCGGGCTGGGTGCACGCGCTGGGCGCTGGCGTCGGCGGGTTCGAGCAGGGAGAGCCAGTCGCGATCTACGGCATCCTCGCCTGCGGGCGCTGCCGGGCATGCTTGGCCGGTCGCGACAACGAGTGTCGCAACGTGCCGCCCAGCGGGATCGGCATCGGCAGGGATGGTGGAATGGCTCCATTCCTGAGTGTGCCGGCGCGCCAGCTCATACCGATCGGTGATCTAGACGTCGCACAGGCAGCGCCGCTCACCGACGCAGGCTTGACTCCCTACCACGCGATCGCGATCAACCGCGACGCGCTTACCCCAGGCTCGACGTGCGTCGTGATCGGGATCGGGGGGCTTGGCCACATGGCGATCCAGATCCTCGCCGCGACGACCGCGGCACGGATAATCGCGGTTGACGTCGAGCAACGCCATCTCGCGCTCGCGCGTGACATCGGGGCACACGAGACGGTCCGCTCCGGTGGACAGGCGCAGGCCGAGATTCGCGACCTGGTGGGTCCCGCGCCGGGTGGAGCGGATGTCGTGCTCGACTTCGTCTGCCTCGACGAGACGCTGGCTTTGGGGGCGGCGGTCGTCTCGACCGGGGGGCGCCTTACGCTCGTTGGGCTGGGCGGCGGCACCCTGCCATTGCAAGTGGGCATCGCGCCCACGATCCCGTTTCAGGTGTCGCTCGAGATCCCATTCTGGGGAACTCGGGCTGAGCTGGCGGAGGTCATTGCCCTAGCCCGCGCGGGGCTGATATTCGCGCACATCGAGCGATTTAGTCTGACCGACGCACGCACCGCTTACGAGCGCCTGGAGCACGGCGAGATAGACGGGCGGGCGGTAGTGGTGCCATAACAGGGCAGGGCATGTCAGCTCGCTTGCTCAGGTGATGCCGCGGTGCTCCCGAAGGCGTGACGGTTGGAGGCTTCGATACGAGCGGTATGTCTGACTGCTACCCGGGGCCAGGCCAGAGGGGTAATCAGCCCGGTCTCAAACGCCGCCGCATCCGCCTCGAACGGCCCGCTGCTCTGGGTGACAAACAGCGTGGCGTGACGTTCGCTCACATCGCTGCCAGGAGCTTCCCGTCATGCACAATTTCGCCGGGCTTGAACTCCTGGTCGTACAGCGCGAGCAGAACGCCTTTGCCGGTGACCCCATACACAAGCGCCGTGTGTGAGACCTCGCGGCTTTCGGGACTTGCTTCAGAGGCGATGCCGTAGGCCTTCCAGACCGGCGCGAGTTCTTTTCGCGAGCCGATTAGGTACTCCATGCGGCCAGTCATCCCGTGCCGCGCCAAGAAGGCGTTCACTGTCTTCGGTGTGTCGCCCTTGGGGTCCACCGAAACGGCCACGACTTGGATCTCGTGCGCGCGGGGACCTAGCTGAGCCAGAGCCTGCCGTAGGTGATCGACGATCAGGGGGCAGGTATCCGGGCAGTGGTCGTAGATGAACGTCAAGAACACCGCTTTCCCGCTGTATTCGGACAAGCGCACGGGGTGACCAAGCGAGTCCCGCAAGGCAATTTCGGGGGCCGGCTTGGGAGGCTGCATTTCCCCGGCAGCGTCGAGCTTGCCGGCAGGCGCCGAGGAGGAGGAGGAGGAGGTCGAGTTCGCCGATTTACCGGTCCCGCCGCAGCCGGTGGTCGTCGCGATAGCCGTCGCCATCAGAAAGCCAGTGAACGCAAGCCGTGCCGTAGAAACCCTCATCTGGTGATCCCCGCTTTCTGTGACCCGCTTTGGTTCTCGTGTGGCCACACATCATTCCAACTGTCTCGCTCCAGGGTCCCCGTATGGCTCTTCCCTGCGAGGGCGCGCCTCGATCGCTTGGCTGCTTCGACCACGCGATTGCAGCCCTCAAGTGGGTCACAGTGGATGCCGATGCCCTCTCGCGGCGATCAAGCCGTACACCTGTATAAGTAGGGGGGTCTCTCATAGTCGTCCAGTCGCAAGGTCGCTCCACCCGTCACGCGGGTGATTCCGGCGACACCCAGGCGGAGGTCCGCCGTCTCGGGTTCTTCCTGCTGCACTGCACCGATGAAATGATCGGTTCGGTCGTCGATCACGCCAACCGAACGCGACAGCGCAGAGGACAGGACCCGCTGGAGGACGCGGCTCAGGAGAGCTTCATCCGGCTGGGTGCCATCGCCACAGCCGCCGTCGCTCGCTGGCTGGCCGGCGAGTCCATCGATGCCGCATCCGCGGCCGGCGAGGAGTTCTCCCGCGTGTTCGCGCAACTGGCGGCTTCGAGCAACGTGCCTCTCGGCGAGGTTGTGATGAGGTGCCGCTATTGGCGCGACGCGTGTCAGCTTGTTCTTCACGAAGCAGCCGCGGAGCTGCATGCCAGCGAGGAGGCGCTCACGGTTGCCTGCGCAGCGATCCAAGGCGCTGTGGACCACGCGCTCGCTCAGACCAGCGCGCTGTTTGACGCCGAACATCAGCGCACACAGGCAGAGCTGGCCCATCGCCAGCAAGAGCTCGCCTTTCTCGCAACCCATGACCCGCTGACCAAGGTCGCCAATCGCTCGCTGATAATGGACAGACTCAAGCGGATGCTGGTGCGCTCGGCGCGTCACGGCGGGATGGTCGCCGTGTTTTTCATAGACCTCGATGACTTCAAGGTCATCAACGACACCCAGGGGCATACGATCGGCGATCGCCTGCTCATCGCGGTAGCCGAGCGACTTCGCGGGCTCGTGCGAGACAACGACACGCTGGGGCGCTTGGGCGGCGACGAGTTCGTCCTGATAGGCGAGGGGTATACGCTGAAGAGAGCGCCCGCCAGACTCGCTGAACGCCTGCTCGGCGCCTTCGCGGACCCGTTCCCGATGCAAGAGCCTTCCGGTCCGGTCAAGATCAGGGCGAGCGTTGGGGTCGCGATCGGGCAGCCAGGCAGCTCAGCCGAGCAGCTCCTCTGCGACGCGGACATCGCTATGTACAGCGCCCAGTCAAGGCGCAGCGGCTGTGAGACATTCGAGGACGGCATGCAGCAGGTGCTGGTCCAGCACAGCGACCGCCGCCGCCTCAGCAGCGCCTGAACGAACTGACCCACGGTCCCGCCTTGCGCACGCTGGACCGTTCACGACCCACAGCTACCTTTCTCCTCCCGCCTGTCTTTCGGGCTCTCGGGATAGTCGCTTTTTGGCCCGCACCCGATGGTCGCCCTGCTGGCGGCCAGGGCCGTAGGTACTTGACGGCAATGCCAGGCAGCGGAAGGTCATGCGGGCGATGATCGTTGGGTGATCACGTGATCTCCGCGGCGCGCGGTTCTTGTGAGTTTTGTTGCGTGTGCATGGGGGAGTGGGTGCACTGGGTATTGCTTGTGCCGAGGTCAGACCTGGAGGTCGAGTCGATGAGCATGAGCATCTTTTCCACGCGTGACGTTGGCCGCGGTACACCGGCGGGATCCGGTCACGCCGAGCTTGAGGCCCAACAAGCAGCGCTATTGGAGATGCTGTACGAAGCCGATGGAGCACCGCTGAGCTACGCCGAGCTGCAGGAGGCCGGGATCGAACTGCCGGCCAGCGTGGTCTCCGAGCTCGAGTTGGCCGGTGTGCCGATCGTACGCTGTCTGCTTGGCGGCGCCCGCGGCGTTGGTGTGCGGTTGCTCCGTCACTTTGATGCCCAGAGCATTCTCAACCCGCCAGTGGCGCAGAAGGCTCCGCGCCACGCGTGGTCTGGCGCTGCGCGTAAGCAAAGGTGGGCTGGCATTGAAAGTACCTTCAGCGAGGGTGTGCGTCGTGGCTGGCAGGTGGTCCTGGCGGTGGCTGCTTGGGTGGTTCGTGTCGTTCCGCCGGCCACCCAGGCCGCGGTAAAGCGACTCTCGGACACCGGGCGCGCCGCGGTTGACCTGACTCGCCGAAGCTGGAGCGCCGAATACCGACCATTGCAGGAGCAGCCAAACACGCGTTTGACTCAAACGGACACTGTGGCACCCTCGTTTCCGCTCCTCGACCCAGCCGAGCGGCAACACGTCAATCAGGCCCGCGTTCGTTGGGTGGCGTTCGGTGCGCTGACGGCAGTCGGGGGTGTGGTATTCGCGCTTGTCCTCATCGCTCTGGCTTCCGGAGGGCAGACTGGCCGCCATCTCGCGCATCACCATAACCTCAGGCATCCTCTCTCTGCCGCCACTGCGAGTGGGCTGCAAAAGGCGAGGCCCGCTCGCCGCCAGGCCCCTATCGCGGTGTCTGGCGCGGCGGCTCGAGAACTGGAGGCTCGCGGACACCAGATGCTGCTAGCAGGCCGATATGGCGAAGCCGTCCAGATTCTCCCGCGGGCGGTCGCGGCGAGCGGCGAGCGCGCCGAAAGCTGTGTACAGCCAGTCAGCGAAACATGCCTGACCTATACGTATGCTCTGTATGACCTCGGCAGGGCGCTGCTACTGGATGGTCAGCCGGCCGCGTCGATTCCAGTGCTCGAACGACGCCTGCAAATCGATAACCAGCGCACGGCCGTACAGGCCGAGCTCGAACTCGCGCGCGCCCAGGCAAGGAGATCATGATGCTTCCCGACCAGAAGGCGCCCCGGCCAAGAGACTAGACGCCTACCCGGGCGAGTCGCGGGTAATGGCCGCACAAGATTGGTCGCCCAGGAGGCGTATGCTGGAGAAACTGCTCGCTGACGTGCTCGGAACCGAGGGCGGGCCGTACAGCGGCGCCGTTCCGGGCGTACCGCGGCTGCAGGCGATGAGCCTCGACCACGACGGGGCCGCGGCGGCCTACTGCGAGTGCGTGATCGGCTAGCGTCGCTCCCACGCCTGGTACGGCGTTTCACCGACGCTTGCGTGCGCGAATGATCGCCGAAGTCGCCTGCGGATGAACGCGGTGTGTCTCGCGGATCTCAACGTCGGTCAGTCCCGCGTCCGCGAGTGCCCGCTCGAACTCCTGGCTGGTGAGAGCCCCGGCGATGCAGCCCGTCCACTGCTGCATGTCTGCGCGCGTGGCATCGTCCATGTTCTCGTCGGCGATGACGTCGGAGATTGCGAATCGTCCTCCCGGGCGCAGGACCCGGGCGACCTCGCGTAGAACCCGTGGCTTGTCGCCCGAGAGGTTGAGCACACAGTTGGAGATCACCACGTCGACGCTCGCGTCCGGGAGCGGGATCGCCTCGATGTAGCCCTTGCGGAACTCGACGTTCTCGACGCC